>JACPQF010000011.1 GCA_016190625.1 Chloroflexota bacterium | reverse complement strand
TGGGGACAGAATTCGCGGGTCTCTGCATATTGCCAGTTTTCGGCTGCATTTCTAGGGATCAAAAGGAGCATGAGTCCAAATTCACGCTTGGGAAGGGCAAGTGTCAGCAGTGGGATTAGCTGAACTGCGAAGCTATAACCGGCATGGCGATAAGGAGCACAATGCTTGGTTGCAGCGCCGACGGCGGTTGACAAGGTACCACGCGGCTGATATGCTGAGGCCGTCTGCAAGTTCGAGGAGGGCACTCATGACTAGCCACAAGAGCGCTGCCATTGCCGCCTGCGTCGTCACCAATTTCCTGATCATGCTGACGATTAGTCCCCTATCGGCCATCATGCCGACCATCGCGGACTTCTTCCACGTCGATCCTGGCACGGCGGGTTGGGTGCAGACCGCATACCTTTTGATTCTTGCCAGTTCGCTGCTTGTCGCGGGCAGGTTGGGCGACCTCTACGGGCACCGGAACGTCTATCTGGCTGGAATTGTCCTCTACACTGGCGTCGGTACTCTTTGCGGCTTTGTGCAGGACTTCGGAGCCTTGATCGCGCTCCGTCTGGCTCAGGGTGTAGGCGGAGCGCTAATATCCGGAAACAGCCTAGCCATAATCACCAATACCTTCACGGCTAAGGACAGGGGCGTGGCCATTGGCATCATCGGAATGTCTGCTTCCTTCGGCGGGCTTCTGGGGATTGTCCTCAGCGTGTCTCTAGCCCAATACTTGAACTGGCAATGGCTGTTCTACGTTACGCTTCCCGTTGGCCTGGTCGCCATGGTGGCAGGCCGAAACCTACCGGGCGATACCCGAGCAAAGGATCCGCCGAAAGTCGACCTTCTAGGAGCGGCCCTTCTGGCCGCGACGCTGAGTGTCTTCTCTCTTGCCTTCAGCCACCTGCACGCAGGTGAAGCCAGCTCCTCTGAAGGCTGGCGCTATCATGGCGGACTTCTGGCCGCGACCATCATGGGTTTGCTGCTGTTTGCCGCTGTCGAGAGGCGCGCCTCCCAGCCGATGGTGGATCTGACTGCTTTGCGTAACGCAACCTTCAGCTTCTCCCTCGTTGCCAACCTCATTCTCCGCACGACAATGATGTCCTCTTTCTTCCTCATGCCATTCCTGATCGAGAAGGGCCTCGGGCTCTCGCCGGCGCATGTAGGGGCGGCTCTGATTGCAATGTCGGCAGGTAAAATGCTGGGGTCGCCCCTGAGCGGGAGGGTTTACGACCGGACGCGATGGAGGTTTCTGTGTCCGGTGGCCATGGGTCTCGTCGCTATCGGGCTGGCAATAATGGGGTTTCTCGCTCCCAGCTGGCCCTTTGTTCTTCTGATGGCTGCCAGCCTTGGACTGGGCGTTACCGTTGGCTTCTTCGACACGCCAAACAACGTCATCATCATGAGCGAGGCGCCAGCCCATTTGCGGGGCTTCGCCGCGGGAATATTGGAGACTTCTCGCCAGTTTGGGAATATGATCGGCGTAAGCATCTCTGGCGCTATCATGGCAGCGGCAGTGGTGGGGGCAGCACCCGGTCCAGCGGGCAGTGCTGCCTATATCCTCGGTTTTCGGCAAGCGTCGGCGGCAGCCGCCGGCATGGCCTTCATCGGCATCTTCGTTTCGCTGGTCCACGCTCTCTCCCGGCGAGCAAGGGCCGAGATGCCTCCTGTTCCGACGGCCTCATAAGAAGAGCGCTCAAAAGGTGACTGCCTTCGAATACCAAAAGGAAGAGAAGGCGGCAAGGTAGCTAATTATCGTCCGGCGGCGCATTCCGGCACACGTACAGACCGTAGCCGACGTAGGGCACTAATCGGATGGCTTGCCGGAGTACGTCCAAGTTGAAGGCAAGGGATCTAACTGTCGGGTCGCGAAGTGACTGGATGGTGGCCGTGAGATACTGCCGAACGCCGTCGATCTGGAGGTGGCTCCAGAGCTGTTCCCAGACAGAGAGGCGATGCAGAACTGATGTCACTCGGGCGAACCCGGCGCCGGCGAAAACCGCTTTCCACTCGACCTCGTTCAGGGCTCGAACCCGCACGCCGAAGATCTCGCCGGAAAGAAGGGAGCGCAGGCGGTCCGGCGGGGGCTTGAGATAGGTCAGCTCGTTGTCTCCGAACACACCTCCTGGCTTTAGAACCCGGCGAGCCTCGGTCGCTGCTTGCGCCTGGTCGCAGAACATGAGTACGGACTCGGCGACGGCGGCGTCGAAGCTACCGGGGGCGAAGGGGAGGTTCTGGGCGTCGGCCACCATGAGGATCACCCTGTCGCTTACGCCTTCTGCTGCCACTCTTCTCCCGGCCCATCTCAGAACCTGCGGGCTGACGTCGAGGGCGACGACTCTGGCGCCGTATTCCTTGGCCAGCAGGCAGGCCGTATGGCCGGTGCCACAGCCGATGACCAGCACGTTCTGGCCCGGCCGGACGCCGCATAGGGCGATGAGCCGGCGGGTGGCGTTCACCCCGCCCGGGTGCTCGGTGATTCCCAGCCCGCCCCAGAGGTCGTAGGCCGTAGGTTTTTTGTGTTCCGCTCGATCCCTCATTTCTGATTTCCCACTACATCGAAAATCGACTATCCTTACTCTGTAGACCTCCGTGTCATGCGTCTGCCCAGCGCGGAGATACGGTGTGATCGCTTTTTCTCGGCTGTCTGAGCCGAGGGTGCGACCCCAGGACCTGGTGCACTCTCTGTACCAGGTCTGCAAAATCAGCGCGCTTGCTGCGCAGACCATTTCATGTTATCTTGTTTCTACGGAAGAGTTGGAGAACATGCGGTGGCCAACGTCGTAGGCTCAAGGGGCCAGATAGTCATATCAAAGGAGATTCGCGATAGGCTCGGCGTTCAGGCTGGATGGATCGCGCTCCAACGTCTGGTGAATGATCACGTAGAAGTCTACTTCGTTCCGCCAGAACATAAGCGCTCACTAAAGGGTAGTCTGGCCTCTCATTCGAGAGCCACCGTTCTGGCCGGCGAGGAATGGGACAAGGCGACGCACGCTGCCTGGAGCGAGGCGGCCACGGAAAAGGCTGCTTCGGTCCGCGCGATCCCTCGCATGGCAGAGCGAGACCGTGCTCCAAAAGTCTGGCGCTAGTCTTCCGCGAGCAAACGGAAGTATTGGTCTCTTGAGATTCCTGCCGTCTTCACGTTGCTTCTTATGATGGATACTGGAACTTCATCGCAAGTAGTGATTACCAGCGGTCTGGAGACGCCGGATTTGACGTAAGAGCGGTAGCTGCCCACTTGCCTGGCAAACCGAAAACCTGCGGCCTGAACGACCCTTTCCAACACTCTCCAGTGAACGGGAGTTATCTTCGCCACGCCTCGGCGCCAACTGCGATCGAATGCATTTCGACCCCAACCCACACAGGACTGATCCAGTTTCCTTGCTCAAGTTCGTAGCCGCTCTCGAGAAGTACGTCATCGAGCGTCCCCATTTCTCCGGCAGTCTCGAGAAACAGAGTTACCGCCTCATCCAGCGCTTTTCGCGCCTCTTCGGGCGTTCGACCCGAGCTCGTCAGGTCCAGTGGCATGGCGTGGGCTACGAATTGTCCGCCCTCTTTCCAGATTTGAACCGTATATTCGATGTTCACGTCGTCCTCCTTGCAACCTTGTCGACCACAAACTTATTATCGCACATTCCTGTCTCCCAATGCAGTACCATCGTTTGAAGGTGAATCGGCAAGGCCGGAAATCCCACCTCCAAACGGTGGGTTGCAGCCTGTGCTCGTCCAGTAACCCCTGTTACTGGACGAGTACACATCGGAGGATTGATCACTACCTCAAAAGGGAATATAATCGCACCGTGCCATAAGGATCTCCGTTTTTTGTGGCCGCCAGTTGGTGTCAGCAAGGGCGACAGGCTTGGTGGTACTCTGCTAGTCGCCTCAGTGCCTGATTCAAGACTGACCTGCGGGAATTGGCGAGCTACTAAGTAGATCGAGGAAAGTTTCTTTCACCCTTTGAGCGTGGAAGACCGAAAGGAACTTTCCACTACTTGCTTAGATCGGGCAAGAGATGCCATCTGGGAAGCCTTCTACGCAGTGCCACCATTGAGTGACAGGGGCGAGACAAAAGGAAAAACCTGCAGTTTGATAGGAGATGGTCAGATGCTTTTCGAGCCGCTGGAAATTGGCGCACTCAAGCTCAAAAACAGGATTGTTATGCCGCCGATGGCCACGAATTTCGGCCTGCGCTCGGACCGGGCCGTCACCTACTATGCTGAGCGGGCCAAGGGTGGCGCCGGCCTTGTCATCGCTCAGGCCACGCCAATCGACGTTTTCCAGAAGGCGTCGTTCGTCGCCGGAGTGGCTAGACTAGTCGAAGCGATACATGCGGCGGGGGCCAAAGCGGCGATCCAATTGTTGTGCGGAAATAAGTTACCGTCGGGTGAGGCGGTGGCGCCTTCCGCCACCGACGGCATGAGAGAGATCACTAGACAGGAGATCCGAGATACCGTTCAGCGGCTCGCCTTTGCTGCCGCTATGGCAAAGGAAGCCGGGTTCGATGCCGTGAACTTGCACGGCGCCCATAGCCATTTCGCCCAGGAGTTCTTCTCACCCCGAACCAATAAGCGCACCGATGAATATGGCGGCAGCCTGGAGCGGCGCATGCGCTTCGCCCTGGAGCTCGTCGCCGGAACGCGCGCCGCTGTGGGTGACGACTACGTGATAATGTATCGGCACAGCGCCATAGAATACTTTGACGACGGCATCACGATCGAGGACACGCTGCCATTCGCCGTCGCCCTCGAAAATGCCGGCGTGGACGTACTTGACATCTCGGTCGCGCATGGTCCCGGCAGGAAAGACTACGTCATGCCCCGCAAGAACATGCCGATGGCCACCCACGCCGATCTGGCAGCAGCGGTCAAGGGAGTGGTAACGAGGGCCAAGGTTATCGCCGTCGGCCGCATGAACACCGGAGAGGTAACCGAGCGCGTTTTGCGGGAAGGGAAAGCCGATCTCATCGCCGTCGGCCGCCAGCTCATCGCCGATCCCTACTGGGCACAGAAGGTCAGGGAAGGGCGTGAAGCGGAGATCACGGTCTGCAATGCCTGCAATAAGTGCTACAAGCGCCTCCACAACTTCCTACCTATCACCTGTGAAGTGAATCCTTTGGTGGGGCGTGAATGGGAAGTGGCAAACGGGACCCTCACCGACGTCGATATTGCTGCTCTGCGTGTGAAGACGAGATGATAGCTGTCGAACGTGCTGGACTGGACCGCCACTATCATCTTGAATAGTGGGAGAGGTTGTTTGCATTTCGGTATGCTAGTATAATTACGATGGAGCCGCGATCGAGGTGATCGCGGCAATCTATACCATCGGAGTGATTAACACTTCGATGGCGGGACACGATTTAGAACTCCACGACAAAAGAGGTGAGGTGACGTGGCCTACTATTGCAACGAGCCTTCCCGCACATTCAGAGAATACATGCTGATTCCAAACCTTACGGCCAGGGATTGCATTGCCGAAAACGTGGAATTGCGTACCCCAGTTGTGAGGTTTCGCAAGGGTGAGGCTTCGTCGTTGAACCTCAATATTCCTCTTTCGTCCGCGGTCATGCAGTCTGTGTCCAACGACCGCCTTGCCATTGCCCTGGCAAGGTCCGGGGGGATATCGTTCATATACCAGTCTCAGCCCATCGAGGAGCAAGCCGAAATGGTGAGGCGGGTCAAGAAGCACAAGGCGGGGTTCGTGGTCAGCGACTCAAACCTCACTCCCAAGCACACGCTGGCAGATGTTCTTGCTCTCAAGGAGAAAACTGGCCACTCCTCGATCGCGATCACCGCGGATGGCTCGCCGTCAGGGCGCTTGTTGGGCATCGTTACCAGTCGGGACTACAGACCTTCTAGGACCCCGGTCGATGCGAAGGTCGAGGAATTCATGACTCCGTTTTCCCAGATGGTCTGTGGGGGAGAGACGACCACTTTGGAAGAGGCAAACGATCTGCTATGGGGCCACAAACTGAATTGTCTTCCTATCGTGGACGAAGCGCAGCGACTGCTCTACCTCGTGTTTAGAAAAGACTATGATGCGCATAAGGACAATCCCCAGGAGCTGGTAGACGCTAAGAAGAGGCTGGTGGTGGGAGCTGGGATCAACACGAGGGATTATCGAGAAAGGGTACCTGCCCTGGTGGAGGCCGGGGTCGACATGCTGTGCGTGGATTCCTCCGACGGATTCACGGAGTGGCAGGGAGATACTATCCGCTTCGTCAAGGAGGAGTACGGCGATTCGGTCAAGGTAGGTGGCGGCAATGTGGTGGATCGCGAGGGCTTCCTGTTCCTCGCAGAGTCGGGCGCCGACTTCGTCAAGATCGGGATCGGCGGCGGTTCGATATGCATCACAAGCGAGGAGAAAGGCATCGGCAGAGGACAGGCGACCGCGGTTATTGAGGTCGACCGAGCGCGGGATGAGTACTACGACAAGATGGGCGTTTACATTCCGCTTTGTTCCGATGGCGGGCTGGTCTACGATTATCACATCGCTCTAGCTCTGGCGATGGGAGCCGATTTCGTGATGATGGGGCGATACTTCGCCCGCTTTGACGAGAGCCCGTCGCAAAGGTTGAAGCTGGGATCGAGCTACGTCAAAGAGTATTGGGGAGAGGGAAGCAACCGAGCCAGAAACTGGCAAAGGTATGATTTAGGGGGAAAGGGCGGCGTACTGCCTTTTGAGGAAGGGGTGGACGCCTACGTGCCGTACGCTGGAGGGCTCGCCGAAAATGTGCGCACCACGCTTTCCAAGATCAAGGCCGTGATGTGCAACTGCGGGGCGCGCTCTCTGCAAGAGTACCACGGCAAGGCTCGCCTTACTTTGGTGTCGGAGCTGAGCTTCAGAGAAGCCGGCGCGCACGATGTCATCCTTCGCGGGGGCGAAAATACGTAATGGTGTAAGCTTTCGCCGCCGTTTCGATCTTGTCTCGATGGACAAGCCTTCGCGGAAGCGTTATAATCGCCACTAGCAAACCCAGGGGTCGCGGGGGAGTGATGAAGTCGACAAAGTTGACCGGATGGCCGATGTAACGCTGCCCAGGGCGGAAGCCAGCTTGGCCTCCCGCGCTGGCCTGGCCCGTCTGCAGTGGCTATTCGAGAGGGCGTGGCGGGACAGCGCCGTCGTGGCGATGTACTTATTCGGCACCGCCCTCTTCTACTGGCGGATCATCACGCCTGACGCCGTCAATCGCGCCTCCTTTCCCAAGGGAGACTTCATCGACCAGTTCTACCCCTTCGCTTTCTTCCGGGCGCAGGAATTGCTTGCCGGAAGGATTCCCCTCTGGCAGCCTTACGCTCTCGGCGGCCATCCTTTTGTCGCCGATATTCAGTCGGCGGTGTTCTATCCCCTCAGTTGGTTCACGATTCTGATTAGGGGCGCCCAGTTTCCCTTCCGGGCCTATGAGGCCGAGGTGGTTTTCCACATCTTCCTGGCTGCCGTGTTCGCCTACGCCTTTGGGATGGTGCTTTTCAGGAACCGCTTTGCCGCCGCCGTGGCCGGCCTGGTGTTCGCCTTCAGCGGCTATCTCACCTCCTACCCTACCCAGTGCGTGTCTATCCTCGAAGTGGAAGTCTGGCTGCCCCTGATCCTGCTGTTCGCCCACCTGGCCACTCGCCCGCGAATCTCGGCGCGGTCGCAGCTTGCTGCTACCATCGGCGGCGGGCTCGCCCTCGGCCTGTCTGCCCTCGCCGGCCACCCACAGGCCTTTATGTACGTTGTCTACGGGACCGTGGCTTACCTGGCTTTCAGATTGGCAGTGTTATATCGCGATCAGGGGAAGCGCGCCGCCTTTGCCGCCTGCTGGGTGTTGCCAGCGCTCCTGATCGTGGGGATCGGCCTGGCGGCTATACAGTTAGTGCCGACCTACGAGTTCATGCGCGTCTCCACGCGGGACAAGCTGACCTATGGCTTCACCAGCGGAGGCTTTCCTCTGAAAGACATTCTCCAGATAGCGCTTCCGGGCTCGGTTTCAGTGATGTCGCCGATGTACGTCGGGATCTTCCCCGTGGCACTGGCGGTGTTGGCCATTCAGTTCCGTCGCGCCAGGGAGGTGCTCTATTGGGTGTTCTTTGCGGGCCTGTCACTGGCTATTTCCTTTGGCGGCAACACTTTTCTTTATAGCGCGTTCTACTTGCTCGCTCCCGGCTTCTCCACCTTTCGCGATCAGGAGAGAGCTATATACCTGACGAGCTTTGCCGCTGCCCAATTGGCGGGCTACGGAGCGCTTTTGCTGGCCGAGGGGCGACTCGACACGGCGCGAGTCGCTAGGGCGGCCAGAGTACTGCTTGTGTGTGGTGTGGGGGCGCTCGCTCTGCTCGGCGTCATCTTCATCCTCGACCTGCGCTTCGAGAAACTCGACAGCGTGATGGGCGGGATGTCCTTCCTCAGCCTCCTTCTGTTGCTCGGGTATGGCCTGCTGCGGGCGAGGGAAAACGGCCTTGCCACGCCGCTTTTCTCTCTGGCCGCCGTCGCCCTGATCGTCTTTGACTTGTTCTCAGTGAACTGGAAGAACAACCTCGAAGAGAAGAAGCCGGAGGATCATTACGTTGCGACGCCGCTCGTGCGCTACCTGCAGGAGCACAGCAAGCTAGGGAGGGTATACAACGAATACCAGATTCCCCTCAACTACGGCCTTGTCTACGGCGTGGAAGACATTATGGGGGCCAGCCCCCTCGTGGTGAAGAGATACAAGCAACTCGAGAAGCTGCCGTGGGAGCGGTGGTGGCAGATCTTGAACGTCCGGTATTTGGTGACCTGGCGGGGAGACTATCCTCTGGGCAAGAAGATCTTGACGGAGGACAAAATACACCTTTACGAGTTGCCCGATCCTTTGCCCAGAGCCTCGGTTATCCATGAGGCCAGAGTTGAGCCGAGCGACGAAAAGGCTCTGGCCATTCTGGGCTCCGCCGAGTTCGACCCTCGCAATGTCGTCGTCCTGGCCGATGATTCCGGTCTCAAGCTGTCCGGGCAAGGAGCCGGACCGTCGGAGGCGACCTTCTCGTCGCCCCGACCCGATAGGCTCCTGATTGAGACTCAGATCGATAAGCCGGGCATCCTTCTCGTGAGCGAGGTGTTCTACCCTGGCTGGAAAGTCAAAGTGGACGGCAAGCCGTCGAAAATCCTGCGCGCCGATGTGACCCTACGCGGGGTGGCCCTCGACCCCGGCAGGCACGTAATCGAAATGACCTTCGAGCCGGCTTCCTTCAAGGTCGGGTACGCGATCACCGGACTGACATTGCTTTCCTCGATAATCCTGCTTGTTGCGGCTATGGTATGGCGAAGAAGACGACCATCTTAGCGCTGCTGATCGCGCTCTTCGCTTTCGCCCTGCGGCTGGCCCGCCTCGACTTTGTGTCACTGCGGGGGGACGAATCTTTCAGCGTTATGGCGGCCAATTGGGACCTCGGTAGGCTGTTCAACCTCCTGTCGACCGGCGAGCCGCACCCACCATTGTATTACGCGACCTTACATTTCTGGATACGTATCGCCGGCGATGGCGAGTTTGCCGTCCGCTTTGTGTCGGTAGCGTTTGGCCTTCTCGTGGTGCCCGCGACGTTCGGGCTTGCGAGGGTCTTGACGAAGCGGCTTGCGGGAGGGCGCGGGCCCGTCACGAGCGCGGCCCTGCTGGCGTCCCTCCTAGTGGCCATCAACCCCTTCCTCCTCTGGCACTCTCAAGATGCCAGAAGCTACACCATGTTGGCCTTCTTCGCCACCGCGTCGGTTGCTCTCAGTCTTACAGACCTGTCGAAGCGTAGGAATTGGCTCGCCTATGCCTTGGTGACCTACGCTGCTGTGCTCACCCATTACTCGGCCCTGTACATCGTTCTGACCGAGAACGTCGCCACTCTGGCGCTGCTGCCATTTCACCGACAGGAGTGGCTGGCAGCGCTTAGGCGGTGGCTTTCGGCGCAGGCCCTCCTCGCCGTTGCCTACCTGCCCTGGGTTTGGTGGGCCAGGGTTCCTTTTACCTCCCACTCGGCCGATTGGATCCAGCCGGTGAATGGGTGGGAATCTCTGGAGCGTACCCTTGTCGCCCTTGGCGCGGGAACCACGGTCGACGTCGAGCAGCGACCGTCGGTGTTTGCGATGGTCGGGCTGGCGTTGTTGTTGGCCGCGGTCGGGCTGGTGATGGCGAGGAGGGCGAGTGTGACCTGGCCCCTGGCCGTCGGCGCCTTCTACCTGGCGGCTCCAACCCTCCTGCTCTTCACCCTCTCCCTTTGGCGTCCCATGTTCGACGAGCGCCATCTCGTAATCATCGTTTCTGCCTTTGCTCTGGTCATCTCCCTTGGGGCAGTGACCTTGACGCCCTGGCGCTGGCCGGGAATTGTCCTGGCGACGGCCCTGGTGGGCGTGGTGGCTGTTCAATCGATGGGAAACTACTTCTTCGAGCCGCAATACGCCAAAAGTGCGGGCTGGCGCGCTATGGTAGCCGAGATTCGACAGCAAGAGAGGAGTGGGGACTATATCCTGCTCAACTACCCGGATCCCACCTTCTTGTATTACTATCGAGGCAGCACGCCTCGAGGCATGCTTCCCTCCAACATGCCACTCGACCGGGCCGGAACCGAGCGATCTCTTGCGGAACTGGCGACCTCATACAAGCGAATTTGGGCCGTTCCCGTAGCCAATACCGCCTGGGATGCCGATGGACTTGTGGAGAAATGGCTTGGCAGTCACTTGCGCAAAGTCGAAGAGCACGCCTTCTCGGGGGTCAGGCTGGCGCTCTACTCGACGGAATAACGCCAAATACGTCTGTGTCGCCCTGGCGGTTCTTCTCTTTGCCTTTGTCCTACGGCTAATTGGTCTCGACAGGGCCGAGCTGGGAATGGACGGCGGCTTGTCGCTGGCCCTGGCCTGGCTGGGGCCCCGAGAGGTGTTCCTCCTCAGCGCCCAGGACGTCCATCCTCCGCTGTTCTACCTTCTTCTTCACTATTGGATGCTGGCAGTGGGCACCACGCCGTTCGCCGCGAAATACCTATCGCTGATTTTCGGGCTGCTGAGCGTTGCCGTTGTCAGCGCCATCGGGCGGCGTTTCGGCGGGCCGCGGCTGGGGATTCTGGCGGCAGTGCTGATGGCCGTCTCGCCGCTCGGCATCGTCCACAGCGCCGAGGTGCGCGATTTCATTGCTGCCGGCTTCTTTGCCGCTCTGTCCACTTTCACCTTCTTTCGAGCGTTAGACGCGGAGCGCTACAGGGCTGGCGATGGACGGTGGGGAGCGTGGCTGGCCTTCGCATTTTCTAGTGTCGCCGGCTTGCTGACCTCGTATCTTCTGCTCGGCGTGGTGATGGCTCATTTGGCTTACGTTGTGATGAGCCGCGACGGCCGGCGAAGGCTGAAGCCATGGATCGCCACATTTGCTGCCATCGGTGTCCTATACGCCCCCTGGGGCTGGATAGCAATTGCCTCCACCCTCGAGAAGATCGGCAATGGGCTGGCGCCACGAGAATACGGAGAGAGCGCGATTTCGCCGTGGTCCTTTGCCGCCGACGCGCTGCGCCACCTAACGGTAAACGAGTACGCCACTTTCAGTTATGGTGCGGTCACGGCTCTTTGCGTAGCGGTGCCGTTGGGGGCGCTGGCGCTGGCTACGCTGAGGCGCTGGCGCGGGTCCGATGTGAGGAATGTCGGAACCTCCCGTCGCGACGGGTTTCTTTCAATCGCCCTGGTATTCTCGTTGGTCCTGACCTATGCGATAGCGGAGATATGGCTTCGTCTTCCTTTGCCTTCCCGCTACCTAGTCGTCGTATTGCCTTTCTTCTTGCTGCTGGTGGCTCGCGGCCTAGTGTCGCTGGCCCACACGGCGCGACAGGTGTCATTCCTGGCTTTGGCCGGTCTGGTCGTCGTTGGAATACTAAGCTGGCGTGATTTTTACCTGCGGCCACCCCTTCCACCCTCTTTCTGGGATCCGCAGAGGCTGGTAGCTTACCTCGACGCCAACGCATCTGATGGCGATGGCCTGATCTTTATCACACTCGAACAGGCAGGCTACTACGCCAGCTTGAGCCATCGGCATCTGCCCTGGGACTATTTCATTGTCGGGCCCGGCTATTTCGAGAGGGGATTGGCGGAACGAGTGGCGCAGCGGCTACCCGAGCTGGCGGCCAAGCATGACGTCCTGTGGCTAGCGTTTTATCAAAACGGGATCGGGCCGGGCTCAGAGCTGATTACCGGTTGGCTGAATAGAAATACTTTTCCGGGCCGCTCCCGGGATCTGAGCGATACAGCGGTCAGGCGCTACGGCGTCGACAGGGGAGATCCCCCTCGTCTGCCGGTGAACCTGAGCTTCGGCGGCAAGATCAAGTTGCTGGACGCCGGGCTGTCCAAGACGGCGACCCCGGGTGGCGAGGTAAGGCTGTCCCTAACCTGGAAAGCGACGGGCAAAATGGATACGGACTATGTCGTGTTTGTCCACTTCCTCGACGACAGGGGAGAACGCTGGGCGCAGAAGGACGCTGCTCCGCTCAACGGTGAAGAGTCCACCTCGCAGTGGCGGGTGGGCGAGGAGTTTGTCGACCGGCGCTCAATTCAGTTGCCGGAAAACCTGCCACCCGGTCGATACTGGTTGGACTTCGGCCTCTATGCGGGGGACACTCGACTTCAATTGGCCAATGGCAGCACGCTCTTGAGGCTTGGCCCGGTCAAGGTGCCGTGATCGGACAGGATGCGGGTTGCCTCGCTCCAACGAAGTTTGTGTAATCGCAGGCATTGAACGGTGGGCGAGGTCCCACGAATATCTTCGGAGGTGAATCGCTTGGCAGCCCTTGATAGGTTTTCTCTAGCGGGAAAAGTGGCGTTGGTGACCGGCGGAAGCCGGGGAATGGGAAGGGAGATCGCCTTGGGCTACGCCGAGGCCGGCGCCGACGTAATAGTTACGAGCAGGACCATTGGGGACGTGGAAAAAGTGGCCGAAGAGATCCGCCAACGCGGACGGCGGTCGCTAGCGGTGAAGACTGATGTTAGCCTGTCTGCCGAAGTGGACAGCCTCGTGGCAAAGTCACTTGAGACCTTTGGGCGGATCGATATTCTCGTAAACAACGCGGGCATCAGCCCCTACTACAAGCGATTCGAGACGATATCGGAGGAGGAGTTCGATCGGCTAGTGGCCGTCAACTTCAAGGGCACTTTCCTTTGCTGCCAAGCGGTGGGCAAGGTCATGATTCAGCAGGAGCAGGGGAGGATCATCAACATGGGTTCAGTGGGAGCGGAGATCGGTCTTCCACGACTCTCGGTTTACTCGGCCACCAAGGGAGCGATAGTCCAACTAACCAAAGTGCTGGCTCTCGAATGGGCGCGCCACAACATCCTGGTAAACGCGATGGCGCCGGGTTACGTCGAGACCGAGTTTACGGCTGGGCTTCGCGCCAATCCAGCCTTGTTCGAGATGCTAAAAGGATATTCGGTGCTCGGCCGCTTGGCGCGGCCGGACGAGGTGGTAGGTGTTGCCATTCTGCTCGCTTCCGAGGCAGGAAGCTATATCACGGGCGCGATGATCCTTATCGATGGCGGCATGACCGCCAGCTAGCGGCGGACGGCCAAGTCTCTGCCTATCTCTAGCGCGTGGCTCCAGACGTCCTCGCGCCTTACGATTTCGCCGGGTGAGTCGAGGTTCGGCACGAGCAGTTGGCCGGTGTAGGCGAAGCCGAGAACGCTAAACCAGAGCTTAACGGTGGGTATAGCCAGTTCGAAACGGGGTTGGCGCTGCCCGCCGAGGGATACGAAGATGGCGGGGCGCCTGGCACCGGCGTGCGCCTTGCGCAGCACCGTCCGGAGGTTCCAGAAGCACTGGCAGCGGTCGATGAGGGCCTTGGTCTGGGCGGTCAAGCCGTGCCAGTAGATCGGCGAGCCGAGAACGAGGGCGTCAGCCTCGGTCAGCTTCCTATGGACCGGCTGCAGGTCGTCGTCGATCACGCAGACGCCCGTAGGCTTGCAGGATTCGCAGCCATCGCAGGGCCGATAGTTGAGATCGCCCAGGCGAACTTTCTCTGTGTGGGCGCCGGCTGCTGCTGCGCCCACCAACAGGCGCGACACCAGAAGGTCGGTGTTCCCATCCGCCCTCGGGCTGCCGATAATGCCAAGGACCTTCAAGTCCCCTCCTATCCTCGAACTTCGCCCCTATTTTACCACAGGTGAACTAGAGTCCGAGGTCGGGGGCGATGGCTTGCATAGCTTCGAGGCCGAGGCGCACGAAGTCCTCCAATGCCATGCCGAGCTCCCGGGAGGTGGCCATTTGGTCCCGGTTGGCGCCGGCGGCAAACCGCTTCTCGGGAAGGCGCTTGAGGGCTGAGCGAACCTCGACGCTCGCGAGTTTCTTGTCCAGGCGCACCAGGGCCACGGCGGTTAGGAATCCGGTGAGAGGGTCGGCGGCGAAAAGCGCCTTGGCCATGAGGCTATCACGGGGCACTCCGTGCGCCTCGTTGTGGGCGACGATGGCAGCGGCCATTTCTTCGTCCGCACCCAGTTCCTTTGACATCTCGCCGCCCACCTTGCTGTGCTTCGTCATGTCGCTGCCGGTAATCTCCACGTCCACGTCGTGCAGGAGGCCGGCGAGGCCCCATCGATCCTCGTCCTGGCCAAACCTCCTGGCCAGACACCGCATTATCGCCTCCGTCGCCAGCATGTGTTTGACGAGGTTGCCGTTCTTGACGTTCCGCGCGATTGATTGAAGGCAGTCCTCTCTCTTCATTATTCCTCTGCTTTACTGGGACTCTGGTACAATTGAACGGCCACGCAAGGAATCTACTGGGATGTCGGTGTCTATGAGCACGGCTCTCATGGTTCGGGACGTCTGGCCCTGCGAGACGATTGTCGACCCGCCCTGATGAAGTGCTCGACTCCTTTCGCCAGCTCGGGGTGGAGCTCCTCACTCCAGGCGCCGAACGACTCATCCAGGGAGCGCCGCAGGCAGAGGCGCCGCAATTCGTTCCGCAACGCGTCCACTGCCAACTTGCTTTGCTCACGCCGGGGCACGCTGCGCCGCAGTTCTTCTATCAGATCAACCGGCAACAGGAAATTGGCCTGTCTAACGTCAGTTCGCCCCATAGCGACCTCTCAACACTGCTTTCTGCATGATAGTCTACGATGCTGGTGCGAGAGCCGTCAAGCTCCCGTGAATGAAGGTTTGGCGTGGCTGATGGCTGCCAGCGCTCAGGGCGTGTAGGCGCCAACCCAGCGCAGCCAGGGCAACTGCGCGCCGGTGGCGTTGTAGAGCCGCTCGTCTCCTGTCCACAACTCACATCCTCGAAATTCGGCCAGCGCCATGTAGATAGCGTCGTAAGGTGAAGGGCGATTCAAGCGGTGGGCGAGTTCTAGCGCACGTTCATACAGATTCTGTTCATCCTCCTGACGCACGCCAAAGCCAAGCACAACCTGCATTGCCTTCTGCGCTTGCGCCAGACTGAGCTCTCCCCGCCGTACTCGCTTACTTACCGCGTTTGTCACCTCGGCAAACATAAAGGCGGGGGCAATGACCTCGGCTTTCGCTCGCGCCCAGTCGGATGCCAGTCTCAGAGCGAGTGAGCTGTACCGCTCTGGAAGTACCCACATCGCGACCAGGCTGGCATCGACGGCAACCATCTTGGTTGCAATCGTCCCGTTCACGGCAGCTCTTCGTCGCGCTCACGGCGCCCCTTTTCAATCAACTCGGCCGACGACGTGGAGAATTGCCGCTCTCCGAAAACGCGGCGCTGGAAGTCACGGGCGCGCTCAACGGCCGCCAAGGTCACCCCACCGACGGCTACGGTTTGTCGAAAGCGGCGGAGCGCCTCGATATCGGCAGCCTTGACGTAGGCCCGTTTATCCATAGCTCGGCGATATGTTGACAGATAACCTTTCCCGATGTAGCGATAGAGCGTACTACGCTTGACCGCGTAGCGCCGTTCTGCCTGTTCCAACGTCAAGAACTCATCTACGGAGTTTGCCTGTTCCATTCCCACACCTCCATCTGTCTCGATCTTACCATATTCATCTCTATCTGTCTATCACGCACGAAGAATCGAATACAGTCCAGCGGGCCGGCTGTCACTGGATTTCTGAGAACGGATTTCACGGATGACCGTTTGCGTCCGCTCAATCCGCTCCCGAATTCTATGACAGCTCACTCCCGACCCGGCGCCCCGTGCCTTCAAGGTCCTCCGGCGCGACATGCCGGGCGTGGGCAACAGTGACTTCCGTCACTACCGCGAACAGTTCGACTTCGAAGCCCAACTGGGAGCCAGGCTCGACCATCCCGACGTCGTCAAGGTTCACGATTTCGATGAGGCGGAAGACGACCTCTGCCCCGTCATGGGGTGGGCGCGCGGCGGCAGCCTAGAGAACAGGCTGGAGAAGCGAGGGCCGCTCACCGTCGAGCAGACCGTTGCCTTTGGAAGCCACGACGGGACGGTCAAGCTATGGGCGGTGGCTGGCGGCCGGGAGCTGTGCACCATCGCCGTTCACTCCAGTCGGGTTTACGGTGTGGCCTTCTCGCCCGACGGGAAGACGCTCGCCTCGGGCAGCGTCGACGGGACAGGGCGGCTGTGGGGCGTGGGGCAATAGAAAGACGAGCAGGCCATGTCTGGCGGTTCGGGAGCTTGCGCCGACCATTGTCGGCCGGTGATTGGCCTGTGGTCCGTTTGCTTGCCAGTGAGGGGAGCGACGGCGTCATCGAATGGAACAGCGAATAAGCGGATGCTCGCCGCTCATTCGGTTATTCGCCATCTACTCGCAAACGCCAGACTGCCTCTGGGCAGCTCTACCGTCTGGACGCGTAGCCGGGTCCAGGGAACCCGGAGGTCCAGTCCTCCGGGTTCTCAATCAAAACGGCAAGCGCCTGAGTTTGCGGCAAAGATTACTTGACTTTGCCTTCGGTGACGGCGTGGACCTTGATGGACTTTGGCTTGATTTCTTCGGCCTTGGGCAGCGTCAGGGTCAGCACGCCGTTCTCGTAAAGCGCCTGAGCCTTGTCGACCTGGACGGGCAGCGGCAGGGCGATGGCCCGACTGAAAGAGCCGTGGCGGCGTTCTTTCCTGATATAGTTCTCTCTCTTAACCTCTTGGTCTGCCTTGGACTCACCTTTCACCGTCAGGGTATCGCCGGTGACGCTGATGTCGACGTCCTCTGGCTTCACGCCCGGCAAGGTGGCCTTGACGACCAGGCTATCGTCGGTCTCGTACATGTCGATGGTCGGCATCTCGGGCGTCACCCAGGCAGCCTGAGGGCGGAGGAAGCTATCGTCGAATAACTGGTCCATAGCCTGCCGAATAGAAGTGATGTCGCCAAAGGGTTCCCATCTGATAAGACTCATTTTGTCGCCTCCTTTGATTTGGTTGGACTTGCTTTCTTTCCCTTCCCAATTGTTATTTTAGCGAGGCTTTGTTAGAGTCGCACTTGAGGAATGTTAGAGAAACGTTAGTGTTTTGCGAGTTCTCAGGCAGCGCTCTGTCTCAAGAATCTGTCTATGAGGCTGGCGAGCTCGGCGCGGCATTGAGCGCAGTACTCGTCGGCCTTGCGATCCGTATGGGCAATGCCATTTGACAGAAACATGGCGCAGTGGTGGTCGAAGCAGTGCTCCAAGCCGAAGGTGTGGCCGAGCTCGTGGACGGCCTCTACCCGCGCTCGCTGGAGGAGAAGCTCGCGATTGGCCGACTTGCCGTAGTACTCCTGTCGGAGACGCGCCAGAGAGATGATGCCTTCTCTGCCAAGGATTCTCGCCTGGCCAAACACGTAGCGAAGGTCTGGCGCATAGAGATCCACGTTGGCCACGCCGATCACGCGCATGCCCGGAAGGGGCAACTGTTCGAGAGCATCAAGAAAAGTCGTCGCCAGGTATTGGCTGCGTCGGGCATTGAATGACGCTCCGGGAATGGGCAGACTCAGGGCCGTTTCGGCCTTGACCGTCATGCTCCGTGGCAGCACCTGATAGAGGCGTTGCTGTAACTCAAGCAACAACTCGGCATCGATGTATTCAAACGTGACTATTCTGATATCTGCTCGCTCCATATGCGCCTCGACACAACCTAAACTCCATGTGAAGTAAGCAGATATCATGCCAGCTAAAACTCGGCGAACCGGTAACCAATGCCTCGCTCGTTGAGGATGTATTTGGGGCGTGAAGGCTCCTTTTCGATTTTCTGCCGGAGGTAAGTCACATAGAGGCGGAGGAGCTGGGTGTCGTCGCGATATTCGCGTCCCCACACCCGCGATAGCAGGGACTCGTGGGTCATCAGACGACCGGCGTTGCTGGCGAGGTGATAGAGCAGCTTGTACTCAGTAGGACGCAACTTGACACGCTCGCCACGCGCGATGACTTCCCGTTTATCGAAATCTATCGAAAGGTCGGCATCGACGTCGATCCTGGACTTGACCAAAGGCGCTGCCATTCTCGTGCGACGAAGAACAGCTTTGACCCGGCTCAGCAGCTCCCGGTGGCTGAAGGGCTTAGCGATGTAGTCATCAGCTCCCAGCTCTAGGCCACGGACTCGGGAGCGCTCGGAGGCGTCGACCGTAAGCATGATCACCGGCACGTTGGATATTAGCCGGATCTCTTTGAGCGTTTCGAAGCCGTCCATGCCAGGCATCATTACGTCCAGGATAACGAGATCTGGCAGATGTTCTCTCACTCTCTCTAGGGCGGCATAGCCATCCCCAGCCTCAATTGCCAACATGCCATCACGGTCGAAGGTCGTGCGGAGGAGGTCGAGCATGTTGGGCTCGTCGTCGACGATCAGGATCGTTTCAGCCACTTATGCGTGCCTCTCCTCGATATGTTTCCCCCGACGCAAGCTGGCGGGAGTTGACGTGATCGTCTCGTAGCAGGCTGAAGACAAGGAGCGCTCCTCCTCCCTCTGGCGCCTCGACCCAAATCCGTCCCCCGTGAGCCTCCACAATCGCTTTGCAAATGTAAAGGCCAAGTCCAGCGCCCTTCACCTCACGGACAAGGCGACTGTCAAGACGTGAGAAAGGCTGGAAGATGCGTTCCCTATCGGCCGCGGCGACCCCGGCGCCCCTATCCCGGATTCGAACGAACACCTCCTTCGGTCCCTCAGCCGCCGACACCCGGATGGCGCCGCCCGTTGGGGAGTATTTCACCGCGTTCTCCAGCAAATTGGTGAGAACTTGGTGGATTCTCTCCGGATCCGCGTAGACGAGCGGGAGATCGCGAGGAATGCGGGTGGTCATGGTCTGCCGCAAGCCGATGCTGCGCATCCTCTGGACGATGCGATGAATAAGGGGAGCCAGCCGGAGCGGCTCCTGTTGAACGTCCAGTCTGCCCGCCTGAAAGCGGGAGGCTGAGAGCAGGTTTTCCACCATACGGCTGAGCCGCTCGCTCTCCTCTTTGATGACGTCGAGCTTCTGCTTCAGTTGGGCCGTCTCTACCTTGCCAGCCTGGTCGCTCAAAAGGCCGGCGTAGCCGTTGATTATGGTGATCGGCGTCTGGAGCTCGTGGGAGATGACGGACATGAAAGTGGTTTGCAGCGCCTCGGCCTCCTTGCGAGCCGTGATGTCCCTGACGGTAATGACGCCGCCGAGAGAGGCTCCCCCCTCGTCGTGGACGATCGCGTAACTGGTCTCGACCGGCACTTCACTGCCATCGCGCCGGCGCAAGAGCATCTCCACGTTGGGGATGACTGCATTTCGGCGCTCCCAGTCGGTGGCCGCCTCGCGCATCAGGTGGCCGATCTGGTAGTCGTCAGCGCCTGTGGAAGCGCGCAGGGGAAAGACCTCGCCACAGGGCCGGCCCCGGGCCTCGTTGACTCGCAGCCCCGTTAGTCTTTCCCACGCCGGATTGAAGCCGACGACGCGGCACTCGCGGTCGACTATCAAGATTGCATCGGCGCTGGAGCGAATGACACCTTCCAGCCAGCGTTTCTCCTCCATCAGTCGTTGGAGCAGTTGGGCGTTCTGGTAGACTACCTCCATGGGGTTGACCACCACTTCTTGAAGGCCGCCCGTGCTCACGGCTTGAACGGTCTGTTCGGGTGGGTTGAAAAGGCACAGCAGGCCCACGAGCCGACCTTCCGAGCGGAGAGGAAGAGCGAACATCCGCAAAGGAGCCGACGCTGTGCCGACTTGATAGCGTGATTCGTCTCCATCAACTGGAAGCAGCGCCTGGCCGGTCGCCGCGCCGTCAAGAGCGGGAAGAGTCTGGTCGATTAGCGGCTTTATTCGCTCGAAGTCATCGGGGCGGAGGCCGTAGGTGGAGCTATGAGACGACTGGCGTCGCTCAGAGTCCCAGAGGGTGATAGCACCAGCCGCGCTCCCAGTAGCCTCGACAATGCTGGAAACCGCAGAATCGAGGGTCTCTCCAGGAGGCGGGACTCGCTTCTCGATTTGCTTTCTTGAGGTCCTTCGATGGCTCACCATGGCTTACTTTGAACCACAAACTAATTACTCCCCGTCACTCGTAATCTAGCATAGGCATTTCAGGCTGTCAACAACTGGCCACAGCCGCCGCAGACGCCGCGGCTTTGTCTAGCCTTCCTATTGCACGCCGAGGGTGACCTCCACCTGACGTTGTTCTCCCTTCCGGAGAACGCAGACCATCACAGCGTGGCCGGCGGCGTGCTGGTTGAGGATCTCGAGGATGGTTGTGTTCTCGGTCAGCCGCTGGCCGGCAAACTCGGTCATTATGTCGGCGGGCTGAATGCCCGCCTTTTGGGCCGGGCTTGCCGCCGCCACCGCGGTGATCAAGATTCCGGAATCGGCGGCCAGGCCATGGCTGGTAGCCAATTGGGTGGTGATGGGGACATAGGTTATTCCCAGATAGGGCCTCTCCTGTGTTTTGACTCCTCCCGGCCTCACCGCTGGCGCCGCTCCATAAGGACTATCCGTCGCTCTTCCTGCCCGCCACTGCAGCAGCGCAGAGGAGAACGCGGCAACAATCAGTATTGTCGCCAGGCCGGTGAGAAGGTGCCTTCGTCGGGGCAGACCCTTGAGCCGAGAATCTGTGAATGGCCCTGCCGCTTTTCTAAGCACTTGTCCTTCCCGCCACTGGTCAAACCGTGATCAAATAACAGGCGATGCCTTAGAGCGTCCCGCCTCGACAGCAGCCGGGGCATGGATGATTGTCATGTAAGCATGCCACATGGTCGTTAGGCGATGCTTAGAGGTAGATTAGGAGAAGATTAGGTCAGCGGCAGCCATACGGAAAAAGTGCTGCCCTTGCCGAGAGCGCTGGAAACAGTCACCTTGCCCCCGTGGGCTTCGGCGATCTGCTTGACTACGGTGAGGCCGAGGCCGGTGCCGCCGGTGGCGCGCGACCGGGCCTTGTCCACCCGGTAGAACCGGTCGAAAATGTGCGGCAGATCCTCGGCGGCGATGCCAACGCCCGTGTCTGCGACGTCGACCCGGACCCAGCCGTCCAACCTATGAAGGGAGAGGGTAATAGTGGCTTCTTCGCCGCTGTACTTTGTGGCGTTGTCCACCAGGTTGTAGAGGACTTGCCTCAGCCGGCCGGGGTCGCCGGTAACGACGGCGCAGTCCTCGTGGCCGAGCAGCAGGCGTCTACCTTGCGCCATGACCTTCGCTTGTCTGTAAACTTCGAGAAGAAGGGTGTCGAGTTCAACAGGTTGTCTATCGAACTCCTGCGCCGAGTCCAGCCGGGCTAGGAGCAACAGCTCGGCTACGATATTGCTCATGCGTTCCGCCTCACTTTCGATGGCGGAGAGACATTCGCGCCGGTCCTCGTTGCCCAGCGGCCGCTTTAGCAAGTCCACGTTGCCCCGAATGACCGTCAGCGGCGTGCGGAGCTCGTGGGAGGAATCGGCCACGAACCTTTTCTGTGACTCGAAGGATTCCTCGATTCGCTCGATCATGTCGTTGAAGGTGGTAGCCAACCTGCCGACCTCATCACCCGGCAGTTGCACGTCGATCCGGCGGCCGAAATCGGCGGTCTCGCCGATTTCCCGGGCGGCGTCGGCGATGTCGCCGATGGGCTTGAGCCCTCTTCGGGCCAGAAACCAGCCGACTATGCCGGCAGCGACGATCGTCGCCAGGCTGCCGGCGATCAACAGAAGACGAAGCCGGGCGACGGCGATGTCGGTATCGTGGAGGGATTGCCCCACCTGTACGATGCCCAATACCTTGGCGTTGACCGTTAGCGGCATGGTGAGGACCCGAACGCGCTCTTTCGCCAACGCCGCAAGAGTCGCCACGCTCTGTTCGCCACGCAGGCCACCATCGACTAGCGCCGGGTCGACGGGAAGTTGCTCGTTTTTCAAGTTGGGAGACGAGGCGACGAGCCTGCCCCGCTCGTCGAGCACCTGGACGGTTAGTCCCGGTGCAGCGAGCTCGCTCGTCAGCGGTGCACCCAACACAGTATCGGCGAGGATCCTCAGGTCATGCCTTTCGTCGGCAGCGCCGACCGACATGTGTACCTGGGAGGCGGCGAGACGCAGGCGGCTGTCGACTTCGTCTAGTAAGATCTTGGCCATTGTCAGATAGAGCACAACGCTGAAGACGACGAGCACGATCCCCAGCAAGCCCGCATATGACAGGCTTAGACGCAGACGGAGTGACAAGGAACTACCGCTCCCGCAGGGCATAGCCGACGCCGCGAACAGTCTGGATGAGTTTGCTCTTTCCCGGTGGCTCCAGCTTGGTTCGGAGATAGCGGATGTACACCTCGATGATGTTGGACTCGCCACCGAAATCGTATCCCCAAACCCGGTCATAGATGGTCTCCCGGCTGAGCACCTGGCGGGGGTGTCGGATGAATAGCTCCAACAGCTCGAACTCCTTGGCGGTCAACTGGACTTGCTCATCCCCGCGCCACACTTCGCGAGTGGCCGGGTCCAGCTTGAGGTCGCCAAACTGCAAGAGGGTGTGGGCCGAAGGCTGATGCCTTCGCAGCAGAGCCCGCACTCTAGCCAGGAGCTCGTCGAGAGAGAAAGGTTTGACCAGATAATCGTCCGCCCCACTGTCCAGTCCCACCACCCGGTCTTGGACCGACGCCCGCGCTGTCAGCATGAGCACGGGGACCTCGCTGCCAGCCCGAAGTCGGCGACAGATCTCCACGCCATCCACACCCGGCAGCATTACGTCCAGGACGACAAGGTCGTACGCCTTGTCTCTAAGCATGGCGAGAGCTTTCGCACCGTCCTCGGCCAGGTCGACGCTGTAGCCTTCAAGAGAGAGGCCCCGCCTGAGAAGGCTCAGGATCTGAGGATCGTCGTCGACAACCAAGAGCTGCATATCGTATCTCTCCTATCGACATGGGTTGGCGAAAACGCCGCCTGCCATTTTGCCAGGCAACTCAATTTTAACCGATCTCTGCGCTGAATTCGAAATGGCAAACTGGTGGAGAGGCGGGTAAGGGTGTTTGGGGCAGCGGAGTGTGTCATAAGACGCAATGCTACCTGATCTGGAACACCAGAGCTATATTATCCAAAGTATGAGTACGCCGAGCAAGAGCATGATAATTCCAGACAGGAGCTTGGTTTGCCGGCTGTGAGCCCTCTCCCAAATCGCCAAATTCCGGGCCACCGGTCGAGTGGTGATGGCCAGAAGAATCAGGATCAGCGGCGCCACGTACATCAGGTTGTAGATGGCCAGATACCCGAGGCCCCCGATGAAGGTCGTCTGCGCGGTCAGTAGACCAAGGATGGCCGCATAGATGCCCCCCGAACAGGGCAGCGTGCACAATCCCACTAGGGCGCCGGCAATCAAGGTGGAAGGCAGCGTAGCCCGCGAGATCCATCCCTTGGTGGTTTCCCAGCCCACCTTGGGCATGGAAAGCTTGATAGGTAGATTCGGAAGGAGATAATCCTTAAGGTTGACGAGGCCAAGAACGACGACCGCGGCAGCGCCAAGGCGAGAAATGATGTGAGGATAGCCGGCGAGGACGAGCACTTTGAGCAGTCCGAGGCCAATGAGGAAGTAGGTAACGTACATTGCGAGGATGTAGGCTGATCCGAGTTGAAGGATGTTTGACCTGGTCCGCCTCAGGGTGAAGAGAAAGGCGACCAGAAAAGCCATGACGGCGAAGGCGCAGGGATTGATGCCATCCAACAGCCCGGCGCCGATAACTACCGGCAATAGCAGGCCAGAACCGGTCTTCACGCTTCGGCCTGTCCCCGGCGAGCCCGACCTGAGCTGACCGAAATACGCGCTCACCGGCGTGCCCAGAGAGTATTCCAGAATATCACCCTGCCAGGCCCAGATGCGATAGGTGGTGGCGACGCCGTGCATGTCGTCCTGATACACGGCTAGGCGGGGAAACAGGTCTCCCTCGGTGTTAAAGATAACGTCTGTCATGATGCCCTTGGGCACATGCCCTTCGAGAACGATCCTGTCGTCGATTATCGTGGTGATATGGCCCTGCAGATCTGGTGGTATTCCCAGCCGCTGGTTCAAATCCTGAAGTTCCTTGCGATTCGCCACATCGTTCAAATACTCTCTCTTCACCACTTCCTTCACGTTGGCGGCCCGAAGCACGCCCATGAGGTCCGAGTCTATGAAATCGGAGCACATGGTGCAGCCGCTGCTGTAGAAGATGGTGGCGCGTTGATAGGACGGCGAGTCGGCGTACAAAGTCGCTGAGGGCCATAACAAACCGCCGAGGAGAAGCAAGATGGAGAGGGGTAGGATATTTTTCTGCAAGTACCCAGTCCTGCGAGCTTAAGGTCCTTCTCTCAAATTATAGCCGGCGAAAATGAATGCCACATGGAGCCAAGATTAAAGGAAGATGAGAAACGAGGGCCGTCAGGGCAGGGGCCAGATGGCACGAATCGAGACTACCTTCTCCGGCTCGAAGGGGTCGTTGGAAGGAAACACTACCTCAAAAAGATGCGCTCCCCCCATTCCCTCGTGCATGGCAAAGGCCAATCTAGCGAAGGTGGTTTGTTCGGGACTCAGGGTCGTGGCACCCACGACGACATTCGGCGGTCAGCAGCCTTCTTTCACGCGGATGAAGGCCGGGCCGAGGGACACCGGCGCCGCTCCCACGTTCTTGATGGTGAAGCTCAGGGCAATGGCCTGCGAGTAGGGTATCTCGCCGAAATCAACCGCCTCGGCGTTGATAGTCAGCCGGGGGCCCTTGGTTGAGGCGGGATCCACCTGTTTGGCTGGCGTAACGGACTGAGGATTGGCCAAAGCCACAGTTGGCGCGGCTGCGGGCACAGAGTTGATGCCTTGTCTAACCGCCGGCTCGGGGGGCGGACTGGTGGGAGGATCGGCGCAGCTAACTACTAGCGTGAGCAGCATTATCAATCCCATAGCCGAAGCCATTCTGATAGTCGACATCAAGACCCTTCCTCTGAGAGGACACCTCGTAAACATTGGGCCGTCTGGCGTCTCAAGACAGACCTTGCTCAGTGTCGTTTCCTCAAGATTACACCGCCGTCATTAGAGCAAGATTAGAGGAGAATTAATAGAGCATCAACTTGCGACGAGCTCATCGGGCTTCCGGCGCAGATGGCACCAAGCTCAGATCTACTTAACTAATCTTCACAGATGTGGTATATTTGCCTAGGCATCCGCTGGCGTGTTATACTTCACCTGTCCACAGCGCACAAGCGGTTATCGAGATAAGGGGTGAATTCCAGTGAACTGGCAGAAACTCACCGAGAAGGCTCAGGAAGCGGTTGTGGTCGCCCAACAGGTCGCTGACGACTATAGTCATAGCGAGCTCGATGTCGAGCATCTCCTCTTCGCCCTTTTCGACCTCGAGGAGGGTATCGCGCCCCAGGTGTTCCAGCAGATGGGCGTCGACACGACCCCCGTCCGCCAGAAGGTTCAGACCGCTCTCCATCAGATGCCGAGAAACTATGAGCCTGGTCCGAAGCGAGTCTTGATATCGGATCGGCTGAACAAGGTTCTCGACCTGGCCTTGCGCGAGGCTCATGCGCTCACCGACGAGTACGTGAGCACCGAGCATTTGCTGCTGGCCATGGCCAACGACAACGTCGACGGCCAGGCATCCAAGATCCTCTCGGAGGCGGGGATCACCAAGGACCGAATCAGCACGGCCCTAACTGCGGTGCGGGGTAGCACGCGGGTGGTTGATCAGACCTACGAGGGCAAGTACCTGAACCTCCAGAAGTATGGACGCTATCTGACCGGGCTGGCCCGCCGGGGAAAGCTCGACCCCGTCATTGGCCGGGATGAGGAGATACGACGGGTAGTCCAGGTGCTGTCCCGCCGAACGAAGAACAATCCCGTGCTCATCGGCGATCCGGGCGTGGGCAAAACGGCGATTGCCGAGGGCCTCGCCCAGCGGATCGTCAGGGGAGACGTGCCCGAAAGCCTCAAGCAGAAACGAATTGTCGCCCTCGACATGCCGTCGCTGGTTGCCGGCACCAAGTATCGGGGCGATTTCGAGGAGAGGTTCAAAGGGGTCCTGAAAGAGGTGCAACAGGCAGAGGGCGAGATCATTCTGTTCATCGACGAGCTCCACACGGTGGTTGGGGCAGGATCCGCCGAAGGGTCGATCGACGCCAGCAATATGTTGAAACCCATGCTCGCCAGGGGCGAGCTCCGCTGCATCGGCGCCACCACCCTGGAGGAGTATCGCAAGCACGTGGAGAAGGATGGGGCGCTGGAGCGACGATTTCAGCCCGTGATGGTGGGCGAGCCCTTGGTGGACGAAGCGGTTAGCATCCTTCGGGGACTAAAGGAGCGCTATGAGATACATCACGGCGTTAGCATCAGGGATTCCGCCCTCGTGGCGGCGGCGACGCTATCCAAGCGCTATATCTCCAGCCGCTATCTCCCCGACAAAGCCATCGACCTCATCGACGAGGCGGCCGCGAGGCTGAGAGTAGAGATAGAGAGCATGCCGACCCAGTTGGACGAGCTGGAGCGTCGAATCGTGCAGTTGGAAGTAGAAAAAGCGGGTTTGAGCAAGGAGAAGGAGAATCTCTCGCGAGATCGTCTGGGCAAGCTGGAGCAAGAACTAGGCGAGCTGAGAGAGGCGAGAGACCGCACCAAGGAGCGTTGGCTCAAGGAGAAAGCGGCCATCGACCGCATCCGCAATTTCCGCCAGCAGATCGACTGGCAGCGGTTTATGGCCGAGATGGCCGAGCGAGCTCAGGACGCCGCCAAAGTCGCCAATATTCGCTTCGGGGCGCTGGCAGACGTGGAGCGCCAGCTTAAAGGGGAAGAGCATAACCTCGACGAGCTGCAGAAGGCTAGCAAGATGCTCAAAGAGGAAGTGGACGAGGAGGACGTGGCCAAGGTCGTCAGCAGTTGGACGGGCATTCCGGTTGCCCGCATGTTGGAAGGTGAGGCCGAGAAGTACGTCCACATGGAGGGCCGTCTCCGCCGCCGGGTGGTGGGGCAGGACGAGGCGATCGGTGCGGTGTCGAGGGCGATACGCCTGGCCAGGGCTGGCCTGAACGAGCCGACCAAACCGATAGGCGGCTTCGTCTTCCTCGGCCCGACGGGAGTAGGCAAGACGGAGTTGGCTCGCGCCCTGGCCGAGTTCCTGTTTGACGACGAGCGCGCCATGGTTCGGCTCGACATGAGCGAATACATGGAAAAGCACGCCGTTTCTCGCCTTATCGGTGCGCCGCCAGGCTACGTCGGCTTTGACGAGGCCGGGCAGTTGTCCGAGCCGGTGAGGCGGCGGCCTTACTCGGTCGTGTTGCTCGACGAGATCGAGAAGGCCCACCCCGACGTATTCAATATCCTACTCCAGATTCTCGAGGACGGACGGCTCACAGACGGTCATGGCCGGGTGGTCGATTTCAAGAACTCCATAGTGGTGATGACGAGCAACGTAGGCAGCCGGCTGTTTCAGGATATGGCGGGCCAGTCGGAAGACGAGATCAAACGCGAGCTGCAGAAGACGCTCAGGGAGCAGTTCCGTCCCGAGTTCCTCAACCGGGTGGACGCCACCATCATCTTCCGCTCACTCGATCTGGAGGACATCAAGGCTATCGTCAAGCTGCAACTGGCCGAGGCGAACAAGCGACTTGCGGACAAGGGCATGTCCATCGATCTAAATCAAGCGGCAGCGGATGCCCTGGCTGAGGAGGGTTTCGACCCCGACTATGGGGTGAGACCGCTCAAGCGGCTGATTCAACAGGCTATTCTGGAGCCTCTTTCTCTTCAAATCCTCGAAGGGCGACTGAGGACGGGAGGCCACGTATTTGTCGGTTATCAAAACGGAGATTTCAGTTTTCTGGTGAAGGAGGTAAGCGAAGATGCCGAGGTATGACTATCGGTGCAAGTCGTGTGGTAAGGTATTCGAGATGGTGAGACCGTTCAGCCAGGCAACAGAGGATGCGGCCTGTCCTGACTGCCAGGGAACGGCCAGCCGTATTCTGGCGAACTCGTACACGGTGTTCAGCAAGAGCTACACTGGCTGGGCTACTCGCATTCAGGGCACTGATTGGCCCTGGCGTGATCCTTCGTCACAGGCATCTGTTCCGGAAGAGGCGGCGGAGGACGATGAGGAGGAGTTGGCTGAGAAACAGCCGGCCGAGGAGCAGCCGATCAACCCACCTTCACTTTCGCGGTATGCCACTGCCTTCGATTACAAGCTCGGCGTGGAGATCGAGGCGCCAAAGCCGGAGGAGAAGAAGGCGGCGCAGGATAAGCCGTCCAATCCGCCGGATCTTGCCCGATACGCCGATGTCTGCGACTACAGGAAAGCATCGGAGACCAGGCAGGACGGCTCTCCGTGGAAGGGCGAGTCCAAGCCGGACTAGCGCGGGCGCCGCCACACCATCAGCCGCAAATCGTATCTATCGAGAAAGGTTGGACCTCTCGATCATGCAGGCGCGATCCTTCCCAAGATGGACCGCGCCTGCATGATCAGTGGGAACGTGAATTAGGGCTCACAGGCCAATAATCGTGACGCCTTGACATCACCCGTCGTGTGGTTTATGATCTAGTCAGACTAGACGGAGGTGTTGAATGCCCTGGCAGTTGCAGGAAGCAAAACAGAAGTTCAGCCAATTGGTGAAGCAGGCCATTTCAGAGGGACCGCAAGCGGTCACGCGCCATGGCGAGACCGTGGTCGTGGTCATGTCGGCCGGGGACTACCGGCGCCTGACCGGGGGCAAGCCGGACTTCACCGAGTTTCTGTTGACTGGGCCGGATCTGAGCTCCCTAGATATCCAGCGCTTGGGCGACCATCAGCGAGATATCGAGCTGTGAGCTATCTCCTCGACACGAACATTATCTCCGAGGCGCGGAAGCCCCACGGGAACCCGCGGGTGCGAGCCTGGCTATCATCTATCAGCGGCATAGATCTTTTCCTGAGTGTTCTTGCACTGGGAGAGATCCGGCAGGGCATCGACCGTCTGCGCCGGCGCGATGCAGCGCAGGCTGCCGTCTTCGAAAGCTGGCTGGCCTCGCTGCGGGCCGACTACGCCGACCGGATTCTCAGCGTCACGCTGGAAATCGCAGAGGAATGGGGCCGCATGAACGTTCCCGACGCGCTGCCAGTGGTGGACGGCCTCATGGCTGCCACGGCCAAGGTGCATGGTCTACTGTTCGTCACCCGAAACACTGCTGACCTCTCCCGTACGGGAGTACGCTTGTTCAACCCGTTTGAGGTTTAGCAGGCTGGATGGTGCCCCAAAACAGCCCTTGACACGGCCGTCCGCATGTCATAGAATCTCACCAGGCGTCACCTAGCTTGCGAAAGAGAACATCTTCTTTCGCTCCAACCTGTTGTGGGGAAGATCTCTGGGGGTGTGGGGTGGACGACAGTTGAACCGGTGGAGGATCTCGCGCCATGAAAAGCACCCCGCTTCGTATCCGCGCGTTGTCTGGAATAGCTGGCCTGTGCCTAATCTTTGGGCTGGTCGCGAACCTTCTCGCCATCCCCTCGCCAGCCATTGCCGTCGGTCATTCCCCTCCCCTTGCCGACACACCGTCTAGTCTCCTCACCTTCACCGCTGGCGGCCACGTTCTCGGCTTTGAGGCCGGCGGCGTCTACATGGCCGGCGGCGATCACCTCTTAAGGGTCGAATTCGTGGGAACCGCGGGAGTGACGCCGGTGGCTGATCAGCCTACTGCGGATGCCGCTTCGCCGCCCCCAGACCGACTCGGTCTCGGAGACCGAGTCGGTCTATCGAGTTCTCCGCCTCTGGGCAAGGTCACCTATGCCGGCCTCTGGCCTGGCATCAGCCTGAGCTATGAGGCGCTGGTGGACGGCATAGCCAAGAGCACCTACTTTGTGGACCCGGGGGCGAGGGTCGAGGATATCCGCCTGCGGTACAACGCGCCCGTGGAGATGGCAGAGGACGGGAGCCTGGTCTTTGGCTTCGACGCCGGCGAGATGCGGGAGAGCGCGCCGGTAGCCTGGCAGGAGGTCGAGGGAGAGCGCGTGCCCGTGGCTGTGGCCTTTCGTCTGCTGGGCGAGCGGGAGGTGAGCTTCGCGGCGGACGAGTATGACAGGCGCTATCCTCTGGTGGTCGACCCTGAGCTGGCCTGGAACACCTTCTTGGGAAGCTCGGCATCTGATTATGGGGGCGGGATCGCCGTGGACGGGAACGGGAACGCCTACGTGGTCGGCTACACCGCGGCTTCCTGGGGATCGCCGGTTCGCATCTACACGGCAAGCAACGACGCCTTTGTCGCCAAGCTGGATAGCAGCGGCAGCCTGCAATGGAACACCTTTCTTGGCGGGTTAGGAAGCGATATCGGCTATGGGATCACGGTCGACGGGAGTGGCAACGCTTACGTAATCGGCTACAGTCAGGCCACCTGGGGCTCGCCAGTCCGCAGCTACACGGCGAGCAAGGATGCCTTTGTCGCCAAGCTGAACAGCAGCGGTGTCCTCCAGTGGCATACCTTCCTGGGCGGTTCCGACAGCGATCAGGGCGAAGGCATCGCCGTGGACGGGAGCGGGAACGTATATGTCGTCGGCGGCGGGTGGACCACCTGGGGATCGCCGGTTCGCAACTACACGGCAAACGCCGACGCCTTCGCGGCGAAGCTGGATAGCAGCGGGACCCTCCAGTGGAACACGTTCCTCGGGGGCTCGGGCAACGATTATGGCTATGGTATTGCCGTGGACGAGAGCATCAATATCTATGTGGCCGCCTATAGCGCCGCCAGTTGGGGTTCGCCAGTCCGCACCTACACGGCGGGCGACGACGCCTTTGTCGCCAAACTGAATAGCAGCGGGGTCCTCCAGTGGAACGCGTTCCTCGGAGGCACGGCAAACGATTACGGCGTCGATATCGACTTGGATGGGAGCGGGAACGCCTACGTCGTCGGCTACAGTGGGGCCAACTGGGGATCGCCAATCCGGAGCTATACGGCGGACAACGATGCGTTTGTCGCCAAGCTGGCTGATAGCGGCAGCGTGCAATGGAGCACCTTCCTCGGCGGGTCGGGGTCTGATATTGGCTATGCCATAGACGTGGATGTAAGCGGAAACGCCTACGTGGGCGGCTATAGCTATGCGACCTGGGGATCTCCTATCCGCAGCTACACCGCGAGCAACGACCCCGTTGCCGCCAAGCTGGACAGTAGCGGCAACCTCCAGTGGAATACCTTTCTCGGCGGCACGGGGTCCGACTACGGCCAGGGGATTGCCGTTGATGGCAGCGGCAACGTCTACGTCTCCGGGCTGAGCAATGCCACCTGGGGATCGCCGGTCCGCGCCTACGCCTCAGACTCCGACGCCTTTGTTGCCAGAATATCAAACGCCGCCACCTACGCCGACCCTGCCGAAGCCTGTGGCGGGAACAGTCCCTGCTTTGCCACCCTTGCCCTCGCTCTCGGCGGCCTTCTTACCGGCGGAACGGCCTACATCTACGGCGGGACCTACACCCAGTCCCTGTCGTTTTCTACCAACGTGACGGCCACCATCTCCGCCACCGTCGCCATCTCCGGCTCGGTGTCCCTCACCACTGGCACCCTCAATACCAACGGCTATACCCTCACGGTCTCCGGCGACTGGACCAACACGGCAGGGACCTATTCCCCCGCCAGCGGCAGGGTCATCTTCGACAAAGCGGGAACGGCAACTCTGAGCAAATCGGGCACGGGCAGCACAGAGACCTTCTGCAACCTCACCATCAGCCGGACCACGACGGTCCTCGACGTCTCCGACGACTACATCGCCATCGCCGATGGCTGCGCGCTCACCAACAACGGCGCCATCCGTCGCGAGGCCCCGGCCCAGAACGCCACCGCGAATACACGTCTCGCCTACAACGACCCCCTCGGCTACCCCACGGTGGCTCTCACGTCCACCGGCGGCACCGCCCTGGGGAGCACGGCCATCACGGTGACCATCGGCCAGACGCCGCCCAGTTGCAACGGGAGCGCCTTCGCCGGCACGCCGGTCAAGCGATTCTACCAGGTGACGCCCAACGCCACCTCGGGGGTATCGGGCACGCTGCGGCTGTACTACGCCCCCGGCGAGGCGAACGGGACCACGGCGAGCAACGTGAACCTCTTCCACTGCGGCACCACCGACGGCTGGATGCAGGTGAGCGGGACGGCGGTTCGGGGGACGGACGAGAACGCCAACAAGTACGTGGAGCTGGCCGGTGTGACCACCTTCTCTCCCTTCGCCCTCGGTGAGGGCTCGCCCACGGGGGTAGAGGTCTCTTCGCTGGCGGCCCGCGGCCTCTCTTCGGGCATCGCCGTGGAGTGGGAGACGGCGAGCGAGCTGAACGTTACGGGGTTCGACGTGTGGCGAGCGGAAGGAGACGGGGGAGATTGGGTCAAGTTAAACGAGGGGAGGGTCACGGCGGAGGGAGGCTCGTGGGGCAACCGGTATCGGTACGTGGATGAAGCTGCTCGGACGGGGCGGCGTTACCAATACCGGCTGGAGGCGGTGAGACTGGGGGGCGGGTCGGAGTGGTACGGGCCGGTGTGGGGATCGAGAGGGTGGACGCTGTACTTGCCGATGGTCTGGCGGTGAGGTACGTTGTCTGAACCGCCGATTGCACTGATTTTGGGATTTCGCAGATGATTTCTACCCAAGAGCTCGCTTTCCTAGAAGTCCAGCCGTAAACCGGCTTTGAAACGAATTGCTGCGGCCAAGACGAGGCTTTGGATTATTTATGCAGCGTGCGTAG
>JACPQF010000115.1 GCA_016190625.1 Chloroflexota bacterium | reverse complement strand
TCTCAAATACCTATTATGACGGCATCACCACGCGCTACGCACGCTGCATAAATAATCCAATGCCTCGTCTTGGCCGCAGCAATTCGTTTCAAAGCCGGTTTTCGGCTGGACTTCTAGCCCTTACCCTGATCGCCATCGGGCGGATGGGTGGCCTCCTTGGCCACCTGATTCTTCCCCTGGTCGCCACCGGACGACTTCCCGCCGGCATCCTTAACCACCCTCACCTGCTTGATGCGCCGGCCAACCGTCGAGAGGACGGTCAGGGTGAGGTCGTCGACGCGTATCTCGTCGCCTGGGCTGGGGATCTTACCGAGCTGGTTGTAGACGAAGCCACCGACGGTGTCGAAGTCGTCGGCCTCAACGGAGTTGCCGAAGAGGTCTTCTAGCTCGCTTATGCTCGCTTTGCTGTGCAGGATAGCCTCCAAATCGCTGACCTTTTCGATCTCGGCCTCCTCGCTGTCATACTCGTCCTGAATCTCGCCGACGATCTCCTCCACCAGATCCTCGATGGTCACTAGGCCGGCGGTGCCGCCGTACTCGTCGACGACGATGGCGAGATGGATGCGCTTCTGCTGGAGCTCGCGTAGAAGCTCGTCGACCTTCTTGGTCTCTGGCACGAATTGAGCGGGACGGGCAACCTCCCTGAGACTGGCTATCTCGACGCTATCGATAAGGAAGCGCAGCAGGTCTTTGGCGTACACCACACCCACGATGTTGTCGATGCTCTCCTCATACAAGGGAATGCGGGAGTACCCTCTTTGAATGACCAGCTTGACCGCCTCGGGCAAAGTGGCGTCGGTGTCGACGGCGACGATGTCGATGCGGGGCACCATGATCTCCCGCACCGCCGTGTCCTCCAGCTCGATGATGCTGTCGATCATCTCCTTCTCTTCTTCCTCGATGATGCCCTGTTCCTCCCAACTGTTTACGTACAGCTTGAGCTCTTCCTCACTCACGAGGGGAGCCTGGACGCGGGGCGCCCCGATAAGGGACAGAACGGCATTGGTCATCAGGCCGAGGAGGCCGATCAGCGGCGAGAGGACCAGCGACAGCACCCGCACCGGGCCCGCCACCAACATGGCGCTCCGTTCGGGATTCTGGACGGCAAAGGTCTTGGGGATTACCTCGCAGAACACGAGGACTACCAGACTGGTGGCCACCACCGCGACCACCAGAGACCAATCAGCCGGCAAATACTTCAAAGAGAAGTAGGTGGCCAGGCTGGCCGCGCCGATTATGGCGATGCTGTTGACGATGACGATGGTGGAGAGAACGGTTGTAGGTTGGCTCAGTAGCTTCTCAATGGCCTGCGCCTTGGTCAGGCCCTCCTCGATGAGATGCCTGACCCGCACCCGGCTTATCGTCATCAGGGCGGTCTCGGCCACCGAGGCGGCAGCCGCCACTATGAGGCAAAGAAGCGTTATTCCGATTAACAGGTAACTATCTGTTTCCAAAGTTCGTCTTATTCAAGCCCGGACTGACGGAGGCGAACGGTCCAACAGTCGCCCCAGGTGCGATGCCGGCGCCCTCGACTCGAGAGGAGACGATCGTCGCCCCATCGCCGATCACCGAGTCCCGGATGAGCGCCTCCGGCCCTATGCGACAGTTGGCGCCGATCTCGCACCGCCCCTCGATGGAGGTCCCGGGGAAAACCACGGTGTCCGTGCCGATGCGAATCTCCGCGTCGATCCGTGTGGCGTCGGGGTCTACTATCGTGACCCCCTCCAGCATGAGGCGAGCGCAGACCCTTCGCCGCACGTTCGTTTCCGCTTCGGCGAGCTGTACTCGGTTATTGATCCCTAGCGCTTCGGAAGCATCGGCGCAGTGGATGCTCTCCACTTTCCTTCCCTCGGCCCGGGCCATGGCAATGGTGTCGGTCAAATAGAACTCCCCTACGCTGCTCGTGGGCAGGATGGCCAAATGAGGCCAGAGCCAGTCTGAGTCGAAGCAGTAGACGCCGGTGTTGATCTCCCTAATGGCCCGCTCCGCCTCAGTGGCCTCTTTCTCCTCCACAATTCGGGCGATGCGGCCGCCCTCGTCCCTGACGATGCGCCCCAGCCCCACGGGATCGCCCACGCTGCAGGTCAACACGACGACGGTGGCCCTCGTAGCCCGCTGTCGCTCTGCCAGCTTGTTCAGAGAATCGACTGACACGAGGGGCATGTCCCCGCAAAGCACGAGGATCCGTTCGGCCCGCCCGGCCAGCGCGTCCCTGGCCTGAAACAGGGCATGACCGGTGCCCAGTTGCTCGCGCTGTTCGGCGTAGCTGACCGCCCTTCCCAGCGTTTCCCTTACTGCTTCTCCTTGATTGCCGACGATGACCACGATCTCTTGGGCGCCAGCGCTCAACGCCGCGTCCACCACGTATTGGATCATCGGCCGGCCGGCGATGCAGTGCAGGATCTTGGGCAACGCCGACCTCATTCTCGTACTCTTACCCGCCGCCAAAATCGCGGCGGCAACCTCGACCATACCACCTCTACAAAAAACAAAAAAGCAACGACCAGTGGACAGCGCTACCTGGGGAAGGTTGTCACTTTCTGATCATTGCCCTATCGTTTTCCGGTCCTTCCGAGGGAAGGACATATCCCTGTGTTCCGCCTGATCCGGCCACCCCGTTCTCCTGTACTCGGTCAGGTAATGGCCGCTAGTCTTGCTAATTCTCGATGATACTCGATCTACCCCCTGCTGTCAAGCAACCATACGGGCAACAAGTCATGTTGACAGCCTGTACCAGCTTACCCTAGAATGTCGTTAGAAACGACGCGAGGAGGCCGCTTGTGGCGCTTCATCTACCGCGAAGGCGGTTCACGGTGGAAGAGTATCACAGGATGGCTGAGGCAGGCATCCTGGGAGAGGACGATCGCGTCGAGCTCATCGAGGGGGAGATCACGGAGATGACGCCGATTGGCCGCCTGCACGCCGCGACGGTAAACCGTTTGATCAAGCTATTCGTGACGATCTTCGGGGACGATGCCGTGGTCGGCGCCCAGAATCCCATTGTCCTGGACGAGCACTCGGAGCCTCAGCCCGACATCGCGCTTCTTCGCCCCAAGGCCGACTTTTATGCATCGGGCCATCCCACGCCGGAAGATGTCTTCTTTCTTGTCGCGGTGGCCTGCAGTTCGGCGGATCCCGACCGCCGGATCAAAGTGCCCCTCTACGCAAGGAAAGGCATCGCGGAATGCTGGCTCGTCGATCTGGAGCAAGAGACCATCACCGTCTATCGCGATCCCGCCGCCGACGGCTATCGCACGGCCCGCGTCTTTCGCCGCGGCGAACAGATAGCTCCCGCCGCCTTTCCCGACCGTTCCCTCGCCGTGGCCGCCATACTGGGTTGATCCCGGAAATCCTCATCGTCACGGGATCGCGAGCAACCCTCCGCGCTCCTCGAGGAAATTCCAGAGCAATCTGACGGCAACGTCGGGACTGGCATCCCGGCAGGGCCCTCCCCTGGGCGGAGATCCAATCCGGCCGCAAGGCGCTTGAAGGAAACCAGATGCACTAGGGCGCCTGCCAGCAAAGCGCGCCCAGCGGTGTGGACTTCCCCGTCCCCGAGTCGCCGGAATACGGTGTCAACAAATAGCCTGGTGGTCGGCCTTCGCCATCGATGGCGCTTATTTGTGCTATGCTATACCCAACCACCGCAAGGGAGGAAACCTTTGAAGACCTACACTGTTCGGATCTATCTCCAGCAGGAGGAGGACGGGCGCTGGTCCGTCTCGGCTCCCAATCTTCCCGGCTGTGCCCCATGGGGACACACCCGAGAAGAAGCCATAGCCAACATGCAGGAAGCCGTCACAGGCTATATCGAGACCCTGATTCAGGAATGCCTCCAGATCCCACCCATAATCAAGGCTTCGGACGAGCCCGAGATAAGTGTCATCGTTAGCGCAGCATGACACCACCCCTCCGGTCCGTAACGGCCCGACAACTCACCTGAACGAGGATCGCCATACGCCTCGCGGTCGTCTTCAATCATCCGCTTATCCGACCCGCTATCCGCTTATCCGCTGACACCGCCCCTCCCCACGTGTTGGGTATGCATCCGGAGGCTCAGAGCGAAAACCAAGATCACCGTATGAGACAGGGCGTAGGCGAACGCGAGAGAACTACCCGGCAGGCCAGATGGCGAGCCGCGCGGCTCATCAACTCTGCCCCTGAGCCTGCGCACTTTCACGAATAGGTGGTCCCGTCAGCCCCCGAACAAAATTCCAATTCGCGTCCTGTTGACCTCTATTACCATCATGGTCGGCTTTCGCCACGCCCGACGCTGCCTCGGTTTGCCAGAATCGGGGTCCGAATCCTCTTCCGTACTGCACGTCCCGCTCTGCTCGATTTCGAGTGATTCCTTTGATTCCATCATGAGTTGCCTCCTTCAGGCTGTCCCCGATATCCCGCGAACGCATAGATTGTCACGAGTAGTTAGCCCCATCTCAATGACTCCGCAATAGCTCGAGCAATCCGTGAGGTTATCGTCATCACCGACGCCCGACTGTGGCGTAATCCGTTAGCCCCTAGATCATTACGAGTAGAATGACAAGTCGTTGTGAAAGAAGGGGCGGCATTCCCCAAAGTTCGTTTGCACTCAATCCGTGTGACTGTCGGTCTTTGCCAGCGACCGCCGGGCCTTTCTCCAGTTGGTGCAGCGCCTCTTCCACTTGGCCGGCGCAGCCGCGCAACCGCGGCGCTCGTCTACGGCCGAAGCTGACAGGGCCGGTTTTCACGGTATGTACTTCTTGATGGCACTGTTGCCATTATCCGCGATGTAGACATTGCCGCTGCTATCCACTGCCACACCGAGCGGATAGGACAAGCCGGACGACACCAGCGTGGTAAGCGAGCCACCGGCGTATTTCTTGATGGCGTTGTTGAAGGTGTCGGCGATGTAGACGTCGCCGCTGCCATCCACCGCCACGCCGAATGGCCGGTTCAAGCCGGACGATACTAGCGTCGTCACCGAGCCGCCGGCGTATTTCTTGATGGCGTTGTTGTCGGTGTCGGCGATGTAGACGTTGCCGCTGCCATCCACCGCCACGCCTCTTGGCCCGATCAAGCCGGACGACACCAGCGTGGTAAGCGAGCCACCGGCGTATTTCTTGATGGCGTTGCTGCCGGTGTCGGCGATGTAGACGTCGCCGCTGCCATCCACCGCCACGCCGGCTGGCCCGATCAAGCCGGACGACACCAGCGTGGTAAGCGAGCCACCGGCGTATTTCTTGATGGCGTTGTTGCCGGTATTGGCAATGTAGACGTTG
>JACPQF010000111.1 GCA_016190625.1 Chloroflexota bacterium | reverse complement strand
GTCCGCTTCAAACAATCCACCCTGCATAGAATGCCTTCCTAACATACCAAACCTCCGTTCGCATGTTAGGACGCATTATACTACATATCAGCCAAACCAGCAAGACTTTTCGGCTGGGTTTCTAGCTGGCTAACTACTCGGGGTTTGCGGTAAAATACGGCCATGACCCAGCCATCGCCGGCCCGAAAGCAGTATTTGCAGATCAAGAAGCGGTATCCCGAGGCCATCCTCTTCTTCCGCATGGGCGACTTCTACGAGACCTTCGACGAGGACGCCAAGGTCGCCAGCCGCGAGCTGGAGATCGTTCTGACCTCGCGGGGCACCGAGGGCGGCAAGCCCATACCGCTTGCCGGCATCCCCTATCATGCCGCCGAGAGCTACATCGCCAAGCTGATCGGCCGGGGCTACAAGGTGGCGCTCTGCGAGCAGACCTCCGACCCCGCTGCTTCGAAGGGGATCGTCGATCGCGACGTGGTGAGGGTGGTCACGCCAGGGACCATCGTCGAGCCCCAGCTTCTCGATGCCAAGGCCAACAACTACCTGGTGGCAGCGGTCGCCGAGAAGGAGACGGCGGGGCTCGCCTACGTCGACATAACCACCGCCGAGTTCGCCACCACCCAGTTGCCGCTCCGCGGCCTCCAGACTGAGCTCGAGCGGCTGCAGCCGACCGAGGTTCTCCTGCCGCGGAACTCGCCCCTGGCCGAGGGTGGTGTGGGATTTCCCACCACCCAGTTCGAACCCCGGCACTTCGACCTCGACACGGCACGGGAGGCCCTCAAAAGCCACTTTCAGGTGGCGACGCTGGAGGCCTTCGGCTGCAGCGGCCTGCCGCAGGCGGTGAGGGCAGCGGGAGCAATCGTGCAGTATCTGGCAGAGACCCAGAAGGGGGCTCTGAGTCAACTATCCCGGCTTTCCACCTATTCCACCGACTCCTTCATGGTTCTCGACCCTCAAACCCGCCGCAACCTCGAGCTAGTTCAGACCAGCCGGGCGGGGACGACCCAGGGATCGCTCCTCTCGGTGATCGACCTAACGAAGACCAGCATGGGAGGTCGCCTTCTTCGGCGATGGCTGAACCAGCCGCTGCTCGATCGGCGGCGTTTGGAGGCGCGCCAGTGCGTGATTCAAGAGTTCGTCGCCGACAACGCCCTCCGGGCGGAGATCATCTCCCTGGTCGACCGGTTGTCCGACCTGGAGCGTCTGGTGAACCGGGTCTCGGCCGGAATCGCCTTGCCCCGTGAACTGGTCTCGCTGCGCAAGAGCCTCGAAATCGTTCCCGACGTGAGGAGGATACTAGGGGATAGGGTAGAGGGTAGAGGGTATAGGGTTGAGGAGGGATCCGCCCCTCTACCCTCTACCCTCTACCCTCAACCCTTCGTTTCCCTACTGGTCCAATTGAAGCCATGCGACGACATCGTAGCCCTCATTCGGGCGGCGCTGGTGGACGAGCCGCCAGCGAGCATGGCGGACGGAGGGTTCGTACGGCCCGGGTTCTCCGACGAGTTGGATAGTCTCACCGCGGCGTCGCGGAACGCCCGACAATACATCGCCGGGCTCGAGCGTACGGAGAGGGAGAGAACGGGGATCAAGTCCCTCAAGGTGGGCTACAACAAGGTCTTTGGCTATTATCTGGAGGTGAGCAATTCCAACCTGGAGGCGCCGTTGCCTTTGACTGTGAGAGACCGGCCCGAAGCGGAGGGGTGCGCCACCTTGCGCGACTACCTGGAGAAGGCGTTGGGCTATCTGCGGCGGCAGACCCTGGTGGGAGGGGAGCGCTACATCACGCCCGAGCTCAAGGAGTACGAATCACTCATTCTCAACGCGCAGGAGAAGCTGGTCGAGCTGGAGCGCAGTGTCTTCGGGCAGATCTGCCAGCAGGTGGCGGCGGCGAGCGACCGCATCCTTTCGTCGGCTTCTGCCCTCGCCCATCTCGACGCTTTCGCTGCTCTGGGAGAGGTGGCCGTGCGAAACCGGTACGTCCGGCCTATGCTCACCGAGGGCGACGAGATCCGCGTGGTGGCGGGACGGCATCCCGTGGTGGAGCGCACCGCGTCGGAGGAAGGCTTCGTGGCCAACGACGTCCGTCTGTCTGGCGCGGAGGCCCAGATAGTCATCCTGACCGGGCCCAACATGGCCGGTAAGAGCACCTATTTGCGTCAGGTCGCTCTCATCGTCCTGCTCGCTCAGATCGGCAGCTTCGTTCCGGCAGATGCGGCGAACATCGGCCTGGTGGACCGCATATTCACTCGCGTGGGGGCTCAGGACGATCTAGCTACCGGCCAATCGACTTTTATGGTGGAAATGGTGGAGACCGCCAATATCCTGAACCACGCCACTTCTAGATCTCTCATCGTACTGGACGAGATCGGGCGGGGCACCAGCACCTACGACGGCCTGTCCATCGCTCGGGCCGTGGTAGAGCACATCCACAACCATCCAAGATTGGGCGCCAAAACTCTGTTCGCCACCCACTATCACGAGCTTACCGAGCTGGCTGACGTGCTGCCGCGTGTGCGCAACTTCAACGTGGCTGTGGCGGAGGAGAACGGGAAGGTGGCATTCCTGCGGAAGATCGTGCCGGGTGGCGCCGATCGCAGCTATGGCATTCACGTGGCGCAGATGGCGGGCCTACCTCGCAGCGTCATTCGCCGGGCGGAGGAGATCCTGCGGCGTCTGGAGGAAAGCCCAAAGGAGCGGCAGAACCACGCCTCACGCCACATGGTCGAAACGGCCCAACTCTCTTTCTTCCAAGAGACACATCCGGCCGTCAAGGAGATCGAGAGCCTCGACGTCGATTCCATGACGCCCCTGGAGGCGATAACGAAGCTATACGAGCTCAAGCTGAAGGCAAAGGAGCCGGACGGCAAGTCGTTGGGGGGATGAGATGGGTGCGGCCTATTCGGTTTCTCCACCGGCTTTCTCCTAACCAAGCCGGGCATTGCAGGCCTGCTGTTAGATGCTTTTCTGTGGCGGTTTCTCACCTACCAGCAAGTCGTGCATCTTCTGCAAGAACCAGGCAGGGTGGCATGGGTTTCGCCGGAATTGCTGGCGCGGGTACTTGGTGGTGCATCCGGTAAGTTAGTTGCAAGATCCATCCCGCTCAGGGCGCTTCCCGAAGCGCCCCTACATGTGGGTCAACGTAGCCAAACAAGTAGGGGCGGCTCGGGAGCCGCCCATGACCACCGTTCTCGTTAGTACCATGGATTTGCCGGATGCACTACTTAGAGAAGCCAGGGAGGTTGAGGACAGATGAAGAAGGAACAAATGATAGCGTCAAGGGTGTCACCAGACCTGATAGCTGACTTGCAGAAGATAGAAGAAGTCGAGCACGTGGACAGATCCACTGCGGTGCGTCGCCCGCTCTACACGGCGATACGCGACTGGAAGCTAGACTATGCTGCCAAGCTATACGCCGAAAACCTGGTCACCACGGCGAGGGCAGCTCAGGAAGCGGGCGTCTCCGTGCGGGAGATGATGGAGTATCTGAGACAAAAGATGGTACCAATGCAATATGACGTAGAAGACTTTGAGCACGACTTGAAGACCATCTACGGCCAACTGATAACGGGCCAGCAATAAGCGGCAATGACGGACGCTTTCAAGCTCTGTCTGGGCTGATGCGTCAGCCTACCGGAGTGACCTCATGGGCGACAGGTAGCCATCATCCGTCTGTTGCCAGTCGACGGAGTAGGAGTAATTCCCCCCAACCTTAGCGGGCGAGAGCATCTCCTCCCCATACGATGCGGGGAAGGATGGCTCCCGCAGTAGCAGCATTGAGAGGAAGGTGAGGGCGAGAAGAAGTGGTGGCACGATGACCCAAATCAGTTCTTTTCTTGCACGGAAATCGAACGCGAGCCGCCCGTAGGAAACGCCAAGCACGAGACGATGTTTTCCTAACATGTTCATCCCCCCTTCGTGCTGCAACCGGTCCTGCAAACCAGTGGTCGGTCGGTTAACCTATCGCCTCAGTCCGTTCTGCGTCTGGGCGAGCCGAGCCAGTAAGACTCGACGGGGCGGTAGGCCGTGAGCCGTCCATCGAAGGAGGCGGGCAAGAATCCGGCCTGATCGAGGACCACATCATGTTCGATGTCGACCCGACGGTAGATGCCAGCGGGGACTGGCTCACCAGCGTAAAACAGGGCGGTTGAACGAGGGGACCGATTCTGCCTTTTTGTCATCTCTCGCCTCCCAAAAAGGGTGTCTACGCTTGCTTTTGAGCAAGAAGTGTGCCAGCCTGAGGAGGGCCTCGGATGGTTCACCGGGAGGGAGAGCCAAGATATACACTCCAGCCGACAGGGGCAGGTGAGATGCCCACGGGCTCGACGGCACGCATGGACGACCTTCCCCAACCCGGTAGGTGGGGCATCGAATCTGCCACGGCCGCCGCTGAAACCGACTTCGCGGAAGATCGATCAGCACCAGACCGACTCGGTCTCAGCGAGTTGGTTCGAGACCTCCCGTACGTCGGGCGTACATGGCAGGACACCACTGTGAAGACAGGCAACCTCTGAGCCGACGTCATGCAAGGCGCGAGGCTTTTGCAAAACGGCGGCCGATATAGTATCCTATGGCTGAGCAATCAATCCGCAGGGGGTCACTTTGTATCAGGCACCGAGGGGAACGTCCGATTTTCTGCCGGAGGACCAGCCATATTGGGAGTTCATGCGGGCGAAGGCCGGCGAGGTCGCGTCTCTCTACGGCTATCAGCGCATCGACACGCCTGTCTTCGAGGATGCTTCACTCTTCGTGCGGAGCGTCGGCGAGGGCACGGATATCGTCGAGAAGGAGATGTACGCCTTCAAGGATAAGGGCGGGGAGAGCCTCAGCCTGAGGCCGGAGGCGACGGCCTCGATTTGCCGCGCCTACCTGGAGCACGGGATGCCGAACCTGCCCCAGCCGGTCAAGCTGTACACGATGGGTCCCTTCTTCCGCTACGATCGGCCGCAGGCCGGCCGCTACCGCCAGTTCCACCAGTTCAACTGTGAGGCTTTGGGCGAGGCGGATCCTCTGCTGGACGCCGAAGTAATCGAGGTCGCCTGGCGCTTCTACGAGTCTCTGGGTCTCAAGGACCTCAGCCTGCAGGTCAATAGCATCGGCTGTGCGGTCTGCCGGCCGAGGTTCAGAGCAGCGCTGCTCCAGTACTACGCAGGATATTTGGACAGCATCTGCAAGGAATGCCGGGGGCGATTCGACAGGAACCCGCTCAGGCTGCTAGATTGTAAAGAGCGGGAGTGCCAGCGAATAGGCGCCGGGGCGCCGAGGACCACCGACTACCTTTGCGCGGATTGCGCCGCCCATTTCTCTCAGTTGCGGGCCTCCCTGGAGGCGACCGGGATTCCCTTCGGCATCGACAATCGTCTGGTACGGGGCCTCGATTACTACAACAGGACGGTGTTCGAGATACAGCCGCGGGTCGAGGGCGCTCAGGCGTCGCTGGGCGGCGGCGGCCGCTACGATGGCCTGATCGAGGAGCTCGGCGGTAAACCCACGCCTGGCATCGGCTTTGCCGCCGGCTTGGAGCGGGTCGTGATCAACCTCAAACGGCAGGGCATTGCGCCAGACGCTCTCCCAAAGCCAAGAGCCTACTTGGCCTATATCGGCGCTCCCGCCCGTGACGCCGCGTGGAGGGCGGTAAGTGAACTTAGGAAAGTGGGGGTCGCCGCCGTCATCGGCTTCGGCGGCCGAAGCCTGAAATCCCAGCTTCGCCACGCCAACACCCTAGGGGCGGCCTACGTGGTCATCATCGGCGAGAGAGAGGTCGAGCGCGGCGAGGCGGTCGTTCGCGATATGGCAGGCGCCACGCAGACCACCGTTCCCGCCGACGAGTTGGCGCAGGCTCTAGCCGGGCAGGGGGTCGGGGGTCAGGGGTGAGGGATCAGGGGACCCGAGCTACCGAGTCCGGGTCTCATGACACGCCGATGATTCCCCTTGTCCCAACCATTCCTGACTTCGTGCCTTGATGTTTAGCGTCCAGGATCGTCGATGAAAGGAAGAAGGAATGCAGAGCAAGATCGTGTACTTCGAGGAGCTTAGCCGGGCGAACACCGAAGTTACGCTGGATCTGGTCAAGGAGAGAGCAAGGGCGCTGAGGATCGGGAAGGTAGTACTGGCTTCTACTTTCGGCGATACGGCCGTAAAGGCCATGGATTTCTTCAAGGACAGCGACGTCAAGCTCATCGTCGTCCCCCACCAGCACGGCCGCCCCAGCCGGGCGGTAAACCCCTTTCCTCCGGAATTGGTGGGAACCCTGCGGGCAGCCGGACATGACGTGTATTTTGGCACCATGCTTTTCCACACCGACAGGCTCTATGGCACCGACGCGCCGAGGGTAATGGCCAACCTGCTGCGTTGCTTTAGCCAGGGAGTCAAGGTATGCTTCGAGATCGTCATGATGGCTACGGATGGCGGCCACCTGGCGATAGGAGAGAAGGTAATTGCGGTGGCGGGCACGGCCCGGGGGGCGGATACGGCGCTGGTTATGCAGGCTTCTTCCTCGTCACAGCTTGTGAAGCTGAGGGTAAACGAGATTCTCTGCAAGCCGCTCAACCCTCTCAACCTCGACGAAGTGCTCGATAGGCGACGACCTGCCGCGAACCCGCAGCAATGAGCTGAGTATGGTATAATAGACGTGCAAGGATTATGACCGATGCACCGTGCGCGCTGGGACCCCCATATCGATGGGGGTTTTGTGTGCAAGCAGCGGGGAGACAGGACAGCACGATGGGACTTTTGGAGAAACTAGAGGCAATTGAAAAGCGTTACGATGAGCTGACGCACCTAATGGTCGAGCCGGAGGTGGTAAACGATATCGCCAGGGTCCAGACTCTAGCCAAAGAGCAGTCGTCCATTGAGGATCTCGTGGCGAGGTATCGCGAGCTCAAATCGGTAGAAGACGGCCTGAACGAGGCCCGCCAGATGCTCGAAGGCGAGCGCGACGAGGAGATGGCGGGGTTGGTCAGAGATGAGATAGAGACCCTAAGGGGCAAGCAGGATAAACTTCTAGAGGGGATAAAGTTCGCGCTGCTGCCGAAGGATCCCAACGACGACAAGAACGTGATTCTGGAGATCCGGGCCGGCGCCGGGGGCGATGAGGCGGGCCTTTTCGCGTCCGACTTGTTTCGGATGTACTTCCGCTACGCCGAATCCCGAAATTGGAAGGTCGAGGTCATCGACAAAAACGAGACGGGGATCGGCGGCTTCAAGGAGATCGTAGCGGAGATCCGGGGTAAGGGCGCCTACAGCCGCCTCAAGTACGAGAGCGGCGTGCACCGGGTGCAGCGGGTGCCCGTGACCGAGTCCGGCGGGAGAATTCACACCTCGACGGCGACGGTAGCCGTCCTGCCCGAAGTGGAGGAGGTCGAGGTCGACGTCAACTCCGACGACCTGCGGATCGACGTGTTCTGCAGCGGCGGCGCTGGCGGCCAGAACGTCAACAAGGTGGCCACGGCCATCCGCATCACCCATATCCCTACGGGAATGGTCGTGACCTGCCAGGACGAGCGGTCCCAGCTCAAGAACAAGCTCAAGGCGATGGCGGTGCTGCGCGCCCGACTCTACGACATCGAGGCGCAGAAGCAGCAGCAGGAGGTATCTTCAACCCGCCGGCTGCAAGTCGGCACTGGGGACCGGTCGGAGAAGATCCGCACCTATAACTTCCCTCAGGACCGGGTGACCGACCATCGCATCGGCATGACTGTCCACAACCTGCCTGCCGTTTTGGAAGGGCAGATCGGCGAGCTTCTCGACGCGATCGCCACGGCAGACCAGGCGGATAAGCTGGAAAGCCAGTTGGCGGTGGCTTGATGTTTCTTGGTCTCCGGTTCAACGGCCTAATGGGTCTCAAGAGAAAAGGGCGCCACGTCACCGAGTATTCGGCGAATAAGCGAATGGCCGATCCGTACCCATTCGCGTATTCGTTGGCCCATTCGTTGACGCCGTACTCCCACGATATCCACATCACTTATCGGGATCTGCTGGCATCGGCCACCGCCGGGCTGGCCGCTAATGGGGTCGAGGACGCCAGAGCCGAAGCCGAGGCGCTCATTATGGGTGCCACCGCTTGGTCGCGGGCGTGGCTGTACGCCCATTCTCAGGACATCGTTTCCAACGAAAGCCGTGTCCGGGCCGGGCTGTTCATTCGTCGACGCGCGCTTCATGAGCCCACGGCTTACATCATAGGGCACCGGGAGTTCTGCGGGCGGGATTTCGCCGTCGACCGGCGTGTCCTCATTCCCCGGCCCGAGACCGAGATGCTTGTGGACGTGGCCATCGCCGCCAGCCGCTGCCTACTCGCCAAGAAGCCCAGCGTCGCCATCGCAGATGTCGGAACAGGCAGTGGAGCGGTTGCCGTGAGCGTCACCTCCAATGTTCCCAACGCCGTTGTTTATGCCACCGAAGTATCGGCGGACGCTCTGGAGGTGGCTCGGTCGAATTGCCATCAGCACGGCGTACAGGACCGGATTAGGCTGCTGGGCGGCGACCTTCTCGGCCCCATCGAAGGGGAACTGGACATAATAGTGACCAACCTGCCCTACGTGAAGGATTCTGACTTCGATGCCTTGCCGCCGGAGATAAAGGAGTTCGAGCCAAGCCTGGCCCTGAGGGGAGGCAAGGCGGGCCTGGACGTAATTCGCCGGCTGCTGGAGCAGGCCGTGGGCAAGATATCTGATGGAGGAACCATTGCTCTCGAAATCGCCTGGGATCAGGGAATATCGGCAGCCCATCTGGCAAGGACACTCTTCCCGGGTGCTCGCATCGGAATTCGGAAGGACCTGGCGGGGCTCGACCGACTGATGGTGATCGCCCTGGCCGGAGCGGAGGCGGCATCTCGTTGAAGTATAAGCTGATCGCCCTCGACCTCGACGGAACTCTGATCGGGCGAGACCTCCGGCTGAACGAGACCACCAAGACGGCGGTGGCCGCCGCCCAAAGCCAAGGGATCATGGTTACCCTTGCCACAGGGCGTATGTTTAAGGCTACCCTGCCCTACGCCCGAGAGCTCAATTTGTCCACCCCGTTGATCTGCTATCAGGGAGCGCTGATAAAGCATCCCCATACCGGCGAGGAGCTATTCCACCGCGCCATCCCTCTCCCACTGGCAAGGAAGGCGATCAAGGTAATCCAGGGTCTTGGCCGCCATCTTAACGTCTACGTCGACGACGAGCTCTACGTCGCCGAGCTCACGCCGGAGGCGGAGGCGTACACCAGCCATTCGCGAGTCGAGGCTCATCCCGTCGGGAATCTGCTCGATTTCTTGAACGTCGGCCCTACGAAGATAGTAGTGGTTAGTCAGCCGGAGGCGACCGATGGCGTGGTTGCCACTCTCCAGAAGGAGCTCGGCCAGGACCTGCTGGTGGTGAAGTCCTACCCCATGTTCTGCGAGATCGCCAACCTGGGCTGCGGCAAAGGACAGGCCCTGGCTCATCTGGCGAGCCATGTTGGCGTCGAGCGCGAGGAGACGGTGGCGATAGGCGACAACCTGAACGACATCGACATGATCGAGTGGGCCGGCCTCGGCATCGCCATGGGCCACAGCCCCCCGGCGCTGCTGGCGATTGCCGATATGGTTACGGGCTCCCTCGCCGAGGATGGAGCTGCAAGGGCGATTGAAAGCTTGCTCAAGGACTGATTTACAGTGGCGGCCAGCTCTCACGTTGCAGCCATCAGATAACCTAAATAGCCGGCAATTGTCAGGCTGATTGCTCGTCCGGCTAAAGCCTCAGCCCTCCAGCGTTGAGGTGATAGCAGTAAGTGGAAATGGTCAGGCCGACTGCCTCACTTGGAGGGCTTTCTCGGCGGCGGCCACCCCCGCGGCGAAGGCCCGCCGGTTGAGGTCTTTGGTTTTCTCGGGGACGCGCGCCAGCACGGCGCCCTCTAGGGCGTCATGAGGAAGAAGTCCGGTCAGCTCGGCCAGGACGCCGAGGGCGACGATATTGGCAACCATCTCCCGGCCCAACTGCTGCTTGGCGATGGCAGAGATGGGCACCATGTGAACAGAGGCGTCCGCCGGTGGGATGCTCTTCACGTAGGTGGAGTCGCAGATGAGAACGCCCCCGCTCTTCAATTTCGGGATCTCCTGCTCGGCTGCCTCTTTACTCATTACCAAGAGAATGTCGGGCTCTTCGGCCTCGGGAAAATCGATCTCTTCGCCGTCGATGACGACGGAACAGGCGCTGCTTCCGCCGCGAGCCTCGGGCCCGTAGGTCTGGCTCTGGGCAACCTGAAAGCCCTCGCTCGTGGCAGCCTCCGCCAGAATGACGCCGGCCAGAATCAATCCCTGTCCGCCCGTGCCTGCCAGTCTGATCTCCCTGCGCATTGTCACCTCCTGTGGTTAAGGGAGCGGGCCGTCACCCCTACCGTTCCCGTTCGATTGGCTACCGTCGACGAACTCGCCCACTACTATCTTGCCCTCTAGCTCCTTCGGCGACAGTTGCTGGGCCTTGGCCAACGGAATCGCGTTGTCTCGCTCCCATTCCACCATGTCGACCGGGTCGGCCATGTCGTTGCGGCGACCGAAGGTGGTCGGGCACTGGGAGATGACGTCGACCACCGAGAAGCCGGTATGCGAGATCGCCTTTTGGAAGTACCTCGCCAATTGGGCGACATGATAGGTAGTGCTCCTGGCCACGTAGGTTGCCCCTGCCGCTTTGGCCAGGCTGCAGATATCAAACGGCCGCATCAGATTGCCGTTGGGACTGGTAGCCGTAGAACTCCCTACGGGCGTGGTCGGCGACAACTGGCCGCCAGTCATTCCGTAGATGCTGTTGTTGAGAATGATTGCCGTCAGGTCGATGTCACGCCGGGCGGAGTGGATGAAGTGGTTGCCGCCAATGGCGCAGCCATCGCCGTCCCCCATGAGCACTACAACCTTAAGCTCCGGCCTGGCCAGCTTGACGCCCGTGGCAAAGGCCAGCGCCCGCCCGTGCGTCGTGTGCATCGAATCAAAATTCAGGTAGAGCACCGCTCGCGAGGCGCAGCCGATTCCGGAGACGATGACAACCTTATCCTGATCGATGCCCATTCGCTCGAAGGCTTCGAGGAGAGCGTTCACGGCGGTGCCGTGGCCGCAGCCGGGACACCAGATATGCGGGAGTTTTGCGGTTTTCAGGTATTTCTCCGCCCGTGTCGTCATCATCGATCATGCCCCCCATTCCTGCTCGAGCCACCAATCCGGCCTCACTATGTCGTCCCGGACGAGGGCGGCCAACTGGAGCAGGTCTTCGTATTCTTCCTCGGCTTCCAGCAGACGCAGGGCCTGCGTGAGAACGAGGTCCGGCGTGGGGAGCTCGCCTCTTACGTACGACCAGCCGACCACCGGGCAGCGCCCTGCCGTCAGTCGCTGCACCTCCAGCACCAACTGGCCAAGGTTCATCTCCGGCACCAGAATCGCCCGTGCCCGTGCAGCAGCGGTGACCAATTCCTCGTGGGGGAACGGGTGCAAGGTGACCGGCCGGAAGACGCCGAGGCGAAGTCCGCGCTCCTGGGCCAGCCTGGTGGCGGCGATAGCGGCGCGGGCCATGGAGCCGTAAGCGACGATCACTAGCTCGGCGTCGTCGAGGTGGACGGCCTCGAACGAGGCGATCTGCTGTCTGTTATCCTCCAGCTTGTGATGAAGTCGACGGATCAGGCTATTGACGACCTCGGGTCTCGTGCTGGGAAAGCCTGCTTCGTCATGGACGAGACCGGTGAACTGGCTGCGATAGCCGTCCCCAAGGTTGGCCATTGGCGGCACCCCGTCCGCATCGGCCTTGAAGGGGAGGTACTGCGAAGGAGAGACCGACGGCTTCTTGCGCTGGACTATGGGAAAGGGCAGCGTTTCCCGGTCGAGGACCACCGATTCACGCAAATGGGCGATGACCTCGTCGGCGAGCAACACGACCGGAACCCGAAACTGCTCGGCCAGGTTGAAGGCCCTGGCGGTGAGCTCGTACATCTCCTTGACTGAGGCCGGCGATAGCACGACGACCGGGTGGTCGCCGTGAGTCCCCCAGATCGCCTGCATCACGTCTCCCTGAGCAGGAGCGGTGGCGACGCCCGTGCTGGGTCCCTGCCTTTGCACGTTCACTATGACGCAGGGTATTTCCGCCATGGCGGCGTAACCGATGTTCTCCTGCATCAAGGAGAACCCGGGGCCGCTGGTGGCGGTCATGGCCTTCATGCCGGCTGCCGAGGCGCCGAGGACGGCGGCGATGCTGCCAATCTCGTCCTCCATTTGGATGAAGGTTCCGCCGACGGCCGGCAGTTTTCTGGAGCATAGCTCCGCGATTTCAGTAGAGGGCGTTATGGGATAGCCGGCGTAGAAGCGCATGCCTGCCGTGATGGCGCCTTCGACGCATGCCTCATTTCCCTGGACCAGACGCTGCTTGTGGCTTGGCGTCATCTTCTTCTCCTATGTCGATGGCAAAGTCAGGACAGAGACGTTCGCAGAGGCGACATCCATTGCAGGCGTCCTGGTTCACATAGGCTTTGTTCTCCTCGCTTAGACCGAGTACCTTGAGTGGGCAAAACGCCACGCAAATGCCGCAGCCCTTACACCACTGCTCGCGAATGGCTACCTTCGCCTTCCTCCTCGAAGCTGTCTGCGCCATTTTGACTTAGACCTCCAATGCTCTGTTAACTCGCCTACTGGCGAATGCTGGACCCTCTACTTTGACTCTATCACGAAAGGGTCTATAATGCAAATTGATTTTCTGCATCATAGGTATTGTGATAACCTATATATGGAGGACACGACCATGCAGCTTGCTCAATTGGAAGCCTTTGTCGAGACCGCCAGGCGGGGAAGCGTCACGCGTGCCGCCGAAAGCCTCTATCTGACTCAGCCCACGGTGACGGGCCGCCTGCGAGCGCTCGAAGTCGATCTCGGCGAGCAGCTTTTCAGCAGGGTGAAATACGGAGTCGCCCTGACGGACGCCGGGAAGACACTATTGCCGTATGCTCGACGGGCTTTGCGGGCCGTGAGCGAAGGCAAGGTCGCCTTGCAGAACCTGAGGGAGGCTACGGCGGGTAATCTGATCGTCGGCGCCGGCCCCCTCATCAGCACCTATCTCCTGCCCATCATGATCGAGCGCTTCGGGGCCGAGCACCCGAAGGTGCGGGTAGCGGTTCGTACGGGCCACTCGGAGGAGGTGCTGGCCATGGTCTTGAACGAAGAGGTTCAGGTGGGACTGGTCCGCAGATTGGTGCACCCCGAAATAGAAGCGGTGAGGCTATACGACGACGAGCTCGTCCTCGTAGTTCATCCTGACCACCCGTTTGCTGCTCTCAGAGATGTAACCATCCGGGACGTGGCGCGGGAGGGAGTGGTTCTCTTCGACCGTACCACCAGCTATTACGAGCAGGTCAACGACTTCTTTGCCAGGGCCGGGGTGGTGCCGAGGGCGCGGCTGGAGCTGGACAACGTGGAAGCGGCAAAGAAGATGGTGGAGAGAGGACTGGGTATCTCCCTGCTTCCGCACGTGGCGGTCGGGCGCGAGGTGGCGCTCGGCACGATAAAAGCGGTACCCATCGCCGATAACCCCCACGTGAAACGGGAGAACATCGCCATCTACCGGCGGGCGAGCGGCCTCGGGGGGATCGCCCACGCCTTTCTCAGCATTGCCAAAGACCTGCCGCAGTTGCTTTCAGAGGAGTAGTGCGGGGAGATGCCTTGCCAAGAGTCTAGTTTTGTAGCGCGAATGGTGGTGGCAGATTCCTTGCTCTCAAGATCATCGAGAATTCCTGGAGGCTGACGCATGTTGCTAGAAATTGGGTTGCTCGTGGCGAGTCTGTTCCTGATTCTTCTGGCCGCGGAGTTATTTACCAACTCGATCGAATGGGCGGGCCACAAGCTGCGCCTCAGCGAGGGTGTGGTGGGAAGCGTTCTCGCCGCCGTGGGAACCGCCTTGCCTGAGACCATCATCCCGATTGTCGCCGTTCTGTTTGGCAGCGGGGGAGAGCACAGCGAGGCCATCGGGATCGGCGCCATTTTGGGGGCGCCTTTCATGCTCGCCACTTTAGCAATGTTTGTCACGGGTGCCGCGGTTTTCGCGTACCGGAAGCGCCGCGCCGCGGGCGTCACGCTGAACATCAGCCATGAAGTGCTCGGCCGCGACTTGCGCTATTTCTTCATCGCCTACGCCGTGGCCGTTGTCGCCGCCTTTGTCGGCATGCGAGCGGTGCAAATCTTCATCGCCATTGCCCTTGTAGGACTCTACGTTTTCTATCTATACCAGCACGCCACCGAGGGAGGAGCGGTAACAACCGTCGATCACGAGGCGATGCCGCTGCATTTCCACCGTCGATCAGCCGACCCGATGCTGAGCCTGATCTCTCTCCAGATCGTGGCCGCTCTCGCCATCATGGTCGGCGGCGCCTATTACTTCGTGCAGAGCATAAGCGCCCTGGCGGGGTCACTCGGCGTGCCTGCCCTTGTCCTCGCTCTGATCGTCGCTCCCATCGCTACCGAGCTTCCGGAGAAGTTCAACAGTGTTCTGTGGGTGCGCAAGGGCAAAGACACTCTCTCGCTCGGCAACATCACCGGCGCAATGGTGTTTCAAAGCTGCCTGCCCGTGACCTTTGGTATTCTTTTCACCCAATGGGCGATTAGCTCTGACAATATCGACGGCTTCGTCTCGGCATTCATAGCCATAGGGTCCGGCCTAATGATCTTCGGGACCATGGCGATCAGGAAACGTCTTACGGCGTCGATGCTCATCATAGGCGGCTTTTGGTACGTTGTGTTTATGTCCTACGTCTTGCTGCGCAATACCTTGTTCTAACTATGCGACCGCGTCAGGTTGACCAGTTTCTCTGCTACAACCTGAGCGATGAAACCCTCGGGTACGTCCCGACCATTCACTGTCTGGCCGGCGACGACGACGAGACGGGGACGGCTACGGAGGCCGAGCTGCTCGACGGGACAGACGATCGAGCAGCCGCATATTAGAAGAAGTGCGTCAAGGCCTTTGTCCGCCAGGCCGGTGAAGGTCACCCCGCCGGCCAGATCTCGAATCTCCCGGAAGATCATCGTGCGATCTATCGATGGGTTGCAGCCGCCGCAGAACTTCACGCCGACCGTGGCCATTTAACCGGTCCTTCAAGGAAGGACTCCCGCTTCCGGAAAACGCGGTAATCGATCCGGGGGAAGGGATTATCTAAGTCCTTGGCTGACTCGAGAAACTGGCGGTCCTCGTCACGCACGCAGCCGGCCTCCGCGATGGCGTTCAGGTGGTTGAAGCGGGCCAGATGCTGTTGGAACCGGCCGGTGGCATACTCCTTGGCCTGGCCCGTGCTGATGAGGAAGGGCCAGTCACTCGACTCGAGTAGAACGAGCTCCCGCGCCATCTGATTTAGAACTTCGAGCACATCGCCATAGGCGTCCGGATATTTCTCCACCAGTTTCTCCATGCGCACCTCGGCGTTATGTATGAAGGGCCAAATCCAGATCGTGTTCTCGTTGTACCAGGTAAAGTGGGCGCCACCCATGCCCCAGGAGCTTTCGGGCAGGGTCATGACCTCCTGCGGCGGATAGGCGTCGAGGTATTCGCCGGCGGTGCAGACCTCGACCGACTCGCTCCTCGCCAGCCGTTTGATGACCTCCTTCAGCCAGGCCACGCCCTCGAACCACCAGTGGCCAAAGAGCTCGCTGTCATAAGCGGAGATGACCACGCCCGGCGTTCCGTGCTGGGAATAGTACTCGTTGACCCGCTCGTGAACCAGACCGGCGAAATGGTCGGCGTGCATATGGGTCTGCTTGAAAGCCCAATGGGGATCGTAGTACTGCTTGCTCCCCAGATCGCCACTGGCGTCGGTGATCCGCCAGTACTGGAAGCCGCTCTCGAAGTCCTTCCGGTGGAACTCCCGATAGACGAAGTCGCCGGGGTAGCCGTGAGCGGCGGACCAAACCTGCAGCCCGGTCCGCTCGTCCCTGCCGAAAACGGCGACCTTGGTGGACTCGACGTAGTAGGGGCGAAAGGTCGTCTTCTCCGTGGGCTGAGCCCGCTCGTCAAACTTCACCACTAGCTTGCGCTTGGGCAACCCGCCGTAGGGGCCGACGACGTCGCCGGTCACCTTGCCGACCATCTCGCCGCCCTCGATGACATGGGTATCGGTAAAGAAGTAGAGGAGGTTGAGCTCGGCGAGGAAATCTTCGATGCCCGGCTTGTAGGTTGGCTCCCCGTCCTCCTTATAATAGGCCGGACGGTAGCCACATTCGGGAAGCCATACCCCACGCGGCGACCGGCCAAAGTGGTGGCGATAGTTGTCCACACCGGTCTTGAGCTGGCCAAAGATGGTGGAGTCCCGCTCCATGAGGGGCAGGTAGGCGTGGGTGGCGGCGCTAGTCAGGATCTCTACGTTCCCTTCTTCCTGCAATTGGCGGAAGGCGCCGGTAATGCTGCGCCCGTAGCGGTGGCGGAAAGCGTCGAGGATGCCCCGATAGTAGTCGACGTAGAACTTGGCGAGGTAAGCCAGATGGCCGTTCTTTTCTTCCTCGAACCGGCTGATATCTGCGAGGGCCGTTTCAGCCTTCTCCTGAGCGTAGAGCTCGAAATGATTCATCACGTCCCAGTCGGCCAATTGCTCGACCAAGATGGGCGTGAGTCCGAGAGTGACCTTGGGCTTTAGCCCTTCGTTCTTTAGCTCGGTTAGGGCGTTCAGAAGGGGAATATAGGTCTCGGCGATGGCCTCGTGAACCATTTCTTCCCCGTGAGGCCAGCGCCCTGCCTTCCTAACGTATGGTAAGTGGCTGTGCAAGACAAAACTAAAATAGCCCTTCTTCAATGAAAACCTCCGTCGACTTCAAATCGCATCGCGTATACCGAAATTATAACATCCCTTGGCCGCCTGGCACAAACGCCGGTGCCGATCCAAACACGAAGACACGAAGATGGCTTCCTGACTTTGTGTTTCCCACCTCGCGCCCGGCTGTCCCGTCCAGCGTAGGGGCGGACGCAACGCCGCCACCTGAATGTCGCCGCCATCCGCGCTGTCCCGCCACCGTAGGGGCGAATCCTTCCGCGGAAGGATTCGCCCCTACGTCCAGTAGAGCAGTTAACCCTGACTCTAGCCCTCGACCAGCGGAATGGGGCTGAAAACCAGAAGAAAGACGACGATAGCCAAAACGGCCACGACCCGCAGCCCCGGCCCCAGCGGCGTAACGTCGTCCAAGGGTGTGGCCTGAACCCGACCAAACAGGAAAATGAGGGCCGCCCACAGCAGCCATCCCTGCCAAAAGACGCCCAGAGCGAGCAGAGCCACGATCACGGCTGGCGTGAGCCAGCGCACCCGCTCCCCCAACAGGGCGTAGGCGATATGGCCGCCATCCAGTTGGCCGGCCGGAATCAGGTTGAGCCCCGTAACCAGCAGCCCGGCCCAACCGGCGAGGGCAACCGGATGGAGAAGGACGTCTTCTCCCCCCGAGGGCAGCAGGCGGCCGAAGACGAGGTATTTCAGGCCGGCGTAGAGGAGTGAGTTGCCCTCCTGAAGGTAATGGGCGCCGGGTGGAAGGGATCCCACCGACGATAGCTTGAGGCCGAGCAGAAGCACCGGCAAGGTGACTATCAGGCCAGCCACGGGGCCGGCGATGGCGACTGCAAATAACTTACGTTTGTTCTTTGGTGGGGCTTTCATCCCGATCACCGCGCCCATAGTGCCGAATACCGATAGAGGCAGGGGAATGAAGTAGGGCAGAGACGCCGGCACGCCGAGAAGCCTGGCCACCGTGTAGTGGCCCAGCTCGTGCGCCAGTAGAATACCCAGCAGGCTGGCAGCAAACGGCAGGCCGCTCAGCAAGTTGAGGCCCCCACCTGCCTCCGAGTCGCCCGTCGCGCCAGTCCAAACAACTGACAAGAGAGTAGCAAGAAAGAGGCCGAGTGCCACCCAGGGCTTGGCGCCGGAGGCCGGCAGAGCTCCCGGCACGGCCAGGATCAGATGGTCGCCGCCTTCCCGGCGCAGCAAGGCCACGTGTCCGAGGGCGCGAAAACGGTCGGCAACGACGTCGTAGGCTCTCCCCGATTCGTGTAGAAGCCGTCCGCGGATCTCGAGAGTCGGCGCCGGACCGCGCCGGAGGAAGGATGACCTGCCACCGCTCAAACGGCGGATGGCCTGGACGTCGAGAACCTCGGCGGCGGCGGTGACGAGGGCCTCCGAATGAGCCATCGTGAGCGCTTCTGGCTCCAACGGCGAAGAGCGCGCGGAAGAATCCATATATCTATTCTACATCAAACTGAACCCGCACGCCATTTCTCGACTTCTTTCAGGCTGCCGGCCATAGGATCACTCCCTCTTCCTCCACGTTCTGGACGAAGCTGAACCCTTCCCGCTTCTGCATTTGGAAGTCGGTCAAGCTCATGATGATCGCTAGTGCTTGTGATTGCATGGCAACCTCCCGCCAGCGGCATTCTCAGTGGCAAGCTCCATTATGCCACCTATCCTCGCAAAGTCGATGGCTTCCCAGCCTAGTGGATTATTCTCAGGATCTCCGACACGCCGAGACGCGGGCGGGGAGCCGGGTTTTCGGCGGGCACGCCAAGGGCGACTATGGCGGCCAGGCGCCAACCTTCGTCGATCGGCAAGAGCTTCTCCAACTCCTCCTTTGCATACATCGGCCCCGACATCCAGAGCGTCCCGTAACCCAATCCGTAGGCGGCCAGGCAAAGCGTCATGATCGCCGCTCCCAGGCTCTGGGTCGCCGGGTCGCCGCGGAGTTTGTGAATCTGCTCGTAGGATAGGCCGTGAGCGGGGAGAAGAACGCGGTCGAGCGGGCTCCTGTAGGGTTCGGTCAGCACGGCAATGGCCACCGGCGCGTCGGCGAAGTAGGTTCCATAGCCCTTGATTGATTTCAGGCGCGGCGCTAGCTCCCCTACCTCGGGCCACTCCAGCATCTCGTCCACCTTGTTTATGACAGTCTGACGCATCTTCTCGCGCAATTCCCTGTTGTACACGGCGACGAACCGCCACATCTGCTGGTTTCCGCCGCTGGGCGCCAGGCCAGCGGTCTCGATTATCCGCTGGAGATCGCCTTCCGGAACCGGGTCCTCGGTGAAATGGCGAATGCTCCGGCGTCCTCCGATCGCCTCCCACAGCTCCATATTTGCCTCCTCCTGATTGATGCTTGCAGGTTGCCTGGAGAATGGGGCCATGATACCCCATTTTGGCCCCGCCGTCTATGGCGTTGACACAGGCCCTCGCCTATGATATACGTTGATCGGCATTGAATGGCTCCGTCGGGGAAGGGAGGTGAGACGATGAGCCGGTGGCTTAACCGCTTTACCTGAGTTTGAGGGTGGCACCTGGATGCCCGGGTGGTGTCCAGTGGCTTGTCGTCTCGGATGGCCCCGCCTATGCGGAGTACGAGCGCCGCTCCCTTCTGATCGTTAAACTCGCCTCAACAAGGTGGCGCGCCTGCCTTCCGAGCGCGCTGCTTTCTGCCATCTTTCCACGTGCCCGCCCCACCGCAACTGGAATTCGCACAAGCTCTGTCGCTCGCGGCCGACCGCATCTTTCTTGAGGAAGGAGAAATCGATGGAGAAATCGCCGTCCATCGCCCGCGTTGCCATTTCGGACATCTCTGACCGCCTCTATATTGGCTGGTTGATAGGCTTTGCTGCCTGTCTTGGCCTGTTGCTTCTTACCACTGTCGACGTGAGAAGGGCTTTCCTGTTTCCTTTTGCCGATTACCTGAAGATCGGCTGGCCCTCCGTCGTCCTTAACTTGGACCTTCGCCATCTGCCGCTGCTGGCTGTCGGCATCTTCGGCGGGTGGGTGAGCTACCGCCGGCTATCCGGCCTCGATTCGGACTTACAGGGAAGAAGCATCGGTCGCCTAGGCCTGACCCGTCTTCTGGGAGGCGGCCTTCTGGCCCTTTTCGTCGTGGACCTGTTCATCTACCGGGGGGTCCCCGCCTCACGTATCGTGGCCGCCGGCAAGACGACGATGGGCCAGGTGGCCCCACCGTTTCTGCTCGACGGCTGGCTTCGCCCCTTGGGAGAGGCGATCAACTACCTGGCCCTTGTCTGGCATGCCACGGCCCTCGGCATCCTGATCGCCTCCCTTTTTCTCACGCTGATAATGCCGCTCCTCAAGGGCTGGCTGGGACGCGAGGGCTTTCGCTCTCATCTGGCCGGCGCCTTCCTCGCTCTCGGCCAACCATTCTGCTCATGCTGTGCGGCGCCGGTCGGCGCCTCCCTCTATCGCGGCGGCGCTTCTCTCGGCTCTACTCTGGCGTTCGTGGTTTCGGCGCCGATGTTGAACCTTACCAGTATCGTCTTAGCCATCACCTTGCTCCCCAGAGAATTTGCCCTTCTTCGCGTGGCCGGCGGCGCCGCAATGGGCATCTTGGTTACCTACTTCGTCTCTGTTGCGGGCGCGTCCCGGTCAGACGCCAGCGCCGTCTTGACGCCTGCGAACCGGCTAGAAATGCAGCCGAAAACTGGCAATATGCAGAGACCCGCGAATTCTGTCCCCACTAGGAGGTCTGAATTGTTTGCCAGACCTGCTGTTGCCCCCCACATAGTGCCAAAAAGCGGATGCGATTCCCCACCGCTTTTT
>JACPQF010000106.1 GCA_016190625.1 Chloroflexota bacterium | reverse complement strand
TTGCACTCTCCTTTCGAGAGCTTGACCCCGCGCTTCAACGCCCGGGTCTCCCCGTGCGCTGGCGGGCTGCTACAAAGGGTCTTGGCACCTCCTTTGGCCGGACTTCCACCGGCAAGTCATCGTGAGCTTTCAGGACACACTACGGTTCAGATTTCCGCGATGACGAGCGGATCCTGCCCATGGAAGCGGGCAGGCTAGTGCGCCCATGAAGCTGGACCGGCAAGACCACCGACATGGGTGGATTAGCCACGCCGCTTCAGGGCGTAGGGCCTTTTCATTTTCTGCTATTTGTTGAAAGCGCATACCCTGGGTCCGGCGCCCTTCGGGCGCCGAAAAGATCGTTTGAGTGTTTTTTGGCGCCTTGCAGGCGCCAAAAAACACTCACTTCTCGTTTCTTTGCCGCCGCAGGCGGCAGAAGATAGGCAGGTGTAATTGCGTGACAGCCTGCTTCAACAGAGCTTCCACCTACCGCGGAAAGGTTGATCGTCAGGACTGGGCGAGAACGAAAAGACCCTGCTTCACGGCGTGGGACGGCTTGACATGAGTGCTATAATACTGCTAGCTGCACGGCTTGGCCCTGGCCCTTGCCCCGAGACAGGGGTGCGGGACACAAGTACGAGCGAGGCAACAGCAGTGAGGCATAATGAACGAACAGGCAAACTTGCTGCTTCAGGGAACTAGTGGACCACCAAAGAGGTAGTGAAGGTTTGTCACACTGGGCGGAGCGAAGGGTCCTTGCCCCGGGGTCCGTCCTTCCAAGAAGGATTCGCTGCGCTCAGAATGACCGCCCTCGGCGTCAATTTCGTCCACAACTGGGAGCGCTCAAGGAGGAGGCGACTGATGGAAGATGACCCTAAGGCAAAAGCAAATGAGATTTCCAGCCAAGAAGGCGGACCCCAGCCCGCTTCTGGCAGTTCATCGCCTCGCCGTAAATGGCGGGCGCCGACGGTCACCCGGATCGAAATGGAGGAGACGGTAGGGCTAGGTTTCAATACCGTAGAGTTTGATGGCGTGGAGTGTTCGTAACAGGGCGCGCCTCGCCGACGGGTCCCGCCGTCCATTGTCCATTCTCGCAGTGACGAGGCTCTGAGTGAGGCCGCCAGCGGGCCTCCCATGTCTCACGGGAGACGAATCATGGCGAACTATCTATGAGAAGACGATAATAGGAGGTGTTGTCGTGCAGAACCGTGAGGATGCGCAATCGATTACCGGCCGGCCCGCCGACCATGGCGATTCAGCCTCGGTCCGAGCCAAGCGGCCGTGGCGTCGTCCTATCGTCGAAGTCATTAGGGTCGACGAGACCTTGGTCAGCGCTCCCCTCGGTGGGTCGGACATGGAGTCGACAAGCTAGTCCCCGCGGGTTTCGTGGGGGGTGACCTTCTCCCCGAAGCATCGTCTTAGCAGGGTCGCAGGTGCGGTGATATGGGCAAGCGCCTGTTCTTCGTCTACCGTCTCCCGGTTCGCCACACCCTGGCGGCAATCGAACGGGGCGAGCTGCCAGAATCTTATTCAGGGGGCTACCAAAGATTCGGGCAGCGCGGATTCGACGTGTCTTGCTTCGACGGCGAGGGCCGGAGCAGGTCGTGGCAAGCCCTGGCCCGCGCTATCAATCCGACAATGGCGAAGCTCCTGGATGTTCCGTTTGACGCTCGCGGCGCCTTGCATTCTCTGGGCGCCATGAGAGACAGTGACCTGGTGTTCACCATCATGGACGCCGCGGGATTGCCTGTGTTGCTGCTCCGCCTCCTGGGGCTGCTGGGAACGCCAGTTGTCCACCGCACCGGCGGGCTGATCAGGCAGTTCCGGCCAGCGCAAGGGAGCTTTGGCTGGCGGCTGGCCCGGCGGCTATTTAGCCAGGCGGCCTGCATCGTGTGCGATACCCGGACCCAAGAGGAGTGGCTGACCGGATTCATGCAGATTCCCTCCAGCCGCGTCGTGTGTCTGAACTCCATCGCCGGCGTCGACCTGGCGTTCCTCGACGGGAGACCGGCCTCCGACGAGGGGTTTGTTTTGAGCGTCGGCCGGGAGCGGAGCCGGGACTTCGGCCTCCTGTTTCAGGCGGCGCGGCAGCTTCCCCACATCGATTTCGTCGCCGTGGGCCGCTCGAAGCGATTCGCCGGCCTTGACGCGCCGGCCAACGTCCGGACCTTGGTCGACCTTCCCTACCTGGAGGTGGTGGACCTCTATCGGACCGCCCGGCTGGTGGTGTTGCCCCTCAAGGACAACCGCTATTCCATGGCCGGCCGCGTGGTGGGTGAGACCATGGCCCTGGGCAAGGCGGTTGTGCTATCGAAAGTCGAGGCGCTACGCGGGATCGCTCCGCTGGAGTCGGGGGAATGCTGCGTCCTCGTCGATCCCGGCGACCTCGACCAGTTGACCGGGGCCATTCGACGACTATACGACGACGCGGCCCTGCGGGAGGCCTTGGGCCAAAGGGCGAAGGTGGTGGCGAGAGAGCGTTTCAGTCTCGACGGGTACGTGGCACGCATATCGGAGTTGTTCGCCAGTGTAGCCAGCGGTAATGCAAGCTGCTAGGCGAGAGCGCGATCGGCGTGGCCCGGTTGACATTAGTCCATGAGTTGGATAGAATGGCGCCGCCGCTCCTCGGCAACCGCCACGCGGAAAAGGCACCATCACGTTTTCGAAGGAGGTAACCGTGCAAGAGACACCCGATTTCACACCGTCCCAGATTCCCGACCAAGGGGAAGATGTGCGTTCACCCTCCCGCCCATCACCTGAGCGCCGTCGCTGGCGAAAGCCTACCGTCACGCGGATCGAGATCACGAGGACGGATGTTAAGAAAGACACAGGCGGATTTGATGGAGATAGCTACTCGTAGAGATCGGAAGGGTCTCCGGGCCTGCTGGCATTTGGAGCAGACGAAGGTCTTTGCCATTCTCCGCTGTCTCGATAATATTCGCGTCACGGTTGGCCGCTACTGCTCGAAGCGGCAGAATGGACGCCTTGGGAATGCTGTCAGCGGATTCTGGTAGCGGGTTGAACGGAAGGACCCAATCTGCCCCCGAAATCCGCCGACGCCGCGTCCTTCATCAGCGAAATCATTCAATCAGCGTAATCAGCGGTTCAGACGATAATATGAGCGGCATATTCGGCATTTTTCACAAAGACGGCAGGCCTATCGACCGGGCCGCCCTGGAAACCATGCGGCGGGCGATGGCCGACTGGGGACGGGATGGCTGCGGCATCTGGTGCGACGGCCCTGTTGGTCTGGGACAGGCCCTCACCATGAGAACGCCGGAAGCGCATCTGGAGCGCCTGCCCCGAACAGACGGCGGTAGCGGCGTCGCCTTCACCGCCGCCGCCCGCCTCGACAACCGCACGCAACTGGCTGCGGCCCTGGGCATACCCCCGGCGGAGCTCGCCGGGCTAGCCGACGGCGATCTGGTCCTCCGCGCCTACAACCGCTGGGGTGAGGACTGCCCCACGCGCATCTACGGCGACTGGTCCTTCGCCGTCTGGCGCCCGGCTGAGCGTCGGCTGTTTCTCGCCCGCGACCACTACGGGCACAGCGGCCTCTACTACTTCGCTGGCGAGCGCACTTTCGCCTTCGCCTCCGACCGGCGGGCGCTATTGGCGCTGAACCTGGCGCCGGTGGAGATGGACGAGCTCATCCTGGCGGCGGTGTTGGTCTCCTGGGCCGGCTGCCAGGGCGAGCGAACGCTCCACAAGCCCTTGAAGCGTCTGCCTCCGGCGCGCATGCTGGTCGTGACGCCGGAACGACTGGAGACCAGGCAGTACTGGCACCTGGAGCGGGTTCCCGAGCTGCGTCTGTCGAAGCGGGAGGACTACGTAGCGGCGTTCCAAGATGTGTTCGACGAGGCCGTGCGCTGCCGTCTTAGAGCGAACCACCCGGCCGGCGGGCAGGGAGGGTCCGGCGATCACCCCATCGCCGTGACCCTCAGCGGGGGGCTGGATTCTGGCTCAGTCACGGCCACGGCGGCGGGAATGCTGCGGGAGAGGGGTGAGCGTCTGCTGGCCTTTACCTCCGTGCCCCTGTCTGACACCACTGCCTACGTGGGACCGGCTTTCGGCGACGAGCTACCTTTCGCCCGGGCCACGGCGGAGCACGCCGGCAACGTCGACCTCCATACCATTCCGGCCGCGGACGTTAGTCCCATCGCCGCCATCCGCCGGAGCTTGCAGGTCCACGGCGAGCCGGGGCACGCCGCCGGCAACTACTACTGGATACTGGATTTGCTCGATACCGCCCGCTCCCACGGCTGCGGCGTCCTCCTCACGGGCCAGTGCGGCAACGCCAGCATCTCCTGGAAAGGTGATCTCTTCTCCCAATCGTTTCTGGCGCAAGGGCGTCAGCTCGGCTGGCGCTGGTGGGCCAAGGAAACCCTGGAGCGCCAAGTGCCCACCGGCCTGAGTCGTCTCTACCGGCGCATCCATTTGCCGCCGGACCCCTGGCGCGACCACGCCGCCATTCATCCCGAGTTCGCCCGCCGGCTAAAGCTGCGCGACCGGCTGTTGGACGATCCCACTTACCTTCTGGCGCCGCCGCTGCGCAACCCCCGCCAGCAGCGCTGCCAAATCGTCCGGCCGGGGCGGAGCGTCGGCGGCGCCTTGTGGGCCGAGAACAGCGCCGCCTCCGGCCTCGACGTGCGGGACCCCACGGCAGACGTGCGGGTCCTCGAGTTCACCTTCTCCGTGCCCGACTGGGTTTTTCGGGACCCGGACGTGCGGCTGGACCGCTGGCTTATCCGGGCGGCGATGAAGGGCCGCTTGCCGGACATGGTGCGCCTGAATCGCAAGCGCGGGCGCCAGGCGGGCGACCTCGTGCCGCGCCTGCGTCGGTGCGCCGGCGACGTGGAAGTGGCGCTGGACCGCCTTGAACACGGCCCGGCAGCAGAGTACGTAGACCTCCCCTACATGCGCGAGGCCTGGCAGTTGATCCAGACCGCGGATACGGCCGAGGCCTTCAAGAAGGCAGTCACCGTGCTGACCCGGGGGATCGGCGTCGGGCTGTGGGTGAACGCGTTCCGCGATGCACGATAGCAGCGTGGTTGGCTCCATCTGCGATGGCGTGCTGTCAACGGCCGGATGCACGGCGCCGAATCCTGACGCGCGCCCGCGTGTTGCTACGCGGTGCCTCATTTGAAACTGTTACCGAAGGGTGACCTGTTGACAAGACCGGGGCATCTGCATAGAATAGCGCCAGTGCGGCTGCTGTCGCTGGAAGCAATCGGAGAGGCACTTCGTATCGAGGAGGAAACAATGGAGAAATCACAGATCGTCGAGCAGGCCGGAATGTGCAGCCAGAATGCGGATGCAACCCCAGACACTGACGGACCGAACCAGCGCCGTCGCTGGCAAAAGCCCACCGTCACACGGATTGAAATCAAGAGGTCGGAGAATGGACCCGCAGTTCAGTTTGACGCATTGGCGGGGTATTCGTAGAGATCGAAAGGACCCCCGCCCGTGACGGCCTCTGAGCTCGCAGAGCGTTTGGCTCTTCCCCGCTGGCTTGGCAACGTGGACATTCTGGAGGCTCCTGTTCCCCAAGCGCTCGACGGCGCGAGGGCTGCCGGCGTGCTCTGGCAGGCCGCTCGCGGTCGCCTTCTCTCCAGAGGGGAACGATCCTTCAGGTGAAATGATGACGCTTATCTCAGGATCGTCCGATGCCCTGATTCTGGGTGGGATCTGGAGGCCTTCCTGAATCAGGGTCTCGTGTAGCCTGTGACCTGGCTGGGGCAGGTGCATCTGGACTGGGCGACGTTTCAAAGAACAAGCATAAATACCTGGCCGATGCCTACGCCGATCTCCACGAATGAGACCGTGTCGACCTTCCCTTTTCCACGGTGTTCTCATCGATACCTCGGCCTTTTTCGCTTTCGCCGACCGCGATGACGCGAATCGGCGTGCTGCTCAAGCGCTCTTCACAGACCTGGCCCAACGCCGTATTCGCTTGTTCACCACGGACTTGATCATGGCGGAGACACACGCTCTGATTCTCAATCGCCGAATCGACTTCTCGCCACGAGGTTCCTGCGTGCTACCCTGGCAGGAAGCAGCACTCTGGTATGGGTCAGCGTGGTGGATGTTCAGCGAGCAGCCTTTGAAGTGTTCACCAACATTCGTGACCCACAGCAGCACTCCGAGTTCACCGCCTTTTCGAAGCAGGGCCAGTTCTACCTCTTCTGCTACGACGAGACCCTCACCCATCGCTTGACCAAAGCTGTGCCACAGACGAGGAATGGAGCGGTGACAAAGATCGTCGCCCACGCCGAGAGGCTTGCTGCCGTCATCTCCGAGGAGGAGTTTGACTTCGACCGGGCCAAGGCCGAAGTAACGGCGGTGACCAAGTTGTGAAGCGACCAACACAACAACTGCTGTTGCGGTCAAACTGTTATCCGGTCTGCTGACAGGGTTGCTTGACTGTCGCCCTTAGCCACAGCGACGGTCTGGGGAATACAGGGCCGAGGACCCTTCGATTGACGGCATGGCGTGGCGTGGTTGACAGGACGTAGAGTTCTGCTTAGAATAGCGCACGGATGGACACGATCGCTGGAAGCAGCGGAGAGCACACTGAAGGAGGGAGCTATGGAGGAGAAACTCGACGGGGAACTGAACGAGATTCCCGACCACAGGGGGAACTCCTGTCCTGATTCTGGCAGGGCGGGCCAGCGCCGTGAGTGGCGAAGGCCGACCGTCAGACGCATCGAGATCAAGAGGGCGGAATCGGGGTTTGGCCCTGGGAGCGACGCGTTGAATTGGTCGTCATGATTGAGGGGCGGCTGGACCCCGGCGGGCTGCGGTGGGAACAACGGGGAATGAGGGCTGTGGGAGGAAGCCAAGAGAGGCAAGGGAGCGGCAGTGATGGCTAACGAGCTGGCAGAGCGTTTGTCTATTCCCCGCTGGCTTGATGATGTGGCGATCGAGGAAGCGCCTGTTCCACGGGCGCTGGACGGCGCGCGGGCTGCCGGCGTGCTCTGGCAGGCCGCTCCTGGTCGCTTTCTCCTCCACGTGCCGGAGGTCGCCCGCTACCTGGTCGAAGGGGGAGAGCGCATCACGGTCGATCCGGCGCCGCAGGCAAGCGAGGCCGAAGTGCAGCGCTTCCTCCGCCTGACGCCGCTGGCGGCCCTGCTCTTCCAGCGCGGCCTGCTGGCGTTCCACGCCGCGGCGGTGGTCCCGCCGGCGGTCCGTGGACAGTGGCCGGTAGTCAGTCCCCCCGCCCCCGAGGCGAGTCGCCTGACCACTGACCACGGATCACCGATCACTGACCACTGGCTGCCGACCCCCAAAGCAGTGCTGCTCGCCGGCGACTCGGGGGCGGGGAAGTCTACGCTGCTGGCCGCATTGCTCAAGCGGGGTTGGTCGTTGCTGGCGGATGACTTGGCCGTTGTGGGAATGGACGAGACGGGTGCGCCGCTGGTCTTCCCGACCTTCCCGGAGGTGAGGCTGTGGCCGGATGCGCTGGCGAAACTGGGGCTTGCCGGCGGCGAGGACGCGGGAGTGGTTCCCGCGCGTCCGCCCTTTCCGGTATCGCCCTGTCCACCCCTCTTCCCGTCGCCGCTCCCCCTGCGCGCCTTCGTCTGCCTCGGGACCAATTCCCGAGAAGACTTCGCCCTGACGCCCCTGGCGGGGGGAGACCGGTTCGATGCGATCCTCGATCTCACCTACAACACGCATGTGGCCGACGCGCTGCTGCACCGTGGCCGCTGCCTGGCGGTGGCGGCAGCAATGGCGGGCGCCGCTCCCGTTTTCCGGCTACTTCGGCCCCGGCGGTGGTGCGTCGAGGAGATGGCGGACCAGATCGAGAGGGAACTGGCATGATCGTCTGGCTGGCCTCCTACCCCAAATCGGGCAACACCTGGCTCCGTGCCTTGCTGACCAACTACCTGCACGACGGCGACGCCCCGGCCGACATCAACGCTCTGGACGGCGGTCCCATCGCCAGCAGCCGTCTCTGGTTCGACGAGTGGGTGGGGGTGGAGGCCTCGTCTTTGCCCCAAAGGATCATCGACTGCCTGCGCCCGGGGGTGTACCGCTGCCTGGCCGGAGAGTCGCCGGGCACGCTCTACCTGAAGGTCCACGACGCCTGGGGGCGCACCGACCGGGGTGAGGGCCTCTTTCCCGCCGACGTGACTGCCGGCGCGATCTACATTCTGCGGAATCCCCTCGACCTGGCTCTCTCGTGGGCCAACCATCGCGGCTTCAGCATAGAGGAGGCGGTGGTGGACCTGTGCGACCCCGACTTCGCCATGTCGCGGTCGGCCGGCCACCTGAGCAATCAACTGCGCCAGCATCTGGGCACCTGGAGCGACCACGCCCGGAGCTGGCTGGACGAGTCGGACCTGCCAGTGCATCTGGTCCGCTACGAGGACCTGCGCCGGGACGCCGAGGCGGTGTTTGCTGGGATGCTGCGCTTCTGCGGCCTCGAGGTAGACCCGTCGCAGGTGCGCAAGGCGGTGGGGTTCTCGGCCTTCGACCAGCTCAGCCGCCAGGAGTAGGCGGGCGGTTTTCGGGAGCGTCCCTCGGCCATGCGCGGGCAGTTCTTCCGCCAGGGAAAGGTGGGCAACTGGCGGGAGGAGCTGCCGTTGCCCCTGGTGGCCAGGCTGATCGAGTCCCAGGGGGAAATGATGCGCCGGTTCGGCTATCTGGACGAAGCCGGGGAGCCCGTGTTCTAGATAGCTGTAAGTAACAGGAATTACGCGGTCCCCCTGCTTGCACGGGTCTGATGGTCCGAGACTGTAGGGGCGAAGCATTCGCAGAACCAGCTAGGTCGGAGCACTAAAGGAACTTCGCCAATGCTTCGCCCTCCCGGTTGGTTGTTGCGTCAGGCCTGTTCGTTCTGAACAGAGTTGGTTGGAAGACAAAGGCGAGGCGGGCGAAGCATTGGCGAAGGGGTGTGATGGGCTAGTCGTAGGCCCAGCGCCTATGCTTCGCCCCTACGGACTATCAGCCGTCAGCCGTCAGCTTCACGGCGGTGGGCGCCATCTGGACACATGCGGATGCTTGGTTGCAAACTATTGCCTGCATGAGAAGGATTGCCTTGCCGATTCTGGCGGGCCGAAACATCGCCGCACATGGCGCAAGCCAACAGTCACCTTCATCGAGGTCAAGAGGACGATACATGGTCTGGGTCCCGCGCTCGATGGGGGCACGGTCGACTCATGATCGTCTTGACATCGGATTCGCGTTTGGGTTATAGTGCCCTCGGCGGCAAAACGGGAGTTCTAAACAATCGTGGAAAGCTGACGGCTGATGGCTGACAGCTACCTAGTAGAGTGACTGCCTCGGATATGGGCATAAGGGAGCGAGAGGCTTTGTCCTCTGGTTCCCTTTTTTGCGGCCAATACCATGTCTGGAGGAAGACCAAATGAACGTCGTACGCGTTGCCGGACTGCAGACGGCCCCCGTGCAGGACGACCTCGTCATTCTCGACCTGGAGCGGGACGAATACGTGGCGCTGGACGCCGTTGGCCGGAACATCTGGGAGATGATCGAAACGCCGCGCTCGCTGGAAGATATCTGCCGGCAACTGAGCAAAGAGTTCGACGCCGAGCCGGAGGAGCTCGCCGCCGACGTGCGGGCTTTCGTGGAAGAGTTGGTGGGAAGTGGCCTGGTACGGGTCGTGGATAGGTGATCTGGACAAGGTCGGCCAGCGTTCCTGGCCGGAGCGCTGGCTGTTAGTCGAAGCGCTGGTCGGGGTGTCGGTGGCCGGCGTTCTCGTGCGAACGATTCCGTTCAAGCTCCTTGCGGGGTGGTGTGGCCTGCGCCCCGGCGAGGGTCCCGCGGAGGGGCCGCCGGTCCTTCTCCAGAAGGAGGCGGACCGCGTCGGCTGGGCGGTGGGCATGGGACATAACAGCCCCCGGCAATCGAGAACGCGGTCGGGCTTTACCTCTGTCGCCATAAGAAACCCTCCCTCACACAAAATCCGAGTGGAACGGTCAACTTTTGCAATGAGATGATGGTACCGCTGGGCGCCTACTAGCTTCCTAGTTTACGGATGAGAATCTTGTAGGTGCTGTCTTCGCGGCGCTCCACGCCCACGATCTTGTGACCCTCCTCCTTGACGCTGCGGGGCACGTTGCGGATGGGATCTCCGTCGTCGAGGACCACTTCGAGGATCTGGCCGTCCTCCATCTCCTCGAGCTTCAGCTTGGTCTGGACGAAGTTCAAAGGGCAGAGGACGCCCCGCAGGTCCAGCTTTTCGTCACAGGTCTGATCAGTCATGGAAGTTGCCTCCTGCCCGGTATTTTCTCCTGTCCTCGGCTCTCTCGATGGCCGCCAGGCCGAGGGGCTTCACCACTTCGTCGACGTACTTGGCCACGCCGACCCGGGCGATAACGGCGCCAATGCGCTCGCGGCCCTTGCCGTTTTCCCGGTACCACTCGAGGGTTTTCTCCATCAGGGCGAATACCCCCTCGTCGGGCGTGAGGTTGGCCACCTCGTAGGCGTATAGAGGGTGCTTCCCGTGCTTGCCGCCCACCCGCACCAGCCAGCCCTTGCGGGCCATCACCATGGCGTCGACCGGGCAGATCTTCACGCAGTCGCCGCAGCCAATGCACTTATCGGGGTCGCGCACCGGCAGCCCATCGACCATCTGTAGGGCCCCGTCCTCGCAGTTTCGGACGCAGAGCTCGCAGCCGTTGCAAATATCCTCTACCAGTTCCGGCTCCACCACACCCTGAAAGCCGAGGTCCATCTCTCGCGTGCGGAAGCAGTCGATGGGGCAGCCCGAGAAGGAGACCTTGAACTTGTGGAGCCCGGTAGGGGTGCCGAAGTAGCGGCGATCCACCTCAAGGCACATGCCCTGAGTATCCACCAGGCCGTTGGGGTTGTAGCTGCAGCCGGCGCAGGCAGTTGGGACCCTCGCACGCGGCCCGCACGAGGCTACCGACCAACCGATGGCTCTCAGCTCCTCGACGATGGCATCGAAATCTCTGTAGTTGACCCAAGGCACCTCCACCGACTGGCGGACGGTAAGGTGTACCTCTCCCCGCCCGTACCTGTCGGCGATTTCGGCGGCCTTTCTCAGTTTCTCCGAGGTGACCAGGCCGGCCGGACATCTCAACCGGACGGTGAACAGGTCCTTCTGGGTCTGCTTGATGAAGCCACCGCTTTTGAGCTCGTTGAAGTTGAGCTTGGCCCGCCGCGCCTCCTTTCCCAGTTCAGCCTTCAAGCCCTCGATCTTCGTTTCCTGTGCAGATTCACTCACGTCATTCCTCCTCCTATTCAGTGGTCAGCGGCCTGTGGCCTGTGGTCGGCTCCCGTGCCCTGGCCACTGACCACTAACCACTGACCCCTAGATCTGGTAATTGTCGGGCACAAAGACCCGTAGGTTCTGCGGCTTGACGAAGACGGTCTCCCCGATCTTCAGGTCCAGCTCGCGGTATCGCTCTTTGCTCAGGTGGGCCTCGATTAGATCGCCGCCGTCGCTCCTTTCTAGCTCCAGGCGCACGGTGGGGCCAACGGCGTGCAGGTAGCGCACCGTGGCCTCGATGGTGGACTCCCCGCCGTTTTGGCGCTCGACCGCCATTTCGTGAGGACGCACATAGCCGACGGCCACCGAATGTCTGACCTCGATGTGCTCCGGAGCGAACATCTCTATGGCGCCCATCTGCACCCGGCCTTCGTGGACGCGCCCCCGGAAGAGATTCACGCTGCCGAGAAAATTGTAGGTGAAAGGCGTGGCCGGCTGGTCGTAGACCTCTTCGGGCGTGCCTACCTGCTCGACCTGTCCCTCGTTCATCACCACCACTTGATCGGCCACCTCCAGCGCCTCTTCCTGATCGTGGGTGACGAAAATGCCCGTTATCTGGAGCTCGTCGTGGAGCTGCCTGAGCCAGCGGCGCAATTCCTGTCTGACTTTGGCGTCGAGAGAGCCGAAGGGCTCGTCGAGCAGAAGAACCTTGGGCTCGACCGCCAGCGCCCTGGCGAGGGCGATCCGCTGGCGCTGGCCACCAGACAACTGAGAAGGATAGCGCTTGGCCAAGCTCCCGAGGTGGACCAGCTCCAATAGCTCCTGAACCCGGCGCTCGATCTCCGCCTTGGAGGGCCGCTCGTGGCGAGGTCGCACCCGCAGGCCGAAGGCGACGTTCTCGAAGACGGTCATATGCCGGAACAGGGCGTAATGCTGGAAGACGAAGCCAACCTGCCGGTCGCCAATGCGGCGCACTGTGGAATCCTGACCGTCAAACAGCACGGAGCCGCTGTCGGCAACCTCCAGGCCGGCGATGATCCGTAGCAAGGTAGTCTTGCCAGAACCCGAGGGGCCCAGCAGGGCGACCAGCTCGCCCGCCGGCACACTCAGGCTAACGTCTCTAAGGGCAACGAAGGAGCCGAACGTCTTGCTGATGTTGCGTATCTCGATGCTCATTTGCTTTCTCCCCTGCCAGCAGCCAACTCCGACCCTGACTTCCATTCGACTATTCGTTTGGCTACCAGCGTCACCAGCGCCAGCAGGACCAGCAGCGAAGCCACGGCGAAGGCAGCGGACAAATTGTATTCGTTATACAGGATCTCCACGTGCAGCGGCAAGGTGTTGGTCACGCCCCGGATGTGTCCGGAAACGACCGATACCGCGCCAAACTCGCCCATAGCGCGAGCGTTCGCCAGGATGGCGCCGTACAACAGCCCCCACTTGATATTGGGCAGCGTGATGCGAAGGAAGGTCTGCCAGCCGCTGGCGCCCAGCGACAGCGCGGCCTCTTCCTCCTCGCTGCCCTGGGCCTGCATGAGGGGAATCAGCTCGCGGGCGGCAAAGGGGAAGGTGACGAAAACCGTAGTGAGGACGATGCCGGGCCCGGCGAAGATGACCTTGAGGTCATGCGCCGCCAGCCAGGGGCCGATCAATCCCTGTGAGCCGAAGAGCAGCACGAAGATCATCCCGGAGATCACGGGCGAGACGGCAAAGGGCAGGTCGATTATGGTAATGAGCACGTTCTTGCCATGGAAGTCGAACTTGGCAATGGCCCACGATGCCGCCACGCCGAAGACCAGATTGAGGGGCACGGCTAGAGCCGCCACCAGCAGGGTCAGGCGAACGGCGGCTAGCGCCTCCGGCTGAGAGATCGCCATCAGGTAGGCCCCTATCCCCTTCTTGAAGGCCTCGGCGAAAACCACGCCGAGGGGAAGGATGAGGAACAGACCGAGGAACGATAGAGCGGTCCCCGTCAGCGCCCAACGGGCGAACGCTGGCTCAGACCTCGCCCGGGGGTGAGCTTTGGCCACTGCAGTGGCCCTCAAGGCAATGCTGTCGGCCATAACCTAGCTACCTTCCCTCTTCGTACTGGCCGTCCCTGCGCCCTTCCCGGAAGGACGGGGGCGGGCATCCATGCGCCGAAGGACACCGCCCTTACGGCGATGAGGAATCGCTCCGTAGTGGCCGCCCCCCGTGGCGGCGATCCTTCCGCCGAAGGACGTCGCCCTTACTGAGATACGGCCCACGGTGCCTGAGGCCATTTCACAACGCGCCATAGCGCCTCCTGCTCCACCATTGGAGAAGGTTCATCAGCAATAACAATACAAAAGAGGCGACGAGCATGGCCAGGGCGATGGCTGTGGCGCCCGCGTAGTCGAATTGCTCTAGTTTGGTCACGATCAGGAGCGGGGTGATCTCGGTCCGCATCGGCATGTTGCCCGCGATGAAGACCACCGAGCCGTACTCCCCCAGCGCCCGCGAGAAGGCGAGGGTAAAGCCGGTAAGAACAGCCGGTAGCACCGGCGGCAGAATAACCCGGGAGAAGGTTTGCCAGCGGCGGGCGCCAAGGATGGCCGCAGCCTCCTCGACCTCCTGATCGACGTCCTGGAGGACCGGCTGCACCGTTCGCACCACGAAGGGCAGCCCGATGAACGTGAGGGCGATGACGACTCCCAGCGGCGTGAAGGCGGCCTTGATCCCCAGCGTCTCTAGATACTGGCCGATCCAGCCGTTGCCCGAGTAAGCGGCAGTCAGGGCGATGCCCGCCACCGCCGTCGGCAGAGCAAAGGGAAGGTCGACCAAACCGTCCACGATTCGCTTGCCCGGGAAGTCGTAGCGCACCAACACCCAGGCGACCACCAGGCCGAAAAAGGCGTTGATCAGGGCGCCGACGAAGGAGGCGCCGAAGCTCAGCTGGTAAGAGGCCAGCACGCGGGGCGCGGTTATCGTCTGCCAGAACTGGTCCCAGCTCAGCGTAGCGGTCTTGAGAACGACCGTGGAGAGAGGAACCAGTACCACCAGGCTGAGATAGAGCACGGAGAAGCCCATCGCCAGTCCGAAGCCCGGCAAGATACTCCGTCGCTTGAGCACTACCGCCAACAATCTCTCCTTACCTTTTGGGTTGATAGATCTGGTCGAATACCCCGCCGTCGGCGAAGTGCGCCTTCTGGGCCTTCTGCCAGCCGCCAAAGGCTTCGTCGATGGTGAGCAGATTCACCGTCGGGAACTTGTCGGCGTACTTGGCCGCCACGGAGGCGAGGCGGGGCCGGTAGTAGTTCTTGGCGGCGATCTGCTGGCCCTCCTCCGTGTACAGGTATTCGAGATAGGCCTGGGCCACGGCCTTCGTGCCCCGCTTGTCCACCACTTTGTCCACCACGGTCACCGGCGGCTCGGCCAGTATGCTGATGGACGGCACGACGATCTCGACCTTGTCCTTCCCCAGCTCGTTGAGGGCGAGGAACGCCTCGTTTTCCCACGAGATGAACACGTCGCCGATGCCCCGTTCGACGAAAGTGGTGGTCGCGCCCCGGGCGCCCGAGTCGAGCACCGGCACGTTCCTGTACAGACTGGCCACAAAGTCCTTGGCTTTGGCCTCGTCGTTCCCCCAGCGCTTCAGGGCATAGCCCCAGGCCGCCAGATAGTTCCAGCGCGCCCCGCCCGAGGTCTTGGGGTTGGGGGTTATGACCGAGACACCGATCTTCACCAGGTCCTCCCAATCCTTGATGCCTTTGGGATTGCCCTTACGCACCAGAAACACAATCGTAGACACATAAGGCGAGCTGTTGCTGGCCAGGCGCGACTGCCAGCCGGCGGCGACGAGTCCCTTCTCCCGGATCTCGTCGACGTCGTAGCCCAACGCCAGGGTCACTACGTCGGCCTCGAGACCTTCCACCACGGATCTGGCCTGGGTGCCCGAGCCACCGTGCGATTGATTGATGGTGACGGTCTGGCCGGTTTTCTCCTTCCAGTACTTGGCGAAGGCGACGTTGAACTCCTTGTAAAGCTCGCGTGTGGGATCGTAGGAAACGTTCAGAAGCGTGACCGGACGGCTAGCGCCGGCCTCCAGCGGCCCGGTGGTTTCGCCGCAGCCAACTAACGCCAGCGCTAGAATTACCGTCGCCGCCAGTGGGGCCAATCGTTTTGCGATCATCGTCGATCTCCTCCTTAACCCACAAGGAGGCCCACCGCCTTTCGGCGTGGGCCTCCAGATGACTGGTCGGCGTCGAAACGCTAGCCATAAAGATGACTTTCTAAATCAACTTAGTCGTCTTATATCACCTTCTTTCCCGTTTGTCAAGCCCCCTGGTGGGCTGGGAGCTTTGCTCGAAAGGCTATCCTTCGGGTGTTTGCGGTCTCGACGCCGAGGCCATCACCTGCTCAGGTTATTCATAATTGTTCAGCGCAGCCGGCAGATATAGCTTGAAGCTCAGCTCTGGTGTGGCAGTAGCTGTCGGCGTGGCAGTGCCTGTGGCCGTCGCGGTGCCTGCCGCCGTCGGCGTGCCCGTTGTCGTAGGTGTTGGTGTGACCGTAGCTGTGGCCGTCGTCGACGGAGTAAGCGTCGTCGTGGCGGTTGCTGTCGGCGTTGCCGTGGAAGCGCTGGCGCTGCAGGTGGGGAAACTGAAGCTTCCGATCCGCGTATTCCAGTTCCCGCCGTTGGCAGTGTAGTACTCGGTCGTGTACCAGAAAGTGCAGTCGTCGACGGGGTCGACCGTCATGGCGCTATAGTCCCCCCAACGGCTGACTGGCGAGCCATTGATAGTGTAGATCTGCGAGCCGCTGCCGTCGACCAGCGTGGCCTCACCTTGTCCCAAGGTGTTGGGTGCATCAGTGGACAGACGGCCCGAATAGCGAATGCCGGGATGGACGCTCGAGCTCGATACGCTGTAGCCGACCGCCATGTTGCCCTGTTTGTCGACGGCCAGGCTGGGCATCCAACGATACAGCGTCGTATCGGGAAAGTACTTTTGCTGCTGGACGGGCGTAGTCGCCACAGTGCCGCCGGTCACGCCGATTTGGGCCCACTGGATGCCCGTGTTGGATGTCGAGGAGGTCTGGACCGCGTGGGCTACCCACAGCGATTCGGCGCCGCCGATGTGCCGATACTGGTTCTGCATCATGAGAGCGTCGCCCAGAGTATCGAGCTTGGTACTGGTATCGGGCTGGGGGACGATAGCCCCACTCGGCCACGTGTAGTTCGCTTGTGAGACCCGCGTCGGACCGGTGAAGCTCGAGCCGGAGCCACCGTAGTCCACGTGAAACTTGAACACTTCGAAGGCGTAGCCAACCTGGGTTTCGGACACAAAGTACTTGGGGGTTCCGGAAGGCGGCTGATTTCCCCGCAGGTTGCTGGGCAGCAGCGAGAAGTAGTTGCTCGAGCCCAAATCCACGACGACAGACTGCAAGGGCAGCCCGGCTTCCATTTGCTCACGGTTGAAGGCCCAAACTCGCACCCCTTGGAACTGCTCAGGGTTGCTGCGCAAATCGAACATATTGGCCGAAAAGTAAATGCCGTCGGGCCAAATGGCGCCCTTGGGGTAATCGGGCAGCCAAGGGTGTGCATCGTCGTCGCCGCGAACGGCATAGTACCAGTAGCTGCCAGCCACCGGATCGCCCGTCTTCGAGACGGCAAAGCAAAAGTAGTAGGGGCCTGCGCTGGTATTGCTCCAGGCAAAGTCCATGAAGATGAAACGGTCGGCCAGCGGGTCGTAGAGCGCCACGGGGTCGCCCCGGTTGTTGCTGTCGCAGGGCGTCCCCGTTCCCGCACCCGCCCAAAAGGAATTGAAAGTGAAAGCCGCCAGTTGAACGCCGGTCTTGCTGTAAATGCCGATCGAGGTGTTGACGGCCTGCATGTAGTGATTGGGGCCCACGTCTCCGTTGGTATCGGGGGGAAAGCCGGAGCCACATTGCCCGCCGGTGCAACTGTCAGTGCGAGAAAGGCCGGCGAAGTTTAGCGTCGGAGCTGGCATGCTGGCGACTGTCGCTTGAGATGGAGCCAGAGACTGAGGCTCGGTCGCACCGGGGAGAACCTGCCTACCGGAAGGCGCCGGAGGCTGTCGCAAGGGCAGCGGCTCGCCGTCGGGGACGGCGGCGACCTGCGGCAAAGACCGCACGTCGGCGCGGAACTCCTTGGGCAGGACAATCTCGCCCTGCCTGATCTGGAAACCCGGCGCTCCGGCGGTGGCAGGCGTGGGCTGATTGGGCCCCCATAGGCCCACTGCCGACAACGCCACTATGGCTGCGCCCCCAAGTGCGAGGAAGATGTTCCTGGCTTTGGACGGGATGTTTCGAGTATGCCTGTTGACAGCTCACCTCCTTAGAGGTAGTCGGCAAACATCTGCCGCGAGGCGCTCATAGGTGCCGGATTATCTAGTCCGTGTTGGTCCTCAAGGCCCTCTCTGCCGCCTCAGGCAGCTCAATAGGTACGAAAACCGACGACGGGTAAAGATAGCCACTAGGCTCCGATCTGTCCTCGTCGATAATCCGTAGCATATCGTGCGACTCAGCCTCGGTATCTGGCAATCGTCGGTATACCTTACCAACGATCAGGCTTGCCGGATTGCTTCCATTATTGATGCAAATAACGAAATCGCTCATCGAATAATCCTCTTGATCTTGAAATCCCTGCGGCCTAAGCCGTGGGCTTCAAACCAATGTATTTCGGCTTCGTAGACCGCGCCATCCGATAGCCGCACGGTCGCTATTCCCTTCATTTTCCTCCAGCGCCCCCTTGCCGTAAGTGCGCTCCAGAAAGCGTTGCAAGTAGACACCACGACCTGCTGCAATGGTCTCATGCTCCTGATCTCATTGAGGATCTCGAATCCTATGGACATAGTGCTTACTCAAACTGGCAGGTAGGCGGGCATCGTGGAGGAACATCGCTTCGTCTGTCCGCAGGCCCACCTGGATCGTTCTCAGTATAGTGCATCACCATCGCTGTCGACAAGCTCGAATTGGCACAGTGATCTTGGCGAAGTTGCTCGCCGCCGGGAGAGAATCGATAACTACGCTTGTCCAGAAGTCGGAGTTAGCTTATCGAATTGTTTTTTTCAGCCGAATTTGCTAGTGTATAAAGGTGTAGTCTGTTGAGAACAGCGCCTCACCGTCGGAGCCGGTCGTTATGAATAGGAGTAGTAAGCATGAGACTGATAAAAGCAGAACAAGTCACGGAAACCGTCGCCCGATTGTGCCAGGAGGCCTGCCGCTACCTGGGCCAAGATGTGAAAGGCGCTTTGCGGGATGCCTTTGACAAAGAGGAGTCGCCAATCGGGAAAGAGGCTCTCCAGCAGCTTCTAGACAATATCACCGTCGCCGAGGGCGAAGGCTATCCGCTGTGCCAGGATACTGGCACGACTGTCGTCCTCCTCGAGCTAGGACAGGATGTCCATGTGATCGGCGGTCCGCTGTACGATGCTATCAACGAGGGGGTCAGGCGGAGCTACATCGATGGCTATCTGCGCAAGTCGATCGTGGACAAGCCGTTCTCGCTGCGGACCAACACTAAAGATAACACGCCGGCGGTCATCCACACCGAGATCGTGCCGGGAGAAAACCTGAAGATCAGCGTCGTTCCCAAAGGCTCTGGCTGCGAAAACATGAGCCGGCTCGGCATGCTCACCCCGGCTGCCAGCCGTAAAGGCGTGGTCGATTTCGTCGTGCGAGCCGTGGAGGAAGCCGGCGGCAACCCCTGTCCACCAGCCATTATCTGCGTCGGCATCGGCGGCACGGCCGACAAGGCGATCCTGCTGTCCAAAAAAGGGATGCTGCGCACGGTGGGCGAGCCAAATCCCGATCAGGAGGCAGCGGATTTGGAGAAGGAGCTTCTCGAAAGGATCAACGCGACGGGGGTGGGGCCGCAGGGTTTTGGCGGCCGCTTTACCGCCTTGGCCGTCCACGTCGAGACCTTCCCGACCCACATCGCCAGTCTGCCAGTGGCCGTCAACATCTTGTGCAACAGCGCCAGGCATAAGGAAGCGGTGATTTAGGAAATCGTCTGCGGACCATAGCGAGAACCCCTAACCCCCGACTCCCGACTCCTGTCCCCCGTCCTCTGACCCCTGACCCCCGGCTCCCATCCTGTTTCCTAGCGTGCCCCAAAGACTCGGGCCCGCAGGCGTCTTGACGGTCTCGAGATTCTGGCCAAGCCGGGACCAGAGGGGCTCGGTCTCGGGCGGTAGGATCGAGCGGACGTAGGACATACAGTAAACACCCACGCTGCGTCGCAGGACGTCCATCTCCTCCCGCAACGCTGCCACCTGCTCTTCCAGCTCGCGACGCCTGCCGGCATCCTCCGTCATTTCCTGCGCCTTGCGCTTAAGGCCCATCTGCGCCTGCAGGCGAAGGAAATCCTCGACCTGGCGGCGCTTGCCCTCGCCAAATCGTTCGCCAATGGGCGCCAGTAAGCTCTCGAGGTCGGCCATCTTCTGCACCACCGCCGCCTCTCCCGCCGACACGCCCACGTTCAAGCCCAGCGTCTCGCGCAGCCAGCGGCGCTCCTCGCTCAGCCCCCACAGTATGAAGGCGACGATCAGACCAAGGCCGGCGAGGCCGAGAGCGATCGCCAGGCCCAGCATCAGGAGGCCCGACTCACCCTTGGCCAGGTTGTTGACCATGTTGTTGTAGGTGGCATGTAAGGCGATAGCCGCCACCCAGCCCAGCGGCACGGAGGCCAGCCGGCTGAGCCCGCGCCCGAAGCGCAGGCGCCCCAGCGAAACGCCCACCAGCGCGCTGGCGCTCCCGTGCATCAGCGTCGTCGAGAAAGCGCGGCTAAGCACGGCGACGAGCGCCCCACCTGCACCGGCGTGGAGCATGTAGTCCAGGCCTTCCAGCACGGCGAAGGCCGAGCCGGCGGCAAAGCCGTAGATGGCTCCATCCACGAAGTAGGTGAAGTCCGAACGTCGCACCAGATATACCAGCGCCAGGGACTTGAGGATCTCCTCGGCGATGGGCGCGGTCACGGTCACGACCAGGGCGGCGCCCACGATTGGCTTCGCCAGGTTGTTCACCAGAAAGGCGGCAGCGAAGGCGACGACGCCCCAGAGGAGACAAACCAGCACGAGCTTGAAGCTGCCCGAGGCGTACAGGTCCAGCCAGCGCACCAGGTAAAGAAAGATCAAGGGAATCGCCACGGCAAGGATGGCGGCCAGTAACATCAGTAGAGCTCCGGCATCTCGATGGGCTCGGGCTGAGGCTTGCAGACACCACAGTAGAGGGCGTCGGCCACCGCCACCGCCTTGGGCACCTGCTTATCCCCTACGAAGATGGTGATGATGTAGGGTATCCGATTCTTCATATGGTCCTTGCACAGCGCCCGCCCGCAGAAGCGACAAATGCCGCTCGCTGACTTATCACAATGGAAGCAATTCATCCTCTGTTCTCCCCTACTTGTCGACCTTATCGTCCAGCGCGGACCAGATGTTCAAGGGGATTTCCCGCCCCCGTTTGGGCGCCAGGCGCACCCGGTAGCGAACATCCCCGTGTATGTCAATCTCGCGCACGTAGCCCTTCTCCATTAGCTCGGCGAGCCTCGCCCGGGCCGCTGTCTCGTCTGCCTGCAGGCGATCGGCTACCTCTGCCAGCGATACCTCGTCCGCGCGCATCATCCAGTTGAGAAGCCGGCGCTCGGCCTCGGGCAGTACGAGGACGTCGGACATGGTCAACCCCGGCGTCTTGTCCCGCGCTTGCATCTCCTGATTCAGTCGATCGAATAGTCCTGGACTCATCTTCTTTCTCCTGGAACTGACCGCTGGTCACCCCATTATCTTCGCCGCGATCTGCCGGTACCGCTGCGTCAGGGGATGGTCGGGATACCGTAGGGCGAAAATGCCGCCGCTGGCCAGGCTGACCACGTCCTCCGAGAGCGGCAGGACCCCGGCCACCTCGGCGTCGAAGGTCTTCGCCACCTGCCGGCCGACCGCCTCCAAGTCGTAGCGGGGCAGGACCTTGTTGACCACCAGCAGGAGCTGGGGAACGTCTAGCTTCCGCGCCACGTCCACCGTAACGGCCGTGCCCTGGAAGTCCTGCTGATCCGGCCGCAAGATGATCACAAGCACGTCGGAAAGCGTGATCGACAGCAGCGTCTCCTCGTTCAAGCCAGGGTGCGTGTCGATCAGGAGATAGTCCAGGTTCAAGCGGCGCGTGAGGTCGCGGAAGCCGTCGTGCAACAGATTGACGTCGTAGCCCTCGCGCAGGACGCGGGCGATGTCGCCGGCCTTGATGCTGGAAGGAATGAGATACATCCCGCCGCCCATCACGGCCACCTCTCCGCCGCCGACTTTGAGCGTGGGGCTACAGTCGTAGGCCGCCTCCTCGATGGGGCAGCGGCCCCAGAGGTAGTCGTTGAGCGATTTGTCCATGTTCTCTTCCTCGAGGTTGAAGAGGACGTGGATGCCGGGGGATTGGATGTCGGTGTCGATCACGCCGACCCGTTTCCCCGTTTGGGCGATGATCGCCGTCAGGTTTGCCGTGGTGTTCGATTTGCCCGTGCCACCGCGGAAGGAATGAATGGATACGACCTTGGCCATATTGGCAGCCTCCCTCTTCGTTATCGAATGCTCTAATTCTCCGGGCCCCTCGCTCTGACTCACCCCGATCTGTTCACTCCGACGAATTCGTCTGCCGCATCTGCTTCGCCTTCTGGCGCAGGTTCTGAAAGTAATCCGTCTCCGTGATCTCCGCCACGTGCTTCGCCCTCTTGGATTGGTCGATCTCGATGCGCAGCTCCTCTACCTGCTGCTTGAGCCGCGCCTCCCTGGCATTGACCTCGGCGGCCATCCTGGCAAACACCCGGCTCAAGACGCCCACCTCGTCTCGCCCCTTTGTCCGACCCAAATGGGCGATTTCTCCCTCCTCTAGCTCCCCTTTCTCCATTCGCTCGACTGCCCGGTGCAGAAACTGCAAGGGTCTCATCATGTAGGAGGTTACCCTGTTTATGGCTACCACCATGACCAGCAGCAGAAGGGCCATGGCGAGAATCACCTTCCAGCGCAGAGCGGCAATGGCCGCCGCCGCCTTATCCATGGGAAGGCCGATGCGGAAGGAGCCCCACTGGCGTCCCTTCACATAGACCGGGGATGATATGTCCCACATCACCTCTCCAGTATCGCGCTTGTAGACCTGTTTCAGATACGGCTCGGTGTTGCGGGCCGCCTGCAAGCCTGTCTCATCGTCAAACAACCCTTTCGTCCGGTTGTTATCCCGGTCGCTGGCAAGCTTTCCCGTCATCGGCTGGCTGTAGCGCGAGTTGTGAGTTGGTAAGTAGCCGTTCACGTCGACGAGGACGGCGAAAACGATCTGCGGATCTTTTAGGAATTCGTCCTCGACTTCCAGAACGGCGTTATCCAAGAATGAATCCAGCGTGCTGGCGTAATGATATTTCCTGATGTTGGTGAGAGCCTGATCCGACGCGCCGGCATATCCTCTCGTGATGGCGCCGGGCAAGTCGATAGGAACGAGAGTGTAGTCGAACACCTCGCCGGTGGTAAACAGGCCGTCGTCGATGATGCCATCGAGCGTCTTGCCGGCCACGGTGGCGCCGGTCTTGGCGGCGGATACCCCTTTCTGCAGGATCATCTCGTCCATCTCGTCAGAGCGGTCGCGAACCAGATAGATGGCAAACGCGACCACGAAGATCAGTATCACTACGATCAGTATCAAAGAGAGCCTGGCTGCCAGCGTGCCAAACGCCTTACTCATTGGCGTATCCGATCCGAAAAGCCCCCCAGTGTTTTCCTTTGATCAGCACCGGGACCGACAGATCCTTCATCGTCTCGCCGGTGTCGCGGCGATACACTTGTAGCAGGAAGTCCTCCCGATTCTTGGCAGCGCGAAAGCCCGTGACATCGTTGAACAGCCGCTTGGTTCTGTTTATCTTCAAATCGGTCTCCAGGTTACCGGTGCGCGGTTGGGAGAACGTCGAGTTGTGGGAAGGAACGTAGCCGTTGCGGTCCACGAGGATGGCGAAGACGAGCCGCTTGTTGGTGGCCAGATATCTGTCCTCGATGGGCTTGATGGCCGAATCGATGTAGTCATCATAGAAGGTAGAAAAGGTTGGCGGTGAAGTCGGTGGAGAAGAGGGGAAGTAGAGGGTGCTGAACAGTTCCCCCTCGGACTTGATCCCCTGGTCGATAGCCCTCTCCAGCGCCTGGGAGGTTTCCCTGGCAGCCGCCTTCGCCAGGGCCAGGACATCCCGGTCGAGTTAGGTCAACTCCGCGGCGTTCGTCGCCCCGGCAGGCCCTGCGGCTTCCCAAACTGTGGCCGAGGCGTCGGGAATTGTCCTGGGTCCTGCAGCATCGCCAGCCGTGGTGTCCGGCGGGCGACGCCCAACCGATCTCGGCGGCATCGCCCCCGCCGGACTTGCCGAAGATCAGCGCGCCGCCAAGACCCAGCGCCGCGCAGAACAGGATCAGGACCGTCACCTTCGACCAAAGTCTCGTCACAGCTCGCCCTCAGTATCGCATGCCACAGTGCCCTCGACACCGTGGCTCAATAATACACCAACATGGCGAGCCTGTCTATCGGCGAAGCTTCATATTATCGCTCCGCCGGGCCGATGTCGATCGACTGCTACCAGCATACCGCAACCGCGGGTCACTGAGCGTGTCATTTCCGCACGAAAGGCTTCGATCTGTCAACGCCAGAGAGCGGGTATTGAGAAGCAGGCTGCCCGGCAAGATTTCGCGGCAACCTAGGGACGTGGTCCGTCAGAAACGCTCTCACGCTATATCCTCCCCGTGGCCCGGAAATTGGAGACGTGGCGTGTGAAGCACATACTGGATCGCGCAGGGAAGGGGAGAGAAGATGACCAGCAGGAATGATGAGCCTAACCGATCCGAAGAGGGGTGGGCTGCAGGCGACGCCCGTCCCCTCGATTGTGACCCGAACACGGGTATTTGCCGTTCTCCGGAGGAGAATGCGGGCAATGTCATAGAGAAACAGGGGCAGAGGGCCATGGTCGAGCTCGATTACTATACGGACCCGGTTTGCTCGTGGTGTTGGGCTAGCGAGCCGAAACTCAGGCGCCTGGTGGAGGAATACGGCGAGCAACTGCACATCAGCTACAAGATGGGCGGGCTGCTGGAAAGCTGGAGCGCGTTCTACGACGCTCTGAACGACATCGGCAAGCCGGAGCAGGTGGCGCCCCATTGGGCCGACGTGTCCCGGCGCTCGGGCATGCCCGTCGACGAGGAGCTGTGGCTGGAGGATCCGCCGCACTCTGCCTATCCGGCCAACATTGCCGTCAAAGCTGCCCAGCGTCAGGGCGAGGCCGCCGGCGAACGCTACCTGAGGCGGGTGCGGGAGATGGCCCTGACCGAGCGCCAGAACATCGAGCGCCGTGACGTGCTGTCCCAGGCAGCGCGCGACGTCGCGCTCGACCTGGACCGGTTCGCCGCGGACCTGTCCGATCCGTCCACGGAGCAGGCCTTCCGCGACGATATGGCGGAGGCGAGGAGCCAGGGCATCTCGGGCTTCCCCACACTGGTCTTTCGGGGCCGGGATGGGCGCTCCATCGTGACCAGAGGGTATCAGCCCTACGAGGTATATGAGTTGGCCATCTTCCAACTGGCCGGAGAGCTAGTCAAACAATGCCCGACCGATATCGCCGCCTTCGTGGAGAAGTACGGCCACGTTGCAACTCAGGAGGTAGCCACGACCTTTGGGCTGCCCTGGGACGAGGCGGAGCGGCGTCTGGCGGCACTCCAGGCGCTAGGTAAAGTGCGGCGGGTCGAGATTGCAAACGGCGATTTCTGGAAGCCGGCGTAGCCATTCACCCTGACGAGGGGACGAAGCAGGAGGGCTTCCGGCTTGCATGCTACATCAACTCATCATGACTCGCTGAGCTCTGGTTAGGGCCAACCCTCTCAGGTAGTCGAGATTATCGACGACATCTCTGTAGTCACAGAGGTTGCGCCATTGCTACGGCCTCGGCGCTTGAGAATCGGTCGTCATGAGGAAGCCACCGGAAATGCGGCCGAACTCATTGCCGCATGCCGCGTATACTCGGTCAATTAGCTCCAGGATATTTCCCTGATAATGGTCCTGTCTGACGCAAAACGTCAGGTATTCGTCCTCGATTTCTGGATCGCGGTATATTTCAAGAGACAGTTGGGTATCTGCTCCGAGCAATTTGCGGGCATAAGCGCTGACGCATGGTAAGAGATCGACGAGGTCCGAGTGGACGAGTAGATAGTTGGTCACCTCGGGCAAATCCGGGACCAATATCCCTTTGGGTTTGAGTGATTTCAACACGCTCTTGGTCCGAGTGAGTCGAACTGCGTTAGTTTCGTCCTGCTCGAAGAAACCTGACGAACCCAAATCCATTTCTGCGACTCCTTCGAAGAATTTCCCTCTGCCACCTACTCGGAAGGTAGCTCGACGATAGCGAGACATGCGCCTACTGGATTATATCACGCCCGATTCACTATTCCCAACCGAATTTAGGCTAGCGCTGTACTGCATCAACGGCGGGTATCCGAGACGGCGCGGGGCTTAAGGTAGTCGGGCAGGGGTTGGATGCTGTAGGTAATCGCCTCGCGGGAGAGGACGTCGACTACGGCTCTCGCCGTGTCGAGGGAGGTGAAGCAGGGTACGCGGTGCTCGGCAGCGGCGCGGCGGATCTCGAAGCCGTCCTTGAGGGGAGTGCGATCGCCGGTCAGGGTGTTTATCACGCCGTCGACGATGCCTTGTCTGATGGCGTCGATGACGTTGGGATGGCCTTCGTCGAGCTTCTTGGTGATCTTCGTTACCGGCAGCCCCAGCGCCTCGATCATTATGGCCGTGCCCTCGGTGGCGTAGAGCTTGTAGCCTATTTCCGCCAGTCCCTTGATCAGCGGCACTGCCTCTGGCTTGTCTCTGTCGGCGATGCTCAGCAGAATGGCGCCCTGCCTGGGCAGCATGAGGCCGGCGGCCAGCAGGGCTTTTTGCAGCGCTCCGGTGAAGGTGTAATCGATGCCCATCACCTCGCCCGTAGATTTCATCTCGGGGCCTAGATAGGTGTCCACGCCGATGAGCTTGGACATGGAGAAGACGGGGGCCTTTATGGCGACCAGCTTCTGCCTCTTCCATAGCCCGCCACTGTAGC
>JACPQF010000015.1 GCA_016190625.1 Chloroflexota bacterium | reverse complement strand
TATCCCAGGGTTCCCCGAACCCTGTGCCAAGCACAGAAACTTGAAGTTTCTGAACAGCCGCAGCGAAGGGTCTGGGGTGGGGAGGGGAACCCCACACCACCCCGGATTCTTCGCTGCGGCTCAGAATGACGGGATTTGCGCCCAGTGCGCAGAGTCCCGTTATTTGAAAGGTATTGGGGCTAGGGTGAGGGCTTCCCATGTGGCCCACCAGCAGTTCATTTCCGAACGGCGATGAGCGCGGACTCGCGCCTGCCATGTCCGAAGTAATCCGACTTTCCGTCTCGTCGTCTTCCCCCCGTCTCGATCGCTACCTGGCCGACCAACTGGCTGAGCGCTCCCGCTCTTTTGTTCAACGCCTGGTCGAGGAGGGACGCGTCCAGGTAAACGGCAAAGCCGCCAAGGCGAGCCAGCGCCTCTCGCCCGGCGACGAGGTCGTAGTCGAGATTCCCGAGCCGAAGCTGGCCGCCGCCCGCCCGGAGGAAATTCCCCTAACCGAGGTCTTCGAGGACGCCGACCTCATCGTCGTGGACAAGCCCGCCGGCCTCGTCGTCCATCCAGCCGCCGGCCACGAGCATGGCACCCTCGTCAACGCCCTTCTGGGCCGGCATCCGGAGCTGGCGGGCATCGCCGGAACCATCCGTCCCGGCATCGTGCACCGGCTGGACAAGGACACGTCGGGGCTAATGGCAGTGGCCAAGAACGATCGCGCCCAGCGCAGCCTATCTCAGCAGATCAAGGACAGGCAGATGCTGAAGCGCTATGTCACGCTCGTCGCCGGCAAGGTTGCGCCGGAGGTGGGGACCATCGACGCCCCCATCGGCCGTGACCTTCGCCAGCGAAAGCGCATGGCCATCAGCCCGGGCGGCCGTCCGGCGCGCACCCACTACCGGGTTCTCCGGCACTTCGACGGCGACTACACCCTCGTAGAAGCCACCCTGGAGACGGGCCGCACCCACCAGATCCGCGTCCACTTCGCCGCCACCGGCCACCCGGTGGTGGGCGACCCGGTATACGGCAAGAAGTCTCCGCTGGTCGCTCGCCAGTTCCTCCACGCCGGCACTCTCGGCTTCCGCCTCCCCAGCACCGGCGAATGGGTCGAGTTCACCTCCCTCCTCCCACCCGACCTCCACCAGGCCCTTGCCATGCTCGACAAGCAATGCGGCGGCCGAGTCTCAACAGCCTGACAATGAGGCACCACGACGACCTTGAGCCAACTTCACGCCTCGTTCCCGGCTGACATGCTTGCTTTCCCGGTCCAGAAGAAAGCAACAGCAAACAGCAAATCAATGATCACGGGCACCCAGGCAACAGTAGGTAAGCCATTAAACAGGCCCCATATCCCCAAGATAGCCGCCAGGGCAAATCCGACAGTATTCGCCAGAACAATGGAGTCGCGAGCCTTCGATGCCTCCGCATTGCGGGCTACCCAATTCAAGACGGCGATCCCGAGAAAGGTGCTTGCTTGCAGACGCAATAGTTCGATCAAGCCGGACGAGGCAGTGGCATCTACCACGCCGAAGCTCACGGTCGCGGGGATCAGTAGATAGCCGAGTCCTATCAATGCCATGAAAACCGCGGAGATGGCCAAGACTAAACTGAGCTTCATGTTAGCGTCTCCTTTCTGTTACTTACGGGCAATGGACGAAGTAGGCTGCGGAGCGTAAACCGTGGTGGCTAGTTGAGCAATAGGCATCCCTCCTAACATGCAGGCATCTACACTACGGATAGCCGCACTTTGAAGTAGGAATTAGTAATAGCGCCCGAATGCTTGCAATGTTTATAAACCAGTCGAGCCGACTTGTCAAGCCCTTTCATCTTAGATTTTCGAAAAGTTGGGCAAAGAGATTCCTGTAGGCAACGCGCTTATCGAGCAACTGCCGGTCGAAGTAGAGAATGTCGGTCAAACGGCGTGATCTGGTCCGCTACTTGGAGGCTCACGGCTTCTGGTTGCTCCGTGAGGGTGGGAATCACGCCATCTACACGAACGGAGCCAAAGTAATACCCGTTAAGAGGCATAGGCTCCTCGACCGCGTCACCGCAAACGAGCTATGCAAGCAGGCAGGCCTGTCTCCCAAATCCTAGTTCGCTATCACGGAGTCTATCCCCACCAGTTGCCGCGGCCGGAATTCTGCTTGACTAGGCATGCTGATTGCGGTAAACTTCTACGATGGAATCCTTGTAACAATTCTGCGACCATTCTAGCGAGGATATGAAGACAAAACGGGATTACTACGAAGTGCTGGGCGTGGAGAGAAGCGCCGGCGAGGATGAGATCAAGAAGGCATTTCGCAAGCTGGCGTTCAAGTTCCATCCGGATCGCAACAAAGACGACGGAGCCGAGGACAAGTTCAAGGAGATAAACGAGGCCTACGAGGTCCTGAGCGACGCGGAGAAACGGGCCAACTACGATCGCTTCGGCCATTCCAGCGGACAGGCGTTTGGCCAGGGCGGCTTCGAGGGCTTCGGACCGTTCGGCGGCTTGGGCGATATCTTCGAAACCTTTTTCGGCGGCGCGGCCGGCGCCACTAGACGCGGCCCCCAGCGGGGCACCGACCTCCGCTATGATCTGACCCTCGATTTCGAGGAGGCGGTGTTCGGCTGCGACAAGGAGTTGGAACTGCCAAGAGTCGAGGTCTGCTCGGCCTGCAAAGGCAGTCGTTCCGAGCCCGGCACCCAGCCGGCGAAATGCACCAGCTGCAACGGCACCGGTGAAATCAGACGCGTGCAGCAGAGCATTTTTGGCCAGTTCGTCAACGTGACGCCTTGCTCGCGCTGCGGCGGCGAGGGCCGCATCATAGTGACACCTTGCACGACCTGTCGGGGCACCGGCAAGGAGCGCAAGGTCCGGAGAATCGTGGTGAGCATCCCCGCCGGGGTGGACGATGAGTCACAGATCAGGCTGACGGGAGAAGGCGAGGCGGGAGGACGCGGCGGCCCCCATGGAAATCTCCACGTGGTTCTCCACGTTCGGGAGCACAAGCTGTTCAAGCGTCAGGGAGATGATATCATCTACGAGTTGCCGGTGAACTTCGCGCAGGCGGCGCTAGGCGACGAGATGTCGGTGCCCACGGTCGACGGTGAGGTCAACCTGCGCCTGCCGGCGGGCAGCCAAACCGGGTCCATCTTCACCCTGAGGGGCAAGGGTGTGCCCCATCTCAGGCAAACCGGCAGGGGAGACCATCACGTGATCGCCCGGGTCGTAACGCCCGAGAGCCTTACCGAAGAACAGAAGAAGATGTTTCACGAGCTGTCCAAGACTTTAGGCAGGGCAGTGCTGCCCAAAGAGGAGAAGAGTCTCTTCGACAAGATCAGAGAAGTATTTACCACCAACTAGAGGCGGGGAAAAGTTGAAAAGGGCAAAAGGGGAGGAGGAATGGTTCCCTCCTTTTCCCCTTTTGCCCTTTTCCTTTGGTTTGGGATGAATTGGCTGGAGATCAGCGTAAGAGTAGATAGCGAGGCAGTCGAGTCGGTTGCCGATCTGTTTCGGCGGTATGGCCAGGGAGGCGTGGTCGTCGAGGAGGACATAACCCCTCTGAGCGAACAGGAAAACTACGTCGTCAATCTGGACAAGCCCGTAACGGTTCGCACCTACGTGCGGTGCAACGCCGGCGCCTCCCGGCGGCGCAAACAGATCGAGCGGGGTCTCTGGCACCTCCGAGCAATCCGGCCGATGGGCGAGATGGAGGTCAGGGAGGTTGCCGAGGAGGACTGGGCCAACGCCTGGAAAGCCCATTTTGACGTCCATCGCGTCGGCGGGCGCATCGTCATCAAGCCCAGTTGGCGGGAGTACGAGCCAGAGCCGGAGGACATCGTGGTCGAGCTCGACCCGGGAATGGCCTTTGGCACGGGCCTGCATCCTACCACGCGGCTCTGCCTCGGGGAACTGGAGAAGCGCCTAACGCCGGGCAGCACCGTCCTCGACCTCGGCACCGGGTCGGGCATTCTCGCCATCGCGGCGGCGAAGCTAGGAGCCCAGGCGGTCACGGCCCTGGACCTCGACGAGGTGGCCGTCAAGGTGGCGAGAGACAACGTGGGGGCGAACGGCGTCGGCAGCCTAGTGATAGTGTCCAAGGGGACGCTCAAGGCCCGCGAGCCGGGGCTAGGCTCGCCTTTCGGCGCCGGCACCTTCGACGTCGTGGTAGCCAACATTCTGGCCAACGTGATCGTCGAGCTCGCCGGCGCGCTGGCGATCGTGCTGAAGCCCGGCGGAGCCCTCATCGCCAGCGGCATCATCGAGGAGCATGCATCAGAGGCTCGCCTGGCTATCGAGAGAGCAAACCTCGTGATAATTGCCGACCGCGTCGAGGGCGACTGGCACGCAATGGTGGCAGAGAAGCATGCATAGGTTTTTCCTCCCTCCCAGCTCCATAAGAGGGCCCGACGTCATTTTCACCGGCCCAGTGGTCCACCAGCTCACCCACGTGCTGCGGCTGACCCCCGGCGATGCCGTCAAAGTATTGGACAACTCCGGCTGGGAGTACGAGGTCGAGCTTGGCGCCTGCCAAAAGGACCAGGTGCAGGGGACGGTTCGCCGGAAGAGCCTGGTCAGCACTGAGGCGCGAACCAAGGTCTCCATTTACCAGGCCCTCCTCAAAGGAGCGAAATACGAGCTGGTGCTCCAGAAGGGAACGGAGCTGGGGGTGGTGGGCTTCGTACCGATGGTTTGTGAGCGGTGCGTGCCGGGCGATACGGAGGCCGTCGGCGACTCCAAGCTGAAGCGATGGGAGAAGATCATTCTGGAAGCAGCCGAGCAATCCCGGCGGGGCAAGCTTCCCCGGCTTATGCGGCCGGTTGGCTTTCGGGAGGCCTGCCGGTCGGCTGAAGGATTATCGCTGCTGCCATGGGAAGGCGAGAAGGTAATGGGGCTGAAGGCGGCGCTGCGAAAAGCGCAGGTCGGGCAGAAACTGGGGCCCCAACGTCCCTTCTCGGTCAACCTCTTCATCGGCCCGGAGGGAGGATTCTCGCCTGGCGAGATCGATCTCGCTCTCAGCGCCGGCGTCATCCCCGTGAGCCTCGGTCCACGCATTTGTCGCGCCGAGACCGCCGGCCTCGCCGCCGCCGCTGCGGTCCTGTATGAAATGGGAGACCTCGGCGGATAGCGGGAGGCGCGTGGCGCTGTGTGACTATGGTCACAGCGTCGATGGCGCAATGTTAGTAAGATATCTGCAGGATGAGGAAATCCGCGGAAGGTGGGAGAAGGGGAAGAGGACGGGGAGGATAGCTGCGCTGATGGGCCTTCCCCTTTTCCCCCTTTCCTTGCTTCGGAGGAGAATCTTGGATGATCCCGAAAGAACATGGCGGCTGGGCCATGCTTCTGGTTCCCTATATCATTGGCCTCGGCGTAGCAGCCCGGGTTGGGCTGGCGTCCCTGCTGTTCTTGCTTAGCATTCTCCTGGTTTTTCTGGCCAGCGAGCCGCTAAGCGTTCTCGTCAAGTCGTTTCGACTTAGGGACAACGGTCCCCGGCGGGGCTCTGCGCTCCGCTGGCTCCTCGCCTATCTCTTCTTGGCCGGCTTGGCCACCGCCCCCGTGGTGGTCATCTACGGGCGCTGGTGGCTCGTGTTGTTCGGCGTTCTCGGCCTGGGATTCCTCGGCCTTCAGGGTCTTGTCGAATGCAAAAGAGTGGATCGCACTACCATCGGCGAAGTGGTGGGCGCGCTGGGACTCTCTTTGTCGGCGCCCGGCGTTTACTATGCCACCCTCGGCGACCTGGGCGCCACAGCCTTTCTGCTCTGGCTTCTCAGCGCCCTTCACTCGACGGGCAGCGTGCTGTATGTAAACCTGCGTCTCCGCCAGTTCAAGGCGAGGGGAGAATGCCCCGGTATCGGCGCGCGGCTGGCTCTGGGCAGGGAGACCCTCCTTTACGTGGCGATGTTGGTGGCCGTATTGATCGGCCTTGCCTACTTCGGCCAAATGCCAATCCTCGCCCTCGTCGCCTATCTCCCCCTTGTGGGCAAAGCTCTGCGGGCCTTTTACCGGATTAGCCCGGCGTTCAGCTTCAAGCGCCTCGGCTACGTCGAGCTTGCTAGCGCCCTCTTCTTTGCCATCATGCTGGTTCTCTCCTACAGCGTAAGCTAGTCGCCGCCCTCAGGAGTACGGTCCTTCTCGGAGCATACACTCCAACCGGACGGCGAGGCTTTAGCCGGCTTTAGCCGGTAATCCCAGTCTGCTGGTTTGATTGATGCAACCGGCACCGGGCGGCCCTGGGCCTTGACATCAGGCTACAGCCCAAACCCTAGCCCGGCGGCGACGCCAATGACGAACACAACGGCGCCCAGCAGACCGGCCACGCGGTACCTGGCCGTGGCGGCGCCGACGATGACCAGGCAGGGTATGCTGACGGCGGGCAAGGTCAGGAGCAAAGTCGCCGCCGGCCCGGGGAGCCCCTGCTGAACCAGGGCCAGCGCTATGGGAAGCTCGGTCCAGGTGGGAACCATGACCAAAGTGCCAAAGGCAGCGGCCGCCACTATCCCCAGCGGCCCGCTCGCCGGAGCCGGCAACACTGCGACTATGGCCGACGTCACGATGGCGCCGACGACCAGCACCGGCACGACCACTTTTCCCAGCCTCCAGGCGGCCCGGAGCCAGGTAGCTATCAGCGCCGAGGGACAATCGATCGGCGGCCCTTCGATGAGGGCCTCGAACTCGAACCACCGACCGAAGCCGCTGGCCGCCCTATGGGACAGCTTCACTAGAAGCGCAGCCGAAAAGCCCCTTTTGAAAAAGCGGTGGGGAATCGCATCCGCTTTTTGGCACTATGTGGGGGGCAACAGCAGGTCTGGCAAACAATTCAGACCTCCTAGTGGGGACAGAATTCGCGGGTCTCTGC
>JACPQF010000110.1 GCA_016190625.1 Chloroflexota bacterium | reverse complement strand
GTGGGGAATCGCATCCGCTTTTTGGCACTATGTGGGGGGCAACAGCAGGTCTGGCAAACAATTCAGACCTCCTAGTGGGGACAGAATTCGCGGGTCTCTGCATATTGCCAGTTTTCGGCTGCATTTCTAGACGCGGCTGAGAAGGGTGTTGACCCGGAGCAGATTGAACTTGCGGTTGCCCAGGCCATCGAGCGCGGGCTCGCGACCACCGAGGAACTGCAGCGAAGGGCTGGCCTGCGGAGCCGCCGCGTAGCAGCACTGATCGCTGGCGCACTGCGCAAGGTGGCGGCGTGAGATACGGGAGTGCTGGCGCCTTCCGTGCGGCTGAAAATTTCCGATACGCCAGCGCAAAAGAACTCGAATTAGTCACTATACTGCGGCGGCGCCTCGCCGTGTTCCTCGACGATCCGCGGGTACTCGCCTTTGTCGGGCGTAAGGCCGGTTTTCTCGACCCGGATATGGTGGCGCCGCTCATCGCCGAAGTCGAAGATGTAAAGGAACCGCTTGCGCGGCCGGAGTCCCAGCCGGTCCAGGCGTGCTCGTGCGCTACGCTGGCCGGGCTCTCGCCCTTCCGGCCGAATATACTCGGTCGACACATCCCACGCCTTGCCGCTCAAGAAGAAGGCGTACAGATGGTCGTCGTCCCAGCCAAACGCGTCCTGAATCGCGTAGTGGAGGTCTTCCAGATTCTGGTCGCTCCTAACGTCGATCGTCCGCCAGACGTCTTTCTGGTATGTCAGGGAGACCTTGAACCGGAAGACCGTCGCCGGCGGCGCCGTGGGATCCTCACCGGGGACCGATACGTCGACGCGCACAATCCTCTCCGCCAGGCTCACATCGACGGCGTCGCGGATCGGGAGTTCTTCGTCGGCGATTTGCTTGCGATGGCGCTGACAGAATGTGACCAGTGAGTCGACGGCAATGGTAACCTCAGTTGCCTCCTCTGCACTCAACAGCCCCGGCTCCTGGCCCCCGCCCATTGCGGCAAAGGTTGGGACCGTTCTCAGCCGGCGGGACCACCCGCACTGTGCGAGTTGCTCGCGGTAGGCTGGAGGCGCTTCGTCTTTGGGCCCGAACGACACCAGGAACACGCGGCCGCGGAACGCCCCCATGACTCCCGCTGCGGCTTCTTCCAGCGCTGACAATGGCACGGCCTCTGGTAGCAGGCCCGTCGCGGATTCGCCAATCATCAGGGTCGTCTCGAAGTCCTCGATGGACGTATAGAGCGCAACGCCAAATACCTCCTCTTCAGCGCCGAGTACACAGGCGTAGAGCGGCCGGGCGATACCCTGACCTGGCATAAGAGCGAACGGCGGATAGTCGAACGTATACTCCCACGGCTTGGCGCGCCAGAGCCGTTCAGCGGCCGAGATGAGTGGCCTTAGGATGTCATCAGGCAGGTCCAACATCGACCCCGCCTCATGGGACTGCTCAAGTTGGGCGAAGAGGTTCGCGAACAGATCCTCGAATGGCTCGAACGGCGGAGAGATCGTGATTTCGATGTTTAGAGGCGCCAAGATCGGCTCTGCCTGCTTGGCCAGCTCTTCGTTGAACAGCACAACCCGGCTCGGCAAAGCGGCCGCTTGTGGCTGCCCCGGAACCGGGATTGGCGCCAGAAGAGCCTGCACCAGCGTCTGCGCGGGGTGACCCGGCTTGTCGACCAACTGTCCCACCACATAGCCGTCATCGGCGCGCACCCAGAGCGCGACGACTGGACTGAAAACGCGTCCGTCCTCGCGCACTTCGATTGGAGCTTGGCGAACGTCGCCCATAAGGACGAGTTCTCGACCGCCCTGTCGGATAGAGGTTGGAGTCTTCGGTAGCTTGCGTCGTGGCATGAGGGCCTCCTCAGGTGACCGGCCTGCCTTTGGCCGGTCACGGTCGCTATCTTCGCGTCTACATCCAATTATGCCACCGGCCGAGTTGCCGTCGCCACTCCATCATCGATTTGTCACTTACCCCACTCCAAGTACACCAGCGCGTGCCGGCGGGCTACGCGAGGAACTCCCAGAGCGCGGCGATAAGGAATAGCGGCACGACCAGGACGTAGATCCAAGCCACGTCGAGGACGGCGGCCCGGGGAAACGTGAGCCATTTGGGCACAGTGGCGTCCGCTCTGGTGCGCCAGGCGCTGATGCCCAGCGAAACGCCAGCCCCGCCGGCCAGCGTGTACGGAATGAGTTGCAGGATGAGAGTCACGAGGTAATAGACCGCCGACCCTGAGTCAGCGAGCCGACTCTCATGCCGGTCGTTCACCGAAACCACGCCGCCGACCCAGCCGCGGTAGGCCGCGATTGGGTATGGACCAATGACTGCGAGCCCGGTTATGGTGCTCGTCATCCCGCCGCGCACGAGATTCTCGGTGAAGTCTATCAATGCCGCGCGGAGATGCTCGCCCTGACGGTCGGCCACGAGGGTGGCGCCGTTGCGGGCGCTGGCGACGATGCTGTCTCGTCGCTCGAGCGCGAGTGCATTCCCGCTGTGGGCCATAGCCATGCCGACGACGACGGCAACGGCATGGGTGACGCCGATGGTCAGAATACCCCAACGCGCCCTACCGAGCGCTCCTTGAATGGCAGGCAACAAGCGCTTAGCCATAGGCGCACCTCCTCGGACCTGCTTGGAGAATAGCATACTTGGAGTCGCTATGTACCTTGACGATCAACAGGGCCAGCGATGTTTGTCGCTTCGGCCCACAATTCCAGCGCTGTTCCCCATTGCCTGTCAAGCAACGCGTTCCGAATTCTGTCAAGTGAGTCAGAGGCGATGTCCTTGGAGGGTGTTTGCGAGATTACCTGTCTGGCGAGGACCTCTTGAAGCACCTCCTCGTCTTCAGCAAAGAAGATATCCGGGGCCTCGGGTGACGTAGTCCTGACGACTGCGTAAGCGAAATTCATCCCCATTGCCGCGGTTCTCCTTCTCATACTACTTTCTGGATGACTTGTAGGTGTTGATTTCCTT
>JACPQF010000107.1 GCA_016190625.1 Chloroflexota bacterium | reverse complement strand
TTGCACTCTCCTTTCGAGAGCTTGACCCCGCGCTTCAACGCCCGGGTCTCCCCGTGCGCTGGCGGGCTGCTACAAAGGGTCTTGGCACCTCCTTTGGCCGGACTTCCACCGGCAAGTCATCGTGAGCTTTCAGGACACACTGCGGTTCGAGTTTGCGTGGCATCCTAGCCGCAATCGCCTTCCGCATTGGCACATTCGAAAAACGCGAGTAGCTTCACACTGGACGATGAGACTTTGGCCCTTCAGCCGGTTGCGTAGCCGAACTGCAAGGTTCATATGGCGTTACCGGCTGTCCTTCTCAGAAGTCATCCATCCTTCTGCCGAAGGACCACCAATTATGAAAGGGGGCGGGGCGTCCTGTTCCCTCCCCTGCCGTCCTTCTGCGGAAGGAGGAGAGGGTTAGGGTGAGGGCGTCCTCTGCGCAAAGTGTGCCGAAGTGGAATCGAATCACTCGTGTTTGGCGTGGCGGAGCATTAGCTCGGCCACCGCCTGGCGGGGGTGGAGGCCATCGAAGAGGACGTGATACATCTGCTCCGTGATGGGCATTTCGACCGCGAGGCGGCGGGCCATGTCTCTGGCGGCCACGGTAGTGGACACGCCTTCCGCTACGTATCGCATCGAGCTCAATATCTCCTGCAGGGGACGTCCCTTGGCCAGTTGCTCGCCGACGTAGTGGTTGCGGCTGAGCGGGCTGGTGCAGGTGACGATCAGGTCGCCCACGCCGGCCAGTCCGGCGAAGGTCAGGGGGTTGGCGCCCGCCGCGACGCCTAGACGGGCGATCTCGGCCAGACCGCGGGTAATGAAGGCTGCCTTCCCGTTGTCGCCATAGCCGAGGCCGTCGCTCATGCCGGCGCCAAGGGCAATGATGTTCTTCAGGGAGCCGCCAAGCTCGACGCCTACGACATCGGCGTTGGTGTAGATTCGAAAGGTAGGGGTCATTATCGCTCGCTGGGCCTCGGCGGCGATGCTGAGGTCGCCGCAGGCCACGGCGGCGGCGGCCGGCAGCTCCTTGATGATCTCTCTCGCAAGATTGGGTCCGGACAGAGCGCAGATGCGGCAGCGAAGGGGAGCGGTAACCTCCTCGGCGATGACCTCGGTCATCCTCTTCAAGCTTCCTAGCTCCAGTCCTTTGGCCGCGCTTACGACGACCGCGTCCTGCCGCAGATAGGGAGCGACCAGCCTGATGTTCTGACGCATTGATTGGGAGGGCACGGCGAGGATGACGAGGGAGGCGGCGCCGATGGTGCTTTCGAGGTCGCTGGAAACGGCCAGGCTGGCGGGGAAGGTTTCGTTGGGAAGAAAAGCCTGGTTCTGGCGAGCGCCTTCGAGGGCCGCCGCCTGGCCAGCGCTCCTCGCCCAGAGGGTTACCTTCGGGCCCTTGCGCGCCATGAGGATGGCTAGGCAGGTGCCCCAGCTTGTCGTTCCCACCACGACCAGTCTCGACATTCTAGTTGCCCTTAGCCTCCAACTGCTCGCCCAGCTTGCGTTCTCTCCCGGTGCGCAAACGAATGATGTTGTCCCAATGAGCGAAGACCACCAGCGGTCCGCCGATCAAGCCGTAGAGCACGTACTCCCAGGCCACCGGCCCGAACCGGGGGACATCCAGATGGAGCGAAAGCAAGACCACGAGGGCGATAACCGTGCAGGCGATGCCCGAAATTGAAGCGAGGGAGATGTATCTGGTGAAGATCGCCACCGCGGCGAAGACCACCGCGCCGAGGATGGTCACTGGCGGATACATTGCGAGGATGGAGCCGAGAGAGATGGACACGCCCCGTCCACCAAAGAAACGGATGTAAATCGACCAGTTGTGGCCCACGGTGGCGGCGAGGGCGGCTATTATCTCTGCCGGGGCCGTCGGCGGCGGGAGAGTATAGCGGGCGAGCAAGACCACGGCCACGCCTTTGGCCGCATCGCCGAGGAAGACTAGCGCCGAGGAGCGGGTTCCCAGCGTGCGTAGGGTATTGGTGGCGCCGGTCTTGCCGCTGCCGTGCCTGCGCACGTCGATTCCCCGAACCTTGCCGACGATGAAGCCCCAGGGGATGGCGCCGATGAGATAGCTGAATACGATCAGAACGCCATAGCTAACAAACACGGTTTTCTTTCTCCCACATTTCGAGACATCGCGCTGAGTTGGGCACTTCCCTCACCCCAGCCCTCATCCAGAGGGAGCAATCCCCTCTCCCCTTGGGAGAGGGCTAAGGTGAGGGGGTCTGCTTTGCTTCTTCCCTCGGCTTAAAGATGAGCTTGATCGGCGTGCCCTCGAAGCCAAACGCCTCACGCAGCTTGTTCTCCAGGTAGCGCTGGTAGCTGAAATGAAGCAGCTTGGGGTCGTTTACAAAGAACACGAAGGTAGGCGGATCGATTTCAGCTTGAGTGACGTAGAGGACTTTGAGCCGCTTGCCCCTCTCGGAGGGCGGACTGTGGCCCATCACCGCCTGGTTCACGGTGGTGTTCAGCAGGCCCGTGGGCACGCGCTTCTGTCGCTCGCGCTTGACGGCCATCACGGCCGGCAGAATGTGATCAACGCCCTGGCCGAGCTTGGCTGAGATGAAAAGGATGGGCGCGCTGGGAAGGAACTTTAGCTCGCTCCTGATCAAGCGCGAGAAGTCGGCGCGAGCTTGGCCGCCTTTGGCGACAAGGTCCCACTTGTTGACGACGATCACCATGCCCTTGTAGGCCTCGCAGATGTAGCCGGCGATGTGGGCATCCTGAGCGGTCATAGCTTCCGAGGCGTCCAAAACGAGGAGTACCACGTCGGCCCGCTCGATGGCCCGCAAGGACCGGAGAACGCTGTATTTCTCGATGCCGCCCTGGATTCTGCCCCGCCGCCGTATTCCCGCCGTATCGATGAGGAGGACCCTCTCGCCTTCCCAGTCGAGGATGGTGTCGATGGCGTCGCGAGTGGTGCCGGGCACCTCGCTAACGATCGCTCTCTCCTGACCGAGGAAGGCGTTGAGGAGCATGGACTTGCCGACGTTGGGCCTGCCCACGATGGCTATCTTCGCCGCCTCGCCCAGGGCTTCCTCGTCGACTGGCGCCGGCAAATGGGAGACCACGGCGTCCAGCAGGTCGCCGGTGCCGGTGCCATGGTAGGCGCTCAGGGGCAGGGGATCGCCGAGACCCAAGGCAAAGAACTCCACCGCGTCCAGACGGCGTTGTTCGTTGTCCACCTTGTTGACCCCCAGGACCACCGGCGTCGTGGTGCGCCGGAGCAGGTCGGTGATCTCCCAGTCCGTTTCAGTCACGCCGTCACGGGCGTCGGTAAGGAAGACGATGATGTCGGCCTCGTCGATGGCTATCTCCACCTGGTCCCGGATCCGCTCGGCCCACTCGGTCGGCAGGCCAGGCTCCAGCCCACCCGTGTCGACCAGGGTAAACTCCCGGCCCATCCATTCGGCGTCTCCGTATAGCCTATCGCGGGTGGTGCCCGGGACGTCCTCGACGATGGCCACTCGCTGCCCGACGATCCGGTTGAAGAACGTCGACTTTCCCACGTTTGGCCGGCCGACGATTGCCACAATAGGTTTTGTCATTGTCTCCCAATCCTCAGTAGCGAACTTCTTGACCTGCAAGGTCTCTTCAGCCTGAGCCGCAGCGAATCCTTCTGCGGAAGGACGGGGTGGGGGGCCTCCCCCGCCAGATGCTTCGTCCTTCCCAGAAGGACTCAGCATGACGCGACAGGGCCGATGTCGAAAAGACCCTTACTTGACCTGCACCTCAACCTGGTCTGGCGTCACGGCCACCAGCTTCAATCCGTCCGGCAGGGCGAGCCTGGGCCGCAGCTTGAGCGTTCCCGTGACCACCCCGTTCAGGTCGACGGTGGCGGTGATCTGCGACACCAGGGTGCTTTGGAGAAGCGGCAGCGGCCCGGAGACGACGACCTCGAGATCGCCGACGGTGGCCTGCCTCTCCGGATGTAGACCGATTATGCTGGGATTGAGGCTGTAGGCTCTTCTTCCCTCCGACGCCGCCACCGTCACCCTCACCGTCACCCTCTGCGTGCCCACCAGAGATCCCCCCGGGGGCACGGATAGGCCCACGGTTCTCACGATATCCGAGCTCGCCCCGCCCACTTCCACAGGCTCGGTCGAGACGAAATTGACCGATTGCAGCGACTCCCTGCTGCCGACGATGGTGATGGTCGAGGGGGTCACGGCGACCGAAGTCACCCAATAACCGCTGGCGACGTTGCCGGCGATGGCCGGATTGACTGGCACAGTAACGTAGCTGAGCTCCTGCTGGATGGGCACTTCGACGAGCGTGGTCTGAGGGTCTAATCTCACGCCTTCCACCCGCGTGCCCTGGGCATCGCGTGGAACCAGTTGGGCTGGCTGGTTTAGGCTGACCTTCGCTCCCTCCAGCCTAATGTCGGCTTCAGCGGCCTCCACCTGATTGACGAGCGCCTCCGGCCCGGTAACCTTCACTTTAGCGGGCGTGGCGCTAGGCGCCTTGAAGCTGTAGCCAAAGGGTACGGAGTCGAGCAGGTTTACCCTCACCGACACGGTCTTCTCCGTCACGAGGTCGAGCCGCAGCGGTAGCTTCGACGGTATCACCTCGATTACCTTAACTTGTCTATCGGCCGATTCGACCTTTACCTCGACCTCCTGCATCCCCTGTGCCGAGCGCGATAGATCCGCGATGGCTCTTAGACTGCTGGGTGTCAGGCGATTCCAGGAGTCCAGCGGGGCGCTGATTTTGACCTTAACCGTGTCCAAAGGACGGAAGAGCCCCAAGCCGGAGGGAAGATTGACCGGCTCGACGGCTAGGGCGGCCGGGAACACGTCCACTTTGGGCGGATTTTGCTCGTTGGAGACCACGGCCCACAGCGTGGCCGAAAGCGCCAGAGCCACCAGGGCCAAACTCCAGTTCATCCCCAGGGAGCCAATCGCTCCCCCGGCGAGGGTGGCGGTGATTGATATGACGTTGCGCAGCTCTTTGCTAATGGTGCTGGTCATGGTGCGACGGGTTCCCCTCCATCTAGCTTGTCGATTCCTCCCTCAACCTCGCCGCGCCCAAAAGGGCACCCGGCGGCCGGTTAGCGTTGTGTCGGCTGACACATGAAACAGGGCGGAAAGGACGCGCCGGAGCCTGGCCTCGTCAAGGTTTTTCACGATCCGCCCGTTGCTACAAACCGAGATGGCCCCGGTCTCCTCGGATACGACGACGGAAATCGAATCGGTTCGCTCGGTAATGCCTATGGCGGCCCGGTGGCGGGTGCCGAGAGACTGGATGGCCGAGGCGTTCTCCGACAGCGGCAGGACGCAGGACGCCGCCGCTACCCGGAAATCCCGGAGGATCATGGCGCCGTCGTGCAAGGGCGAGTTGGGATAGAAAACGGACATTATCAGCTCGACCGAGGGTGAGGCGTCCAGCAGCACCCCGGAATCGGCGTAGTCCTGCAGGCCCGTTTCCCGTTCCAACACCAGGAGCGCCCCACACCGCCGGTCCGCGAGAAGGCTGGCGGCAGCGCACACGTTGGCGATAACCTGCTCTATCGGCGAGCTGGTGACCCCAGCGGTGAAGCTGGTGCGGCCAATCCGCTCCAGGGCGCGCCTGAGCTCTGGCTGGAACAGCACCGGTATGACTATCAGCAAAGCGGGCAGCGAGTTCTTTAGGAGCCAGTTGAGCATGGTCAACTGAAACAGGTAGCCAAGGATGTAGGCCACGATGAACACGGTGGCGATGCCACGCAGCAGCGACATGGCCGTGGTTCCTTTGAGAAGGACAAGAAGCCAGTAGAATATGAAGGCGATGATGAGAATATCCAGGACGTTCCGGGCTCCCAGCCCCTCAACGGTCGACAGGATGGCTTGTAACAGGTCTATCATCGCTGGCTGCCCTCATCAATCGGCGTGGTGTCGAGGGCAGCCAGCCGCGAGCGCGCCGTGGCGTTGGTGGGATCGATCTCGACTAGGCGTTTCAAGGTGGAAACGGCGTCAGCGCTCTTGCCCTGCTTCAGTAGGAGATCGATCACGACCTCGTACTCAGCCACCGCTTCCTTGGTCCTTCCCTCCTCGGCGTAGGCGTCCCCCAGCCTGAGATGGGGCAAGGGCACCCCGGGGGCCATTTCCTTCATGACCCGAAAAACGCCGAGCGCCTTGTTTCGCCTCCTCTTGGCGAGATAAAGTCCGGCCAGCCGGTCGAAGGCGCGCAGCGAGCCGGCCAGATCGCCTAGGCGAAAATGGGCCTCGGCCAACCTGATATATATGGCGTCGTCCTCCGGGCTCATCTGCGCCAGGGCCTCCAGCAAGGGAATGGCGGCCACCCATCTCTGCTCACGCATGAACCGCTCGGCCGACGTCCGGCAAGTGGCATCGCCCGGGTGGAGCTCGGCGATTCGGCAATACATGGCGGCGGCGCCAGCCGGGTCTTGCCGCGCCGAGCAGAGGCTGGCGACCACCCGGTATTCCTCGATGGCCTCATCGACCCGACCTCTGGCCGCGTGGATGTCACATATCCGCACGTGGGCGGGCAGGTAGGTGGGAAGAACGGCGATAGCTTCGTAGCATTCGTCGAAGGCGGCGGAATAGAGACCCATCTTCATGAACCTTTCACTCGCTTCGAGGGCGGCTTTCAGCCTCGCCTCGCGGTCGATTGCCGGCGATGCCGCGCCCGGCTTCTGGTCCTTGGCCGAATTCGTATTGTCCCCCCTCGCACCAATCGTGGCCATTAGCCCCCCATTAGCAGCGCCAGCACTGCTTTCTGAGCGTGCAGGCGGTTTTCGGCCTGGTCGAAGATAGCCGACTGAAACTGCTCGAAGATGTCGTCGGTGATCTCCTCCCCCTTGTGGGCGGGCAGGTCGTGGAGCACCAGCGCCTCTTTCTTCGCCAGCGCCACCATCTCCCGGTTCACTTGATAACCGGCGAAGGCCTCGCGGCGGCGCGCCGTCTCCTCCTCCTGCCCCATGCTCGTCCACACGTCGGTGTAGAGAACGTCGGCATCTCTGACCACCTGTCTGATGTCGTCGGTGACGAGGATGTCTGCCCCGCTTTGCCCGGCGAGCTGCCTGGCCTTGCCCAGGCAATGGGCGGCCGGTCCGTAGCCGGCGGGCGAGGCGATGCGAAACCCCATGCCGGTAAGCGCCGCGCCAAACATCAGGCTCGTGGCCACGTTGTTGGCGTCGCCGATATAGGCCAGTGCCAGTCCCTTCAGCTTGCCTTTCTTCTCGAAGATGGTGAGAAGATCGGCGAGGACCTGGCAGGGGTGCTCCTCGTCGGACAAGGCGTTGATCACCGGCACAGAAGCGTACGCCGCCAGTTCGTCGACGTCCTGTTGGCGGAAGGTGCGGGCGGTGATGCAATCCACGTAGCGGCTCAAAACGCGGGCGACATCCGCCGCCGACTCCCGCTGGCCGAGGCCGACCTCGGCCGGGGAGAGATAGATAGCGTGTCCGCCGAGCTCCGTCATAGCCACGTCGAAGCTGACCCGCGTCCGCAGGGATGGCTTCTGGAAGAGCAGGGCCAGCTTCTTCCCCATGAGGAGAGAACCCACCCTCTGTCTCTTGAGCTCGACGGCCTTGTCGAGTATCCGGTAGATGTCTGCGGCCGACAGGTCCGTGAGCCGCAGCAAATGTCGTCCCTTCAAAGAATCATTCCCCTACTGGATTTTGCAGCGCGCCGATGCCCTCGATCTCGACCTCCATGACGTCGCCGATCCGCACGGAGCCGATGCCCTCCGGCGTTCCCGTAAGTATGACGTCGCCGGGGAGCAGGGTCATGACGCCCGAGATGAAGCTCACCAGCTTCTCTATGCCGTGGACCATGTTCCCCGTGGTGCTTCGCTGCCTGACCTGGCCGTTCACCCGGCACTCGAGGCGGAGGTCGCTGGCGTCGACGTCGGTGACGATATAGGGGCCAAGGGGGCAGAAAGTATCGAAGGACTTGGCCCGCGTCCACTGGCCGTCCCGGCGCTGCAGGTCGCGGGCGGTGACGTCGTTGCCGCAGGTGTAGCCGAGGACGTACTCCCTCGCAGCGGCCTCGGAGACGCCGCTGGCCAGCTTCCTGATGACGATCCCCAGCTCGCCCTCGTGGTCGACGCGCCTTGACGATGCCGGGTATTTGACGGTGGCGAACGGCCCCACAACGGCGGTGGCCGGCTTGATGAAGATCACCGGCTCTTCGGGCACCGGCTGGTCGACGTGAGCCTCCTTGGCGTGGGCGGCGTAGTTCAGGCCGACCGCCACCACCTTGCTGGGAGAGACCGGCGCCAGAAGTCTGGCCTCGCTTAGGCCGCAGACCCGCTCGCCGACGGCAAGCTCGCCAAATAGGTCGCCAGTGACCGAGAACAGAGCATCGCCATCCAGAACGCCGTAGCGAGTTGCGCCATCCCATTCAAAGCGTGCGATCTTCATGCTCTTCCTTGTCCTGCGGGAGTGCATGCTCGTATTATACTCGACCGGCAGGGGTACATCAAATGTCCCCAGGTTTTCCCGAAAAAGGCTGCCAAACCGGCTAGGCAGGGAAGCTTTCACCGCGGAGAGCGCGGAGGACATGGAGCTTCCTTTTGGCTTGTCCACAGGCGGATCGGCCGCCGCCGAGGGAGACTCGGCGTCACCGAATGGGACCACGAATAAGCGAATAGCCCATGCGCTCCAACTCGATGAACCATAGCCCGACCTGCTGTCGGCTGATAACTGACCGCTACCAATTAGGAGAGAACCGATTACTGACAGGACTTACGCGGTGGACTTCATTACGCAGGCAATCTGCCGTCGGTCGTGTAGGGGCAAAGCGCTCGCAAAGGGTGTTGGAAGCACAAATCGAAGCCCGATTGCGAGTGCTTTGCCCCTACGATCTCGGACGATCAGACCCGTGTTCGGAGGAGGACCGGTAAGTCCTATCAACAAGTAGCTGGAAAGCGGGATAAGCCATCCGGCCGAGGGCATCGTCGGCTTTCGCCGCTCCGCAGCCACCAAAACGATGGCCACCAGAACCACCAGCCCGAGCCAGCACCGCACGACGTCTGCACCAGAGGACACTAGGCAGAGGCTGCCAAAGCACCACGCTCGCCGGCCGGAACCGGCACCTTCAAGGTGATCGCCGTTCCCTGCGACGGCGCCGAGCGTATCTCTAAACTGGCGCCGATGAGAGAAGCTCGCTCACGCATGTTGAACAGGCCGAAGCTGCCCCGCTCTTCGTAGTTTGATTCGACCGACGACAGGTCGAAACCCTTGCCATCATCCCTGATAGACAAGGTCAGCAGATGTTCCTGTCGTTCCAGAGCGAGCCACACCGCCCTCGCGCTGGCGTGTTTGCGCACATTGCTGACGGCTTCCTGAGCGATGGCGAAGATGGTAGCCTCCACCTCGGGGGGAAAGCGTCCGACCGTCTCCAGGGCATCGAAATGAAGGGACAGGCCCTCCGTGCCATCCAGACGCTCGACATAGCAGCGGAGGGTAGGCCCGAGGCCCTGCGCCTCGAGCATAAGGGGACGTAGCTCGAAGAGGAGGGTTCGTATTTCCCGCGAGGTCTTGATAGCCAGAGCCCGTAGACTCTCGAGCTCGTCGCGAACTCGCCCCGGCTCCACCTCCAATAGCTTCTTGGCAACGTCGATGCCCATGGCGATTGCCGAAAGGGATTGGGCGGGGCCATCGTGCAGGTCGCGAGCCAGCTTCTTCCGCATGTCCTCCTGCACGGTAATCAGCTTGTTGCGCTCGTCGGAAACGTCCTGATAAAGCCGGGCGTTGTCGATCGCGATGGCTGCTTGACTCGCCAGAGCTTCCAGCCAGTGCAAGTCCTCCGAGGTAAAGGGCCCGGTGGCCTTGTTCAGCACCTCGATGACGCCGATAGTCTTGCCTTTGACCACCAGGGGTGCGGCGAGAATCGAGATGGTCTTGAAGTCGTCGTACTCTCCCAGATTCCGATTGAAGCGGCAGTCTTTGCTGACATCGTTCACAATGGTCGGAACACCGTTAATGGCTACCCAGCCGGCGATGCCCTCATTTAGGCTCATACGTCGCTGCCGCAGGTAATCGCCCTTCTCGCCGAGGACTACCTCGAAGACCAATTCATTGGTGGATTCGTCGACCATGAGCAGGCTACTGGCAGGGGCGTGGAGAAGACCGGCGGCGCTGCGAACGATCCGGTCGAGAAGTCGGCCCAGATTCAGCTCCGAACTGAGGGCCTGCGCCACATCCTGAAGAGTCACCAGATGAGAGATCTGCTCGTGGAGACGTCGATTGGTCGCAAAGAGGCTCTTGCTCCTATCGACCAGGCTTCCTGGCCGCTTGGTCTTGCCCGCCACTTCTGCCACGCTTCCCTTCCCTCTCCCTCGACCTTGGCCTTCTTGGGGAGGATACATCGGCGACCGCGATCCGACGGAAGCTATTATATCACGGCCTCCGCATTTGTCCAGCCATCTTGAAGGTGGAAGTCGACTCTCATATAATAGGGCAATCATGGACAACTTGCTTCACCCCGCTTTTCGCCGGGCTCAGGAGGAGGCCAACATCCTCGCCGAGAGCCTGTCCGAGCTCTGCCAAGGCCTGAAAGCAAGGCTGGACAGGGAAACGCAGCCTCATAGGAGGTTTGCCGCTCCCACCGATGCCTTGCTTCAGTTGCAGGAGGTCGCCTTCCAGTTGGACAAGGCTGCTGGCTATCTCCTTGAGCTCCGTCCCGCTCTGGAGCGACTTCAGGCGCATCTGGTGGCCCTCGAGACCGAGCACGGTAAGCTGGTTTCTCTTTATGAAATCAGCCAGACCCTAAATAGCACCCTTCACCTCGAGCAGCTTCTCAACACGGTGATGGACCGTATCATCGAGGTCTTGAAGGCGGAACGCGGCTTCTTGATGCTGCTGGACGACGAGACGGGACAGCTTGACTTCAAGGTCGCCCGCAACATGAGTAGGGAGACCATAAGCGAGTCGTCATTTCAGGTCAGCCGCAGCATCATGGAGAAGGTAGTGGCCGAGGCGACGCCCGTTCTGACGACCAACGCTCAGGCGGACCCCCGTTTCTCCACTCAGGCCAGCGTGATCGGCTTCAGCCTGCTGTCGATCCTCTGCGTTCCCCTAATTGCCAAGGACAAGCTGATCGGCGTGGTCTACGTCGATAATCGCATCAAGGCCGGCTTGTTCGGCCAGCGGGACCTGGACTTGCTCGTCGCTTTTGCCAATCAGGCCGCCATGGCCATCGAAAACGCCAGGCTGTTCGAGTCGGTGGTCCACACCATGAACGAGGTAGCAAAGTTGAAGGTGCAAATGGAGAACATCTTCGCCTCGATCACCAGCGGCGTGGTGACGATAAGCAATGTCGGCGATGTGATCACCATCAATGGCGCTGCCGCCCACATCTTTGAGCTTACCGCCGAGGGCGCAGTGGGAAAGCCCTATCGAGATGTGTTCCGTTCGCTCGAGCACACGCCGGTGCTGGACATGGTCGAGAGAGTCATCGCTGCCGGCGCTCGCTTTGTTGGCCTGGAGGTGCAGTGTGACACCGGGAGCCGCCACGACGTACTCCTCACCGTCAGCCTCTCTGCCCTGAAGACCGCCGAGGATCAGACCATCGGCGTGGCCCTCGTCGTCGAGGACGTAACCGACAGTCGCAAGCTTGCGGCCGAGAAGAAGGTAATCAGGGATGCGTTTGAACGGGTGGTGGCCAAGCCAGTGGTGGACCGTCTTCTCTCGTCGCCGCCCAAATTGGGGGGAGAAAAGCAAACCGTAACGGTCCTGTTCGCCGATATTCGCGGCTACACCTCCTTCGCCGAGCAGATTTCGCCAGAGGCACTGGTGGGCATTCTCAACCGCTACCTGGCCTTTACTACGAGGGCGATCCTCAAGTACGAGGGGACGGTGGACAAGTTTCTCGGCGACGGGATCATGGCTCTCTTCAATGCCCCCTTGGTCCAACCCGACCACGCCTGGCGGGGAGCCAGCGCTGCCATCGAGATCGTTCGTCTGGTCGACGCCTATCACTCGCGATCGCGGGCCGGCGCGCCCCAATTGAGCTTCGGCATCGGCATCAACACGGGTGAGGCGGTGGTGGGCAACATCGGCGCCGCCGAGTTCATGAACTACACGGTCGTGGGCGATGCCGTAAACGTGGCTCGGCGCCTGCAGGAGCAGGCCCGTCCGGGCCAGATACTGCTCTCCGAAAGCACCTATGCCCTCGTCAGGCAAGTGGCCAAAGTGGAGCCCCTCGAGCTCGTGACCGTCCGCGGTCGCACCTCCCCCATATGCGTCTACCGACTGTTGGACCTCGTAAACGGCCTCTAATCTTATAGCTACACAAGTCAACAGCCGGGTGTTGATCCGCCTTCTCTATTTATGGTATAGTCTTGTCACAGCAGATGGCTGCTTTCGCCAGCGCCATCTGCGAGAGTCGAAGACGACCCTCCATTGTCTGCCTCGGTCGGACAACGGCCAACGACGGCCCCACGAAGTGTTTGCGGTTGCAGTCTCTGTTTCAGGTCCCGAAGGCCTGTGGGTGAGACTCGCATCTGTATGACCGGAACGCCATATTGATACGTTGCAGTCTCTGTTTCAGGTCCCGAAGGCCTGTGGGTTTCCGAGGGCGACTGCCACTCGTCCCGGGAGGCGGTCGGCAATGGACAGGCGCCGATTATTACATGTTCTGGGGGAAAAAGTCAACGCCCCAGCCGAGGAGTCCCAAAGTTCGGGGTGGACGACTCCCTTCGTCGGCCGCGACGACGAGCTGCGCCATCTGGCCACCGCCCAAGACCTCGTCGCCCGAGGACAAGGGCGCGCCATTTTCCTAACCGGCCAGCCCGGGATTGGCAAGACCCGCCTGGCCAGGGAAGCTCTCGGCCTGGCAAGCAAGCGAGGCTTCACCGTTCTTGAAGGGCACGCCTATCCCCTGGAGGTCGGCTTGGCCTACGCGCCGATCCTCGGCGCTTTGAACCCACTGCTACGCAAAGTGGGATCGGCCCGTCTTGCGATCCTGACGAGTGGCCTGCCCGACCTCGGGCGACTATTCAGCGGTCTTCGACTTCCCGCACCACCGCCTTTGGACGACCCATCCCTGGAGCGGACCCGCCTATTTGAGGCGATATTGCGTCTCATCGAACGAGTGGCTCGAAGAGCGCCCGTCGCCCTTTTTGTGGACGACCTGCACTGGGCTGACCCCGCCACCCTCCAGATGCTCCACTACGTTGCTCGCGGTCTGCCAGAGCAGCGAGTACTGGGGAAGCTATGAGGCAGCAGCCAAGGTCATAGAGTCCATGGCCATGCAACACAATGCTCTAGGGCGCATTTTCAAGGACGGCCTTTATGAGGGAGCCAAGCGGATTGGGGAAATCAAGGGAATCAACGTCATGAAGTATGCCCTCTACGGGAAGGGCGGCGTGCCCGGCGTAACCGATGCCAGAACCAACCCAAGCTGGGCCGTAGCCATGGCCGTCTCGTCCCGCGGCGCCGACCATCTGAAATGCGCCTTTGCGACGGTTGAGAGATTCAACCGGCCGGATCTCTCCCTGAAGCATTTTGGCAGACCGGAAGCGGCGGAATTCGGCACGCCCACCTTGAAGGGTATGGATTGCGCCCGAAGCGAGAACCGCTGCGCCTTGGTCAACTGCCTGGGAGTGTGTGAATTTTTGCCGACCACTGATACCATCCTCTACCCTGTGAGCCTGTTTGCCGAGGCGCTCTCGGTTTCCTGCGGCAGAGCCCTCACGGGCGAAGCCATAGAGGGGGCGGGGGAGCGCACGGTGAACCTGGAGAAGGCCTTTAATTCGCGATTGGGCTTGAGACGAGAAGATGATAAGCTGAGCGAGCGCTGGTTGAATGAGCCACAGGTGGACCGCCCTGCAAGCCCGTTGCTTGGGGATTACTTGGAGAGCGTCAACGACGAGTACTACGAGGCACACGGATGGGACAAGGCGACCTCGCTGCCGACCCGGGGTAAGCTAGAAGAGTTGGGCCTGCATAGTGTGGCGGAAGTGCTAGCTAGGGATGGGGCGATCGCCCGTCGAGGCGTTCTCTAGAACGTGAACTATTACCCCTTGACGCGAGTGCTATAATTCCCGCGGCTGAGCACCTTGCCCTTGGCTTTTGGCAAGCCATTGGCATGCGGTAAACAAATACATTATGTGTTCATCTCAGCAGATATGAGACGCGGCGATTGTCCGATGAACCCGGCCGGATAAACCACGGAGGAGAATGTATGACTCGAGTGGATGAGCTGCAAAAGAAGTATCCAAGTATCGCCCGACAAATCCTCGTGAAGGCGGAGGCCCTAACGTGTGGTATTAGGGACTCCGGCCTGCTCTACTCGCACGGCTTCTGGAGCCGCACAGGCGGCGTAGGGACCTACCAAAACCTGGATCACGATACATCCCTGAAAGAGGTGGCAGGCAAAAGGCCAACAGCGGCAGCGAAAGCTGGTTATGTGAAACGTCTGGATTCCTTCTACATGCAGGGTGGCTGGGGCTTCATGGTGCAGAGGGATTCCGCGAGCCCTTACGAGATCAAGGAGCCAGAATCGGGCAAGTACGCACTATTTGAGGGTGAAGAGAAAGTACAGGATGTCTACCTTCCTCAGGATGTGAAGCCGTGGCCATACCGAGAACGGGAGGAACCTTTAACCAGTACCGGCAAGCCAATAACAAGTGTGGTTTCTTTGACGTCCCCCACCTGTGCCCGCATAGCCCCTGTGCGGCACTGTGAGTATTTCGCAACCGGGGAGCAGTGCAAGTTCTGCAACTACAACGTTACTCACGAGGATGCTCGGTCGGTTGGAGCCATAACCCAAATTGCGAACCGTGTGGAAGAGGTGGCCGAGGCCTATAAGATTCTTACCTCGGAAACGATAATTGTCGAGACCGGCATTGTGGGAGGAGCTTTCACCAAGGTAGACAAGGAAGTGAAGATGTATACGGATCTATGCGAGAAGATCGTTGGTGCAGCCTCTTATGATCCCAACATCCACATTGTAGGGCAACCGCCCAAGAGCAGGCGCGACCTACAAAGGTTGAAGGATTCTGGTCTGCAATCGTGCGGTTTTGACTTGGAAGTGTGGGATCCTCGGCTGTTTGCGGAGATATGTCCCGGCAAGGCCAAGCATATCGGGTACGAGCGCTATCGGGAGGCTATGCTAGAGGGTGTAGACGTTTTTGGCGCTGGACATGTTAGCTGTGCCTTGGTGTCGGGTGCCACGCTGGCGCATCCGAGTGGCCACAAGACCTGGCAAGAATCTCGGGATGTGCTCATTGAAGCGGTTCGCTGGCTGACCAAGAACGGCGTGGTGCCGCACCCTATCCAGCAGCGCTGGGCGCCGGGCTCCGAGTTTTCGAAGGACCCAACCAATCGAGATAGAATGCCCCCTGTCGACCACCATCTGGATATTATGCTGGCGCAGCATGCGGCAATGAAGGAGCACGGGCTCTATGAGAAGATGGACAGGTTTGCTGGTGCGTGTACCCTGTGTTGCGAGGATGTCATGTTCTGGTGCGACCTTGGCATCTTCGAAGCAACCGGGGGAAATGTCTCGAAATGGCTGGCTGACTTGGTCCCCGATGATGTAAACTGGCTGGCCCGCATCGCCGCATCGATCGAAGAATAGAGTGCCAGTGGAAAGGAGGGTAAGGTGAAGAACGGGCCCACCTACGAAGTCGTTTGGCCATTGGGGAAGACCAGCAATTCGGCTGTCAAGGTCAACCCTCCAGTCTCAGATTTGAATGGGAAGACCATTGGCGAATTGTCGGTCTACCTGACCCCCCGGGATGACCTGATGTTCGCTACCATCCGAGAGAAACTGCGACAGCGCTTTCGTGATATCAGGTTCGTCGATAGCCACACCTTCGGCATGCTTCACGGTCCCGAGGAAAATGAGGTGGTGGACCGCCTGCCGGAGCTGCTTCACCAACACGGCGTCGATGCTGTGGTTACCGGTATGGGTACCTGAGGCAGTTGCACTCCCTCCGTGACGAGGGCCAGCATTGCAGCCGAGAGGGCGGGGGTGCGCAGCGTGACCGTCGTCGCCGCTAACTTCATGCCGCAGGCCAAGGTAATCAGTCGAACGCAGGGATTCAAGAGCTTGCCGCTGGCCGAATACCCAGGCATTGTGGCGTTCGACTCGGACGAGGTGTTTGTAGAGAAAATGGCGAACGTGGTCGTGGACCGGATCGTCGAAGGGCTTGCCAGTCCCATCGAGGTCGCTCCGGCAGCCGCCGCACCGAAACCCAGAGACGTGGTGTTCACAGGGGATTTCGACGCGGTACAAGACCACTTCCACCAGAACCTCTGGACCGATGGCCTGCCCATTGCACCGCCTACCATACAGAGAGTCGAGGAGTTTCTTCGGTTTACCGACCGTTCCCCCGACGAGGTAATCGGCACCCTGCTGCCGGAAAAGCGGGAGGCAACGGTGTGGAACGTGGCAGTCAACGGGGTAATGGCCGGCTGCCGCCCCGAGTACATGCCCATTCTGCTGGGGATCGCCGAAGTCATGGCGGAGCCTCATTGGCGGATCGAAGACGCCGGGGCCACCCCAGGCTGGGAGCCGCTGGTCATCGTCAATGGGCCGATAGTCAAGGAGTTGGACTTCAACTATGGGGCGGGAGCGATGCGAGTAGGTCGGCAGGCGAACAGCAGCATCGGACGGTTCGCCCGACTCTACATGCGGAATATCGCTGGGTTGCTGCCGGGTACCACGGACAAGGGGACTATTGCCTACACCTTCAACGTGGCGCTGGCCGAGGACGAGGATGCCATAGCCAAGGTAGGGTGGAAACCGTTCGGCGTAGAGCGGGGCTTTGCGCCTGGGGAGAGCGTGGTGACGGTGCAAAGCGTGATGAGTATCAGTCCACCGATCTACGTTGGGGGCGGTGCAACCGAGATTGCCCAGAGGATTGTCGAGGCTTGGGGCGAAGGGGATGTCAAGTATTGGTCGCAAACCGGGATAATGTTTCGCCAATGGCATCCGCTGCTGGTTCTGACTCCCTGCATCGCCGAGGCGTTGGCCAAGGAGGGATGGTCGAAGGACGACCTCAAGCGCTACCTGTACGAGAACACCAAGACCCCCGCCTGGTTTGTAGAGGGAGGAGCCGAACGTCTGAGACCACAGCCGGTCCCCGTTCACGGGTCGATCGACCTCCGTCAGTTGGTGGAGGCAGGGGAGATACCGAAACACTACGCCCTCTCCGACGATATGATGCGGATGGTGCCGGTGTTTTTCCGTCCGGAGACGATAGGCATTGTGGTGGCGGGTGACGCTGGGCGCAACCAGTGCAAGGGCTACACGCAAAACCACCAGCAGGGCCCGCCGATAAGCAAACAACTCAAGCTACCAGCCGATTGGAAGGAACTGCTGAGCGAGGCCAGAGAGAGGCAGGCTAAAGGGTCGGGGAGCGAAAGATGCAAATCGATTTCACACTGACCGCGACAGGAAGTCACCATGCAGGTAAGCGTATTCTTTGATCCGGTATTCTACCGCATCACAGGCACGGAGCAGGCGGAGCTGGTGATAGATGGGACAGACCTTCGCGGGCTTGTGGCCGCTTTGGTCGACCGCTTCGGCCCAAGCTTCAGAGAGGCGCTGGTCGATGCTTGCGGCGGAATAGCGTCGGGAGTGGTGGCGCTGGCGGACGGAAAACGTCTGAACCTCGACAGTCCGCTGGCGGACGAAGTGGAGGTAGCGTTCCTAAGGGCCATTGCTGGCGGGTGACCGCGCGCCACTATGTTCCGCCTGACCTTGCGCATCGTTGAGGATGCCCCTCTTTTCCCCAGTCAAGTACATTGCTGCCAGCATCGTACCTTCGTCCTGCTCAAGCACCGGCTGCGCGGCCGGCGGCCAGATGTGTTGATCTGCATTCTCTGTCATGGTATAGTACTGTCACAAGAAACGGCCGCTTTCGCCAGCGCCATTTTCGAGAGTCGAAGACGACCCTCCATTGCCCGCCTCGGTCGGACAACGGCCAACGACGGCCCCACGAAGTGTTTGCGGTTGCAGTCTCAGTTTCAGGTCTCGAAGGCCTGTGGGTTTCCGAGGGCGATAGCCGCTCGTCTCGGGAGGCGGTCTACAGTGGACAGGCGCCGGGTATTGCATGTTCTGGGGGACGGGGCAGGCTCGCGGAGATGGACACCCTCATGCGACTCGTGGCCTGGTATACCGTGCTGCCTGTGGGGCAATCGATGGAAAATATCCCCAATATGTGGATACCAGCAGAGCCAAGCTATTTGCGACCGAGGTACTTACGAAAGTGGTGAATATGGCGATATTCTTGCACGGCGGGGATGGCTTGACAACGGATTTTCCCATCCAGCGGTTGTGGCGTGATGCTCGAATGGCCCCAACGGGCGGTGGCTCGTCATACATCTTGAAGAACCTGATCGCCGGTAGGCTCTTGAACAGGAAATTTGACCAGCACAAGTGAGTCACGGTGACCAGCCGCACAAACGGATTCATTCATGGAACTTAGCGATAAACTGACGGATCAACCACACGTCTTGGTCCTGAAAGGGCAAGAGAGGTAGCTTCATGCTTTTCGATCCGCTGGAGATTGGCACACTGAAGCTCAAGAGTAGGATTGTCATGGCGCCGATGGCCACGAATTATGGTTTGCGCTCGGACCGCGCCGTCGCCTATTACACGGAACGAGCCCTGGGAGCCGTCAGCTTGGTCATTGCTCAGGCCACGCCGGTCGGCGTTTTCCAATCGGAGTCGTTCGTCACTGGAGTGACCAGGCTGGTAAACGCGATACATGCGGCAGGGGCCAAGGCGGCGATCCAACTGTTCTGCGGAAACGCGCAGATTTCGGGCGAGGCGGTGGCGCCTTCCGCTGTGGATGGCATGAGAGAGATCACCAAAGAGGAGATCGAGGATTCCATTCGGCGGTGCGCCTATGCTGCCGCCAAGGCGAAGGAGGCCGGTTTCGATGCCGTGAACTTGCACGGCGCTCATGGTTACTTTGTTCATCAATTCTTTTCTCCCCACACCAATAGACGCACCGACGAATATGGCGGTAGCCTGGACCGCCGCATGCGCTTTGCCCTCGAATTGGTCGCCGCGACGCGCGCCGCCGTGGGCGTTGACTACGTGATAATGTACCGGCACAGCGCCAAAGAATTCTTTGCCGACGGCATCAAGATCGAGGACACGCTGGAATTCGCGGTGGCGCTGGAGAACGCCGGAGTGGACGTGATGGACGTTTCAGTGGGGCGTGGACCCGGCAAGAGAGACTACGTCTCGCCCCGCAAGAACATGCCTTTGGGAACCTATGCCGACCTGGCAGCAGCGGTCAAGGGAGTGGTCAAGAAGGCCAAGGTAGTCGCCGTCGGCCGCATGAACACTGGGGAGATATCCGAGCGCGTTTTGCAGGAGGGAAAAGCCGACCTCATCGCCGTCGGCCGCCAGCTCATTGCGGACCCGTATTGGCCCCAGAAGGTCCGAGAACGGCGTGAGGCTGAAATCGTGGTTTGTAATGCCTGCAACAAGTGTATGAGGTGCATCGATAACGGGCTTCCCGTGACTTGTGAAGTGAACCCCCTCGCGGGCCGCGAATGGGAGGTGGCAAACGGAACCTTGACGGCCGGCGACTTAGCCGCCTTGAGGGCAAAAAAGTAGAAATGACGCCTTTTTATACCCCGCTCTACCAACATAGCTGAGGCACCGAGACGAAACGCCGCTCGCTCCCGGGACGCGGTAGCCTTGATTGGCATCGGCCCACCAGGCTGACAACTGAAAGACCATGACCCGGAGCCTCTTGCAAAATGACGACTTCAGGTCAGGGATGGAGTCTCATCAACGAGGTCGCCGGCTGCTATTCTGTGGAGGTCGACGTACAAGAGGGGAAGTTCAACGGATTGAGGCCCGAATGGCTGCAGATTGGCATCCCTTGACGTTGGTTCACAACTTCGTGCCGTGCGGGGGGCGCACTATCCCCTTGGACTTGGAGATCGTGTAATCGCCCTGACAGAGTTAAGCGGCGCAGGTTTTGATGCGCCGACAATCCCCCAAGCGATTTCGCTCGGCCATCCTTCTTGGAAGGACCGCGATGGCCAGCATCACCAGTAAACTGAGACCTGCTCTAACCTTAACCTTCCTAATCCCGCGCACCTGCAAGTCGTCAAGGATCAGGTTTTCCTTGAGACGGCTGTTTACCCGCTCCACTGCCGTTCGCCACTTATACAGGCGTTGCCACTTCTTGGTTTCACGAGGAACCGGGACGTAACGGCGAGGGTCATCACGCATATTGAGCTTGATTACCAGACCATAATCCGACGTGCTGCAGCGAGAAACCGCCTTGTGCTCTTGAAGGCAGCAGAGCAACCCGGACTTCGCAGGGCAACGATACTTCAAGTAATGTCCATCCCGTCCCCAGAAGAGCATCGGCAGGCCAATTGGGCAGAGGGGCGTACCCAATGTATTGGTTATTCCGGGAGGCTCCTTCTCGTTACCAGGGTTCAGCGGACTGATGGGAATCGCTCCTCGTCCAGTTATTGCAACTATGTTGGCCCGGCTGTCATAGCCGCCGTCGGTTAGACAATGCTTCAGCGCCGTGTCTGGAAGCACTTCATCACGTTTTTCCAAGAGTGGCTTTAGTTGGGTCGTATCCGCCTTCTTGGCCGTAGTTATGATGGCGGCAATGGGTATCTCGTACTTGGCGTCAATCAGTAAATGTCCTTCTGTGGAAGGATAGCCAAACCACCAGTATTTGTCCTTGGTCGTGTTCTTGTCGCCATTCTGCCCATCTTGGGCCGCTTTGCCGGGTGCTTCGGTTTTCTTGCCTCTTTTGGAACCGGCCTCTTTAGTGCTTTTGGCTCCCCACGTGGCGTCGGGATCAGCGCTCCCACTCTTCCGATATCGGGCGTAGGCGTGGATATCGGTGCTATCGGCAATCACATTCTCACCGAACCCCGGAGCGAGGGCGGCAAAACGCTTCACCAAATCATCAATACACTGGTCCAGCAGGTCCTCTTGCTTCATCAGCCGTGTGAGAAACCGGCTAAAAGTAGATTCGCTGGGGACGTTTGATGCACAGGCGATCCCGCAAACAAAACGCAGGTAAGGATTGCTGAGCAGATTCCGGCGGAGTTCGGCAATGGAGGGAACACGGTAGACAACTCCTGCGATTAGCGCACTCCACAACACGCGAGCGTGAAAGCCGGTGCGGCCAAGGTAGTCCTGTCCCTCCAAGACGCGTAGGAGATGTTCAGCGTCGATGGTTTTCAGAACCAGTACTAGAAGCGCAGCCGAAAAGCCCCTTTTGAAAAAGCGGTGGGGAATCGCATCCGCTTTTTGGCACTATGTGGGGGGCAACAGCAGGTCTGGCAAACAATTCAGACCTCCTAGTGGGGACAGAATTCGCGGGCCTCTGCATATTGCCAGTTTTCGGCTGCATTTCTAGAAGTCCAGCCGAAAACCGGCTTTGAAACGAATTGCTGCGGCCAAGACGAGGCATTGGATTATTTATGCAGCGTGCGTAGCGCGTGGTGATGCCGTCATAATAGG
>JACPQF010000109.1 GCA_016190625.1 Chloroflexota bacterium | reverse complement strand
CCCCTCACCCCTGACCCCTGTCCCCTGTCCCCTGATCCCTGACCCCTAACCACTACCGTGCCCAGGGCGAAAACGTCGAGGCTGAACAAGGTGAGCAGGCCGAGGTTGTGGGTGTAGGCGGCGGCGATGGACGACAGGGCGAAGCCAAGCCAAGGCCAGCGGCCCCCTTCCTGCCATGCTAGCAGAAAGAAATAGACGGCTGCCAGGCTGAAGAACGACAACTGAGCGTACATACGCGCTTCCTGGGCGAAGTAGATCTGGAAAGGAGAGAAGATGGCCAGGAGAATCGCCAGGAGGGCAACCCGCCGGCCGAACAGCCGGCGAGCCAGCAAATAGGCGAAGGGAAGGGAGCCCGCCGAGAAGAGGAACGAGAGAACCCGCATTGCGCCCTCCTGGCGGCCGAGTCCCAACCAGAAATGGAGAAGCAGGTAATTAAGGGGCGGCATGGTGTCCTGGGTAAGATGAGCGAATATCCAGGCCAGGCCCTTACCGGAGAAGAGGACTACCACGGCCTCATCATACCAGACCGACTGGGCGTCGAGGTGGAACCACCGGCTGAGGAGGGCCGCCGCGATGACCAGGCCTACGATCAACCGCCGCTGGAATACTCTCATGTCGATCCTTGTCCTCGTGCTAGCCTGCGCATTAGAACAAAGCCGCGCTCCCGGAACAGAACTTCATAACGCCGGTCCGATAGGGCCGCCGACACCTGCCGTTTCCACTCCGGCTGGTCTGATTGGTCGGCTCCATCGTCGCCTTCCCACAGCACGAGAAAGTCGGCGTCGTGAACGTCCGGAAACAGATAGACAAAACGGCGATGGGTCAGTTGAGGAACCAAGTCACGGTGAGCCGATACGGTGGCCTCCGGGGGGATCTGTGCTAGGGCGGCGAACAGGGCGCTGGCGCCCGGCGCTGGCCGGTAGGACGAGGCGTCGTAGCCGATGCTCGCGAGTCCCCGGCCGTTGAAAAAGTAGCTCAGAGCGCTCGTCGCCAGAAGAAAGCACATGATGGAGAGGAGGACCGGTCTCGCCCGCCGGCTCTCTCTCCTGGTCGATCTCGTCAGGAAGCGTTCCAGCCTGCGGATTCCCAGGGCGGCGGCAGCGAACAGCAACCCCAGAATCGGCGCCGAATAGTGAAAGATTATCGAATACTTTTGGGGGTCGCCGCTGGCAAATAGATAGCCGAAAACCGGCGCGGTGGTCAGAAAACCCTCCAGGCCGACTAACGGCGTCAGGCCCAGAGGGACGAGCAGATGGAGGGCGAACTCCAGACGGGCAGGGTCCGCCACCAACCCTAGGAGATTGCGTGGGTCGAGCAGCAGCGACAGGGCGACCTGGCCGAGATTTCCACCAAAACGCGAGTACTGGGTGAGGTAATAGTACGAGTCCCCACGGAAGTGGGGTATGATGACCTCGACGGCGAGGTAGAGCCAAAGGAGGCCGCCGGCGACGCCGCCCAGACCGACGGTCCACCTCCTTTGCTTGAGGGCGATATACAATCCTAGGGCAAGCGTCACGACGGCAATATCCTCTTTGAAGCTCATGGCCAGCGCCATGCAGATCCCCCATCCAGTGTACATCCTGTTGCCGAGGAAGTGAACTGCCAGAGCGATGAATGGCATGGCCAGAGCCACGGAGTGGAAGTCGAAGAGGTTGATGTAGCCGGTGGCCGGCGTCAGGAGAAAGGCCACGGCCAAGCCGAGGGCAGCCATCCGGCGACCCAAAGTCTGCTTGGCGGCGAGGTAGATGGGAATTGCCGTCGAGGCTATGGCCAAAGTCTGAACGACGAGCAGGGCGCGCACGTCGGGAACGATCCAGTAGAGGGGCGTCAGGGCCAGAAGACCGGGGGAGAAATGAAACCCGAGATAGTTGAGCGCGTTGGCGGCGAGCGGCTCCTCCGATAGGGAGAACTCGAATAGCCTGCCCTGGGACGAGTTCCAGATAACCTGGTCGTACACTCCCAAGTCAAAGGCGTGGGTCCCCAGGGCCAGGTGGCGCCAGATCGACAGGGTCGAAAAGGTCGCCGCCCAGACGGTTATCGCCACTGCCAAGCCGATTGCCGGTCCGAGCCTGACAGCGCGGGGATGCTTTCCTCGCAGGCTCGTCGCCCATTCAAGGAGACTGGAGGGCGCAAAATACCCCACCACTCCGAAGGGAAGAGACAGCGCCAGTACCAGAATGAACCTCAACCACATCGCTATCAAGGGTTGGATATCCTCGTGTACAGATAGACTGATAGATCGCCGAAGCTCTGTTTGCTCGCCAACTGGAGCCGGCTGTCCAGCCATTCCACGTTCTCGTTGGCCCTGCCCTGCTCTCTTGCCTCGGTCAGGGACTTTTCGAACACCACGAACCATACCCTCGACTTGCCCTCGACGGCCTCCGCGAGCGCACTCGCTCTCAATCCCAGCGCGTCTTGCGTCTGCCCGGCAAGGGTATCGTTCATGGACCAGTCAGGGTCGGGAAGGAACCGCTGTGGAAGGTCGCGCCTCAGGTAATAGGCAGGAAAGAAGGTGAGCTTGTTGTCGTGGACGATAACGTCGCCGGCCTGCACGCTGTCCTTCAAGGAATCTACGACCCGGGGGAAGGCGACCCGGGGAAACCCATCGTATTGATAGTAGGCCAGGAGGGACCAGGCGGAGACGAGTATCACCGGCACGAGCAAGACGGGCGCCATGAAGCGCGGCCGCAGTCGCTCCGCTGCCCAGGCCAGGAGGATTAGATAGAGAATCGAAGGCGCGATGAGGACCCGCTCCACGTAGATCGGCCTCACCAGGGAGACCAGCACGGCGAGCACAATCGGGGCTGAGAAGCAGACTGTGGCAAAGAAGAGGAGCGCCTGGAACTCCCGTCCCGCCGGCCGTACAGCCTTGCCGATGGAGTAGACCACCAATGCGGACAAGAGAAGGCTCACAGCCAGAAGGATAGGAAAGGACCAGGGCGTGGGGCTGGGAAGGTTGAAGGTGAAGACCACGATCGACCTGACAACCTCGGCTACCCCCGGCGTTTGGGTCCAAAAAGCGCGGGTCACCTTCGCCAACTGGCCGGGCAAGTAGAAAAGCCAGGGCAGGAAGAGCACCGCGATGGACAGATTGGCGAGGATCAGGTCTTTGATAAGCGGGACGGACCGTCCTTCCACAGAAGGACCGACGAGACTCGATAGGCCACGTGGAGATGGCGTCATCGGATTTGAGCAACGGATAACCTGATAGCCGGCCTGCATCCATCCGTTTATCCGTTGAATATCCGTTGACGCCGTAACCTGTTCGGTTAATCCGGATCTGGTTGCCGCATGACGAACATGGAAGAGCCACCATATCCCCAGCGCCAGAACATCCAGAGTGGCCAGCGATAAGAACGCCGCATTGTGGGTGTACATGGCCACGCTCTGGCTGAGGGCGAAGCCCGTCCAGTTCCCGAAACTGCTACTATCCAGGCATCGGAGGAGAAAGTAGATGGCGAGCAACTGCGATAGGGCGAGGAGCGAATACATGCGCACCTCCTGCCCGTAGTAGATCTGAAAGGGATTCAGGGCCACGAGAAGCGAGGCGATCAGGGCTACCCTGGCCCCGAACAAACGCCGGCCGATGGCGAAGGCCACGACAATCGTTCCCACGCTAAGGAGCACGGAGAGCGACCGTGCGACCCATAGATTGTTGCCCAGAAGGAGCCAGAAGTGGAGGAGGAAATAGTACAGAGGGGGCATCGTGTCGGCAGCCGTGGCTCTGACAATCGTCGCCAGATCTTTCTCGGCGAACAAAATGCTGCTGATCTCGTCATACCAGGTGTTGCGCCCGCCGAGGTCGAGGAGGCGAAGGACCAGACCGAGGGCAAGGGCCGGTGCGACAAGCCAACGACCGGTTTCTGCTCGAGGGTCGCGGTTTAGCGACGGGTTTACAGTTGTGGGACAAATCAGCGGCCTTGACTCACGACGAGTAGGGGCGAACGGCCGTTCGCCCCTACGGTGAACGCTACCGCCACCTTTGCCTCTCCTGAACCATGCCGTTAGATAAGAATCTTGAGTCGCCGCCTGCCTCACGAGGCTACTCCAATCTGCTCAGCGAATAGAAGCCGGGGCCGGACTGCGCCTGCCCGGTCAAATGAATGGCCTCCACCTGATTCCCGTATACCAATTTCAAATGGCGCTTTTCGAACGCCACCAGGGCGTCGCGGTCGCCCTTCCCCACCTCTCGATGCGGTTCCTCGCCGAAGTAGCGCAGGCCGTCGAGATTGACGAGAACGTGGGTGTACCCCTGCCGCCGGAGGGCCGCCGCAATGGCGTCGCCATCCCCGTACAGGAACAGCAGGTGGCGCCAGTTGTCCAGAATGGTATCAGGCTGGACGGGCCGCCGGAAGTAGTAGGACCGCGGCTCCCAGAGGAAGTAGACCCGGGCGTCCTCGCCGAGACTGTTGTTCACGAACTCCGCCGCTTCGTAGTACCCGTTTAGGTGGCGGGCCAGATAATCCTCCTGAGACTCCGCTCCTGCGACAAATGGTAGCGGAGAATCGGCCAGAAAAGCGACGGTCTGCGCCGTCAGGGACAAGACCAACGCCAAAGCGATGGCGCCCCCAACAAACCGGCGGGGATTCAGCCCGCCGACTGCAGTTAGGCGGCAAACACCCGAGGCGACGAAAACAGACAATACGCCGAACGCGGGAAACAGCAGCCTAGTCTGACGCAGCAGCTCCGACTGGGCAACCCCCACCAACCACACCACGTAAAGAACCCCCACAAACACCAGACCCGCCCTCTCCTCTACCCTCAACCCTCTACCCTCTACCCTAATCAGAGGCAGCAGAACGAGGAATAGCGGTCCGATGGTCGCCTGGTATCCCCACCCACCCTCGACGCCGAGAACGGTCATCTCCAGGGGAGCGACGATAAGACGCCAGGGCTGGCCGGCGAGCCCGCTTCCCGCCCGCGCCACCCATTCGGCTCGGAAGGAATCCCAGAATTCCCCGCCAAAGACGAAGGGATAGAAAGGGTTCCCGGTGAAGAAAAGGTTCTTGATGTACCAGGGGGACGCCAGAACGGCTGCCACGAGGAGGCAGCCGGCAATGAGGCGCCAATTGTTGCGGCGGTCTCCGGCTATCCTTCTCGGAAGGACGGCATCCGGTTTCCCAACGCTGGACGCTGAGGCTTTAGCCGGGCAACCGCGCTGACTCTCCCCTGCTGAAGCCTCCACGTCCTTGCTCCGCACTGCAGACGCCGTCCTTTTGAGAAGGATAGCCGGACGGCGGGCCAGCGCCATTTCGAGGGCAACCGCCACCCCGATGGCCAGCAGTCCCACCAGCCCCGTATACTTTATTCCTCCGGCAAAACCGGCGAAGACGACGGCGAGAAGCAGCCAGTTCCGCCCGCCGGAGCGAAGGCCCTCCACTGCGCAGCCAAAGGCGAGGGTCAGGTAGAGCAACAGGGCGAGATCGACGTAGGCTTTGCTCGATAACATGACCACGCTGGGCGCCGAAAGGAGAACGGCGGATGCCAGCCAGGCCACCTTGACGCCGGAGAATCGTCGGGCAAGGCAGAACACCGCACCCACGCTAAGGAGACCAAACTCCCAATGGATCAGGTTGGCCACCACCGGCCCCTTCATGGCCGCACCGGCAAGGAACAGCAGCTCGACCAGGGGAGGGAAGTAGAAGTGCATCCCGTCCAGGCCACTGGTTATGCGATGTTGCTCCAAATACAGCCCCGGACCGGTGAGATGATAGACGAGGCTATCCCAGGCCCAGGGCGGCGCCAGAGCAGCCAGCAGGGCGAGGGTTTCCGTCAAAGCGACAAACACGGCGAGGGCAAAGCTGCTCTTATCATTCCGGGCGAATCCCCATATGGCTTTGGCACTGGGCTTCCAGAGGTGAGGACTGAGGGGAACCCTCACCCTACCCTCTCCCTTCCCGAAGGGAGAGGGTAACGGTTTACTCGTCCCAGACTCTCCTTTCCCGAAGGGAGAGGGTAACGGTTTCCTCATCCCACCCTCATCCTGTGGAGAGCGAGGGTTTGGATGCTGAGTTCGCCCCTGGGGGGAAGATGGAGGGGATCCACTCTCCCGCCCGGGTGCTGACCCAGCCCTCTGGCTGGGTACCCCGGCGCGGAGAGGGTTAGGGTGAGGGCGCTCCCTCAGCGCGGCTCCCACCATGGCAACGCCAGCCAAGGCGAATAAAGTGTAGAAGACCCAGGGATAAAGCAATCCGGCTAGACCGAGAAAGAAGCTCACGAGAGAGATGATGCCGAGGCCCAGAGACGTGGACAGAACCCTGCTTTCGAGCCGGGTCAAACCGAGCCGGAACGCCCGCAAGGCGAGCCGGCCAAGCCCAAAGCTGACAAGCCCGATCCAGAGCGCTGCAGCCAGATTCAAAGCGGCATCGGCAAGCGCGGACGCCGACCAGGGGTGGAGGAGCCTGCCGAACTCAGCGGCAATGGGGGGAAACGATTCCGCACCCACTGGCTTGTGAACGGCATAGTACCCGGCGAAAACCCCGGTGATCCAGAGCACCACGGCGATGTAGGCCAGTAGCCCTCGTCGCTTTCCTGTCATTGCTCCCCGATCCTGTAGATCTTTGTCGTTTCGATTTCGGCCACCTTCCTTAGCTGCGGATCGGTCCTCTCGCCCGAGTAAATGGAATGGAGAGGCCGGGAATGAACCTTCTCGAGAACGAGGTACGAGGCGCCATAGCACCTAGCGGCGAGGAGAACGGAGTCAACCTCGTCGCTCGGAATTACGATGCTGCCCTTGCCGCTGCTGTAGTAATATCCCGGCGGATCAGCGATCATTATCACGCTATCAGGAGCAGCCTCCCGGAGCCAGGCGGCGATCTCACCGTAGTGGCGATAGCGCTCGTCTCTTTTCCCTGCCTCCCGAATCAGGAGAAAGCCGCTAAAGAAGATGGCGAATAAGACCAACACCAGGGTGAGATTGCGCTGCGCCAGCCCCACCTTCCAATGGCGAAGGCGCTGCCCTGCCCAGACTACCGACTGGTCCAGACCTGCAACCACCGCGACAGACAGCCAGGGCAGAAAGACCACGCTCGAATGCAGCATGCTGCCCCTCCCGCTCGGAAAAGTGAACAGCAACGACATCGTAAAATAGAGCATAGCGGCATAGATGAAAAACGGCACGAGCGCCGCTTTTCGGCGAAAATGCCACAGCCCTAGAAGGGCGAAGGGAACCAGATGGTACTCCATGCCGAAAAGGACCATGATGTTGGTCCCGAGGGCCTCGACCTTGGATCTCAATGCTGGCAAGAGTCCCCATGACGCATATGATTGCCAAGTCAAGTCCCTGCCGAAAGTGAAGAAGTCGTTGTACTCCCTCAAAAACAGCGTTTTCAGTCCGGCCGCGGGGAGAAAACTGCCGACTAGCTGCCAGCTCCGCATGAACCAGGGAGACATCACTATGATGTAGGCGGCGAGGCACGCGCCGATGGCCAACGCCCCGCCGATCACTCTCTCACGCCGAGGGCGCACACCTGCCGCTTCGCTTCCCCGCCAGGCCTGGAAGGCGATCGCTGACAATATCGCCCCCAGGACAAGCGCGCCATCTGCCCTTGCCATATGGCTCAAGGCGGCGAGAGCTCCCGCGCCCGCGGCGAGACCAATCGACTTGCGTGACATGCCCGCCGCCTTGAATCCTGCGACCAGCGCGATATTGGCCGCCAGGCCAAAGAGGGCGAAGCTATCAGGCGAGGTCCAGTAGGCGAAGTAGAACCCGCTGAATAGAGTCAGGGCGGAGGCCGCCAGGGCGTGTCGACGATTCCCTGTCAGCCAGATCGCCAGACGGAAGGTGAAGAGGACAAACAGAGAGGCAAACAGAATAAAGGGCATCTGGGCGACGCGGAACGAGTCCCCCAACAACTGGAAGAAGGGAGCCAGGGCCAGAGACGTCAGCGGCATCCAATAAAGATTGCTAGGATGAGTCAGTGTCTCCGGCGGAGGAAGGTAGTTCCAGACGTAGTCCTCCACCAATCCCCGGCCAGTCGCCAGGTTTGTCGCCACGTGCTGGTAGTAGTAAGCATCCATATAACCGGGCTGCGTGATGGGAATCGCGCTTACACCGAGGATCGCCAGGCTGGCCAGCCAGACAGCTAGGCTTGTTGCGTCGGCAGCGACTAGCTTCTTCATATCCGCTCGTAGACCATCAGATAGTATCCTTTGCCGTCGACTACCGTCCCCCAATCCAACGTGAACCGGTAGGCGTAGCGCTCGTGAAACCTCTGATCCTCGAAGATCCTCTTCTCGATGGGGAAATCGGTCGGTTCCGTTCCGGACCCGAGATAATCGGTCGTGCTGGCAAGAACGAAGTACCGTGGCTGGCGACCGAGGACGTAGGCCAGGTCGAACTCCTTGTCGATCATGCCCCCTGTGGAATGGGCGATGGTTCGGTCGGTGAGGCCACTAGTGTCTATTACCGGCAGACGAGAGAAATAGCCGATGCGGCCGATGTCCATAAGGGCGACTGGCTCCGTCGTCTTGTCCTTCAGCCACCGGCCCAGCGTCGCATGAGCCGTCTCCTGTCCACCCTCAGCTCTCGTCAAATACTCATACATCTCGAACGAGGGGCGGACTGCAAGGACCACCAGCGCCAGGCAAGCCAAGCCGAGGCCCAGGTTCGCCGCCGGCCGGGGAAGGCGAGAGGTAGCGCTCTTGTGGAGAAGCCGCGCCGCCTCCTGAATCACGAGGTAGTAGAAGGGCAACGCGGGAACGAGAAAGCGGAAGAAGGGGATCCAGTCGCCGCCTTCGTAGATGTCGAGAAGGACGAAGGTTAGCGCTAATGCCGTAACGTAGGTCAGCCAGAAGGGAGCCTTGCGACGGGCCAGCACGACCAGGGCCAGAAGAAAGACGATGCCGACGTAGGCTTCGCTGAAATCCCCCACGTCCAGGAGACCAACATAGAACTGGGCCAGGCCGGCGCCGGTCTTGGCGTAAAACGTGTTTGGCAGGAGTTCGTCGTAGTACCAGAGACGCCAGGCGAAGTAGGGCAAGTAGATGGCGGCAAATACGGCCAGCCAGCAAGCGCATTGCTTGAAATCATCGCGATGAAAGTTGCGGGAAAGGGCTTTGAAAACAAGGGTCGTGGCGAAGGCCGCCACTCCTTCCGGACGAGTCAAGGCTGCGAGGGCGAAGATGAGGGGAGTGAGGTGTTGCCAGCGGTCGCCAACGATGGGGAGGGGTACCCTCTCGTCGTCGCTAGTCGATCGTCGCCCGGCCGATAGATCGTCGGCTGTCATGCGACTGGCACGGATGGCAGCACAGGCGCCGGCGAGGATGAGGAAGCTGAATAGGCTGGTCTCCAGCCCCGTGATGGCAGAGGTGGCGAAGGCGCCGTTGGCGGCCAGCAGCGCGAGGGCTACGATCGAGAACAGCCAAGGCGACCCCTGCGATCTTGTGCGCAGCGACAAACGGTATACCAGATAGATGGTGCCAAGGCTCGCCAGAATGCCAAGCCCTTTGGCGATCACCTCGGGATCCAGCTTCACCAGCAGCGCGCCCGCCAGCGTCATGGTCCAGAGGAAGTTAGTGTATCCCTCCACTCGCTCGCCCGAATTGAAGACCAGGCCGTTCCCTTCGACCAGATTACGGGCGTAACGAAACGAGATGAAGGCGTCGTCCACCGTGTACCTCGAAATGATGAGCTCCTGTGCCACCACGGCGAACAAGGCCACGACTAATAGGAGGCGGACCGGACCGAAAAACGTCTTCAAGAGAAGGAAAAATTCCAGCGCCAGGCGGTGCGCCGGGTCCGCCTTGGTGTCCCGTTTTCTTTTGGCAAAGGTTGCCTCCATACAGGCGATTCTAGCACTTTTGGCGCCGCCATCAAATAGTACTAATTTCGCCGCCTGGTACCAGATTTCATGTATTTTTCAAAAAAAGCTCACCTAACCCCTTGATTTCATGCTTGTCAAGTGGTAGTATACCTTCGCTACGAGCCAGGCGCCTCTTGCCTGGGCGGCGATGGTATCATTGTCATCTGTCTAGAAAACGGACGTTTGGGGAGGTTGTGCTGTGAAGAGCCACTGGAAGCCATTAGCGGTTGGTCTTGGTTCCGTCATCGCGATCACGCTGTTCATATTATTGCTGCCCTTTGGCGGGCCGGCGGCGGCGTCAGGCCAAGCGATTACCCCAGACGCTGGGCCGGACTTCACCGGCGCTGTGACTACGGGCTCCGGAGCGCCGGTCGGCAACTCTCGCGTCAGCCTGTTTAACAGCAACTACAGCATTGACCAGGCCACGTATACCAGTCTCAACGGCACTGGCTCCTATAGCCTGACCTTGAACGGCGTGCCCAACGGGACTTACCAGATGAAGGCCCGGGCGCCAATGTACGGCTTCGGGTCAATCGCGGCCGATTCCCGGGTAGTCACGGTCACCTATTCCGCAGGGACCCCCCAGCAGGTAAACTTTTCTTTGCGCGCGCCGGCGATCACCGGCACCGTGGTCATGCCCGCTCCTCCCGGGGGCATCGTCACCGGCACCAATGTCAGCCTCTACGTGAATGCCGGCGACCCGGACAAACCTAGCTGGCAATACTATGACAATTATCTGACCAATGGCAGCGGAGTTTTCCGAATTCCGCGCATCGATAACGGTTCATATCGCGCCGTTGCCAAACTTCCTAGTAGGCCCGGCTTCGAGATGCTTGCCAATTCCCTGCCGATGGAGTTCCAATACACGCAGGGCATGACTTTCAGCATTGGCACCCTGACCCTGACCACGATATCTATTTCGGGCACGGTGACGAAGCCCGACGCGACGCCGCAGGCAAACAACTGGGTCGATCTCTACCTTACGGACGGTAACAATCCGCAGGGCACATCTCTGGGAGGCGTATCGACGGACAGCGCGGGCGTGTTCAAGTTTGGCGGATTGTCTAATGGAATGTACAAGCTGATAGCCAGGGCGGACCCGAGCAGCTCTTACTTCGATTCGGAACCGGCGCAGGTTCCCTTCTTTGGCAATCAAGCTACGCCCATTATCCTGCAATTGCGGACCCCCAACCTAACAGGCGCCGTAGTCGACCCGCTGGGCAATCCTGTGCAGGGATCTCGGGTCGACCTGAAAACAGGCCAGTGGGGGCCACCCCAGGATTCGCGGAGCACCGATGCGACGGGCCAGTTTGCTTTCGCTGGCCTCATCACCGGCAGCTCATATGTTCTAACTGCCTGGCCTCCCAGTGGCTCGCCCTACGGCGAATCGGCCGACTACCTCTTGATGTACACCGGCACGGCCCGCATCACTCTCACTCTCACCACCGCCGACCTCGCCGGCGTGGTGCACGATCCGCAAGGGCAGGCGGTGGCTAACGCCAACATCGACTTGTACACGCGTGACCATACCACGCAGAGGTTCGCTTTCGCCGGCAACGACGGAACGTTCAGGTTCGGGAGCCTGGTTACCAACACCTATCTTTTGCGAGCAAGACCGGGACCCGGCTCGGATTACGGCGATTCCCGCGAGCTAGAGGTCATATATAGGGGCACGCCAATAACTAATGTCGTGCTCACGGTAACCTTGCCTTTCCTCACGGGCACGGTGACGGCGCCCGACCAGACGACGCCCGTGGCCTGGGCGGGGGTTAGTCTGCACTCCAAGGACTACCGGTTCGCCAACTGGTCGGGGACCGACCAGAACGGTAGGTTCCGCTTCGGCTCTGTCGACGACGGTCTCTACATCATCGAGGCCATGCCTCCCTTTGGCGGAGACTCACCCTACTCGCAGTCGAGATCGGTGCCGGTAACCGTCACGAACGGCGTGGCCGTAAACGTTACTCAACCGTTCACCCTTCCTCTCACCGGCGCCAGTATCACCGGCACGGTGCTGTCCCCGGACGGCCGTACGCCGATCAGCATGACCCATGTCATGCTGCACGACTCCAATTGGTACGTGCAGTCGCACAGCAACACCAATGAGTCCGGCAGCTTCAGCTTCGGTGGGATCGATCCCGGAGACTACCTCATCGAGGCCGACGCGCCGCCCATGAGCAGGTATTCCCGGTCGCTGCCCAAGACCGTGAACGTGGCGGCCAATGAGACCCATTACTACACGGTCACTCTCACTTCGCCCAGTTTGACCGGCCTCACGGTGAGAGACGCAGGCGGTATTCTCGTCCCCGTGCCGCGGGCGGGCGTGGACGTTAGGTTGAAAGACAATCCGGCGGTGGCCAACTTCAGCGGCTCCAATGAAGCTGGCGAGTTCTCCTTTGGCGGCCTGAATGATGGCGTTTACGTGCTTTCGGCTCATACGCCCTGGGAAGCCACCGGCCTGGTGCCTCCGGCTTCCAAGCTGATCACCATCACCGCCGGCCAGGCCATTAGCGAAACCATAATATTCACCAAGGCCTCCAAGCACGTAGCCGGAACGGTGGCGCGCAGCAACGGCCAACCGGTAACCGACGCCATGGTGTTTGCCAACAAGGAGGGCGGCGCCGGCTGGGCCAACGGCACAGTAGACGACCAGGGCAGATACACCATCGACGTCAGCCCCGGTGGCTGGATGGTATCGGTCGGCCCGGCCAGGCCCGAGCAAATCCCCGACTGGACCTACGGCAGGCCGCCTGTGAGGGTCGAATTCGCCGACAATTCAGATCCGATTACTAAGACGGTGAACTTCACCGTTACCAACGCTGGCTCGCTAATCATGGGGCGCCTGCTGAAGCCCGATGGCAATCCCCCAACTCAGGCGGGCGTGGGTTTCCACAGTGTGTCTGGGTTCGGCAACGGTGGACCGGTGGAACAGGACGGTAGTTTCCGGGTCTCCCTGCCCCCTGGAACTTATATGTTCGACGTCTGGCTGCCAGATACCTCGCTGTCCAGTCCCCGCCTCGATCCTATCGTTCTTGGCGAAGATGAGACAAAGCAGCTTGGCACGCTTACGCTGCAGGGCCGGAATTCCCTGATCACCGGCTACGTAAAGGACGCCAGTGGCAGGGGTCTTGCCGATGTCGAGATAGGCGCCTGGCTCCGAAAAGGAATTGGCGGTCCCGGTGGTGGCCCGGGCGATTGGTCGCACACCACCACCATCACCGATGGCGTGTTTAGCCTCTACGTGGTGTCGGGTACATGGGAAGTCAGCGCCATGCCAAGCCCCGACTCTCGCTACGTCCAAAGCGGTCCGCCGACCCGGGTAGACGTCGGCGAGAACACCACTGTCTCTGACGTGAATATCGTCGTCTCCTCGGCCGATGGCGAGCTGACCGGATCCGTGGTCGATGCCGATGGTGAACCGCTGAATGATATCTACGGCTTCGCCAATGCTAACGTCGGCGAAGGGCCGAACTTCCGAGGCTATGGCGCACCGATCAACGGCGGCACCTTCACCATACGTCTACCTTCCGGCACCTACAGCGTCGAGGGCGGAATGCCTCCCGGTTCAGAATACAGCATCTCCCGAATAACAGGGGTGGTGGTCACCAGCAGCACGTCGATCGTTCTGACGGCAACCCAGGCCAGGGCCTGGATTGCGGGAAGCTTGGTCGGCGCCGCCGGCTCGGGCCTGCAAGCCAACGTGTTCGCCGGGGGACCGCAGGGGCACTCCTTCACCCAGGTGGATGCGGAGACCGGCCGCTATTCCATGAGAGTGGCACCGGGCGAATGGTTCGTGAACGCCTGGGTCGACCCCTCCACCGGCTATGTCTTGGAGATGCCGCGCGACAATCGGATAATCGCTACCGAGAACCTGACGACAACCTTCAATTTCACGGTGACCTCGGCTAGCTCGAAGATCTGGGGTGTTGTCAGCAAGCCCAATGGCGATCCGGTCGGCGGCGCCTGGGTGGGGGCCATGCAGCGGGATGCGTCAGGAAACCCGCGCCCACCATACGGCGGTGAGACCAATCCCAGCGGCGTCTATACCATAACCGTTCCCAACGGAACCTACGAAGTCAACACTTTCATGCCGCCCGATGCCGGCTATCTGCCGCCGGCGCCAGTCACCGCCACGGTCAGCAGCGGAACCCCGGTGGTTCGGCGGGATCTACAGTTCCGGCAGCCCGGGGCGTCGATCTATGGCACGGTGACTTTGTCCGGCACGGCGGTTTCAGACGGCCTGGTAAGAGCCTTCTCCGACGGCGGCGCTCGCGCTTACACCGAGATCCGGTCCGATGGCACCTACTCGATGCCCGTAACCGGCGACGACACTTGGCACATACAAGCAGTGCGCGAATACAGCTCTACGCTGTACCAGAGCCAGGTGTACAGCGTCCCTGTCGGCAGCGGCGCCACGCAGCAGGATCTGGTGCTGGCGGGTGGCGGCACCTCGATGCCCAATTCGTCGTCGACGAGCTTCGACGCATCGGCCATGAGGCAGATCACTTTGGGCGACGGCACCCAGATCATCATCCCAGCCGGCTCTCTGGCCGTGTCTGGCACGGTCACCGTGAACGCGGTGCCGAAGGGCAACGTAGCAATGGATGGGTCGGCGCGTCCTATCGGCCTGGCCTATGACCTGTCGGCCTTGGACAGTAACAATGCGGCGATCAGCAGGTTCCGCCAAAACGTCTCTGTAGTGCTGCAATATACTGAGGAGCAGTTGGCGGCTCTGGGCATCACCGAGGATCAGGTCATGGGCAGCTATTGGGACAGCGCCACCGGTAGCTGGCGGAACATGACGAACGTGGTTCAGGACAAGACGGCAAATACGCTGACTATCTATACCGACCACTTTAGCCAGTGGACCATCACCGGCGGCAGCGCCGGGACGGCCGGCACTGCCCCGGACCTGGGCACCTCGACCAAGGCGGCCAGCCCGAGCAGCAACCTGCAGGCGAGCGATACGGTGACCTACACTGTGATCATGGCCAATAGCGGCGACGCCGACGCTTCCGCCGTGTTGACCGATAGCCTGCCCAGCGAGGTGACCTACGTGTCCGGCTCTGTCTCCCCCTCCCCAGCCGCTACCTTCCACCAGGGGACGGGGCAGATCCGCTGGAGCGGCACCATCTCGGCGAGCCAGTCGGTGACAGTTACGTTCAGGGTGACCCTGAACTTGGGCGTCACCGCGGGGTCGGTCATCACCAATACTGCGGTCATCAACGATGGAACGGGCACTCTCACCAGCCCCTGGGCTACCATAGCGGTTGCCGGAGCTGCCACGGCAACGCCAACGCCGACAGCTACGTCTTCCCCGACGGCCACGCCGAGTCCGACGCCGACGCCGACATCAACCGCTACTGCTACGGCGACGGCGACTCAGACGGCAACCGCCACGGCAAGCCCGACGCCGACGGCTACGGCGGTGGACACGGCGACCGCTACGGCGACCGCCACGACCACCGAGACGGCGACCGCTACTGCAAGCCCGACGGCAACCGCTACTGCAAGCCCGACGCCGACGGCTACGACGCCTCCCTACAGCGTCTACCTGCCGGTGGTGCTTAGAGGATACGCGAGCGGTTGGTAGGATCCTTCTGAAAAGCAATTGCCTGAAATCGACGACAAAGGGAGAGGCTTAACCTCTCCCCTATCTAATTTCTTCTGCCTACGTCTGTAGTAGTTCGCACCGACACTAAGCGAGCAAGCTTATTTCTTGTGGTGAGGCACGGGCCGCGCCGCCAACGCGTAGGGGCGAACGGCCGTTCGCCCCTACGATCGCTGTGCGAATCGTTGTAGTCGATCCCTTGAAGTCACGGGGCGAGACGGCTCGTTGAAAGCAACCCAGCTCGACAAGAAGATCGCGTGGCTCATATATGCGTAGGGGCGAACGGCCGTTCGCCCCTACGCTATGCCACACCCGCGGAGTTGTCTTGCTCGCGGTTATCTGCTGGGACTCAACCCGTCCCCCGGCGCCGCCATAGGAGAGTGCCGGCCAAGAGGATGATGAGCATCACGATGAGAACGATGAACCAGAGATAGTCCTGGGGGAAGGAGCCACCGGCGCCCGGCGGTGCGGCAGTCGGCACGGGCGAAATGGGGGATTGGCTCAGACCGCCAGCGGCGGCGGACCGGCCGGCCTCGAGCCCGACAAGGGCAGAGATCACCAGCAGTGGTGACAAGACGGCAAGAGCGAGAGCTTCGTTTCTCAGGAAACCGTAGCGCTCCTTCACTTCTTGGCGATCCCCTGGTCGGCGTAGTAGTGGTGGAGGCTCGAATCGAACTTAACGTTGTTTAGGACGACGCCAAGGATATTGGCGTTTACCTTCTCCAACAGCGCTTTAGCCTTGTTGGCCAGTTCCCGTTTGGTCCTGCCTGCGTTGACCACGAGGAGAACCCCGTCCACCCGTGTGGCGAGGATCGCGGCGTCCGTCACGGCGATCACGGGCGGCGAGTCAAACAACACGAGGTCCGCTTCGGATTTCAGCAGGTCGATCACCTCGCCCATGCGTCTCGATCCGAGAAGCTCGGAGGGATTCGGCGGCAGCGGGCCGCTCGGCAGGACGAAAAGGTTGTCGACGCCGCTCTCCTGAAGGGGCAGTTGGCGGCTAGTGGAATCAAGAACGAGAGAGGTCAGACCAGCCGAATTTCCCAGGCCAAAAATAGAGTGAATGGATGGCCGGCGCAAATCGCAGTCGGCCAGGATTATCTTGCTGCCAGTCTGGGCCATGACGACCGCTAGATTGGCGAGGGTTGTGCTCTTCCCTTCCTCCGGGCTCGTGCTGGTAACCAGCAGCGAGCTCAAGGGCTTGTCCAAACTGGAAAACTGGATATTGGTCCGCAGTTGCCGGTAGGCTTCGGCGATGGGCGACCGCGGATTCGAGAAGGTAATAAGTCTGTCTCGCCCGTTCATTCCGTTCTTTGACATGCTGTGTCCTTCCTCACCTCGCCCGCCGGGACTCGGCCATTGTGATGGTGGGAATACTGCCGATGGCCGGAAGGGCTACATACCTCTCCACATCTTCAGCGCTTTTTATCGTGTCGTCCAAGTACTCCAGGACGAAGGCAATGATGCCTGCCAGTAAGAGGCCGAGAACAAGGGCGGCCGTGACGTTTACTCTAGTCTTGGGCTTGCTCAGGAAGGCCGGCTCAGGGTCATCCAGAACTTCTACGTCAATCTTATCGCGCGCGTCCACCGCTGCCATGCGCACCTGATGCCAGTCGACGAACTCCTGCGCCAGGGCCTTGGCGATCCGCTGGGCATTGCCCGGGTTGGGGTCGTCCACGTCGACTTGTATGGCGAAATTGTCGGCGGTGGACGCCACGGCGATTCGCCCCCGCAAGACGCCGGGCGCCAGGTCGAGATGGAGTTGTTCGATGATCTTGTTGACGAACCTGTCACTCTTGAGCTGAAAGCCGTACTGCCTGATAAGGTTGGAGATGACCAGAGTCACTCCATAGTCAGGACGAGCGGGGGTGACATAAAGTTTCGCGGAAGACCGGAACATCGGTTGCTGTAGCTTGCTGTATCCGTAGGCGCTGGCGCCCGCCACCGCGGCGACCAAGAGGAAGATCCACCAGCGCTTGGCAATAACCAGCCAGTAATCCCTGATCTGCATTAACGCCTCCCTGCCTTTTCCGGGGGCAAATAATAGCGCTTTTGGCCGTGGATGTCAAACAGGACGAGCTTTGTCTTCCCTAACCCGCGGCGCTAGCGGGGTGATCTTGGCTACGTGCTCGGCGTCGACCTGAACGTTGGCCAGATGGCCCAGAATCCGCAGGAGAATGAGGCAACGTCCCTGAGAGGACAGAGCCCGGTCGAAGATGGCTTCCACACCGCGAAAAGGACCGGCGGTAACCAGAACCCGGTCGCCGGGAGAAAAGCGAGCGGCCGGGCCAAGGTTGTTCTCCTTGTCCGTTCGGCGTTTGATCTCGTCGACCAGTCCATCCATAACCGGTATGGGAGCGCCGGCGGCGCTCAAGAAGTAACTAACGCCGGGAGCAGACCGGCTGCGCAGGTACTCGTCCGTATTGCAATCGATCTTCAAGAACAGGTAGCCAGGAAACAGCGGCTCGGGAATATGCCGCCGGTTGAGCAAGGGAAGGTAGGCGGCGAGTCCGCGCGCCTCGAGGATATGGGATACCTGTCGTTCGACATGAGGCTTCGTCTTCAGGACGTACCACTGGCGCTGATACTTGACTTCGTTGCCTGAATCCGCAAGCCGCTCCTTCATGCTCTCCAATACAACCCCCTGTGGATTTGTTGTGCTCCTACTCCGCTCGGGCGGTGGTCTCGGTTTTCTCAACCCTATGCTTGGACTTCCCGTTGAACAGCCTGCCAAACCAGCGGGAGTGGCCGTTGGTCCCGGTTCCCGAGCTGCCTTCAGATGAGTAGTGGTAATAGCGGTAGTAGTGGTAATAGTAGTAGCGCCCATCTTCTGGCCCGATCTTGTTCATAATCACGCCGATAACCGTTCCTCCCACGTTGCGCACGCTATCGATTGCCTGTTTGAGAGATCCCATTCGCGTGCGTCCGCTGTCCACCACTACCACGACTCCGTCCACTTTGGTCGACATAAGAACGGAATCGGTGACGACTAGGGCTGGCGGGCTATCGAAGATGAGCAGATCGGCCTCATTCTGCAGGCGACTGACAATGCCCTGCAGCCGCTGGGAACCCAACAGCTCCGAAGGATTAGGCGGGGGCGGACCGCTCGTCACGACACGCAGGTTCGGCTCTTCCGTTGGCTTGATCACATCGGCCACCTCGGTGACCTGCCCGGACAAGAGGCTGGTCAACCCAACCGTGTTTGACAGGCCATATAGCTTGTGGAGGGCCGGCCGTCGCAAGTCGGTGTCGATGGCAATCACTTTCAGGCCTGCCTGAGCCATGCTGACAGCCAAATTCCCCATCGTGGTCGTCTTGCCGTCTCCGGGGTCGGCGCTGGTGATTAATAGCGATTTAAGGGGCTTGTCGGGGCTGGAAAATTGAATGCTGGTGCGTAGGGCCCGGAAGCCCTCCGTCGCCGGCGATTTGGGCGCCCGCAGAGTTATGAGACCCTGTGCGTATTCTTGGTGGGGAATCCGGCTCACCAGACCCAGCGTGGGCACGTCCATGGTCTGGCTGATCAGGTCTGGCGACTTGGCGGTATCGTCCATGTACTCGATAAGGAAGGCAACGCCTATCGCCAGAAGCACTCCGAGAATAGCGGCGAGGAGAACATTCTGTGTAACCTTCGGGCTGACGGGGAACGAAGGCTTTTCGGCCTTTTCGATCACGCTGACGTAGTTGCTGTTCATGCCCGCCCGAACGGGGAGAAGCGTATTGTACCGGTCCTGCGCCGAGCGAAGCTTGCTCTCCAGCGACTGTAGCTCACCGGCCGTGGCCGTGGCAGACGGTCCCGATGGATCGGCGGCCTGCTTGTCCTTGATCTGTTTGATCTGCGTTTGGAGTGACGACGTCTCGGATTCGAGGTCGGCCATCTGTTTTTGCACGAAAGTCATGACGGAGCCGAGCGCCCCTTTCGGCGCAGCCGGGCTCTGCTGGATCAGCTCGGCGGCAATGCTGTCGGCAAGGCGGGTAATCAGCTCGGGGTCCTGGCCCCGGACGCGAAGAACCATCAACTGAGTGTCGCGCACGTTCTCCACGGTGACCATCTTCTCCACCGTGTCGGCACTGGGTGGGTTCGGGAGATGGAGGCTCTCTATAGCGCCATCCAGAATGGGGCGCGAAGTCAGCAGTTTGCCGTAGGTCTTGGCCAGCATCTGGCTGGCGAGAATGGTGGAGTAGTCTGGATTGGCGCTGGTGGTCACCGTGCCCACGATCAGGGTGGTGGATGCCTCATAAATCTTGGGCAGCCTCTGGCTCACCACGTAGCTAACCGAACCGCAGAGCACCACGCTAAGAATAATCAGCCATAGCCAGTTCTTGAGGATATTCACGTACTGCCGGAGTTCCAAGGACAGCTCCTTTCGCCATGACGACGACGCTCAAGAGCCTGAGCGACTCGCCGCCCAGAAGTCAAAACAGTGCCGGGCGCTTCTGGTGCCCGGCCAGTGAATTCCGAAATCTATGGGTGAAATCCGTCGGGGCTCCTGGCGTCTGCGCAAGCCGGGCAAGGAATCATCCTGAAGCCGGCCCAATAGTACCAAACCTGCCCTAACCTGTCAAGACGTTCCGGAGTATGCCTTCTTTCTTCATAACGAGTGGCATTATCGAGCAACCCCAACGGTGGGCAAGTTTATCACGCTCAGGAGGAAAAGTAAATAGGAAAAAAGGCAACGCAGGCAACAAAGTTTGGAAGCTCTCTGACGAAAACCCCCAGGGTCTAGCAACCGGTAGTCCTTAGGTTGGCCAGGAGATCTGGACAGAGGTCGCGAAGCTCGCCTATCCTATCGCCAGCCGCCAGGTTGCTTTGCAGGGGAGTGATGGAAATCTTGTTTTGCCGCATAGCCCAGATATCCGTGCCCTGTTCGGCCGCCCATTCCGGGGTCCCGCGGGTTATCCAGTGGAGGGATCGTCCCCGCTGGTCTTTTTCCTCTTTTACCACATCCACGTAGCTGCGCCCGGCAAGGTAGGTAACCTCGATACCCTGAATGTCCTTGAATGGCAAGCTGGGCACGTTGACGTTGAGAAGGAGGCCGCCGGCCAATTGCCCTTGCTTGTATCGTTCTACCAGCGCCGCGGCCAGCGCCGAGGCGACGGCAAAGCTTGGCTTCTCCAAAGATCCCACGGAAATGGCAACCGAGGGGATGCCGTAGAAGTAACCTTGAAGAGCGGCGCCGACCGTGCCGGAGATCAAGATGTCGTTACCCAGGTTGGCGCCCTCGTTGATGCCGGAGAAGATCATGTCGACCTTCGCTTCGCATAGGCCACCCAGACCGAGAATGACGCAATCGGCAGGGGTACCATCGGTGGCGTAGCAGAGCGCCGAGGGCCAGAGCTTGAGTTCGCGTACTCGTAGGGGACGATGGAGAGTAACTGCCGTGCCGACGCCGCTTTGTTCTCTATCAGGAGCGACAACGACGATTTCGGCGGCCTTGCCGAGCTCGCCCACCAGCTGCCACAAACCGTCACCGTATACGCCATCGTCGTTGGTGACCAGAATCCTCAGGATGCTCTCCTCATCACGATGTGTTGTTCCCCTATTAGGATACCTTGAAGTCGACGGGAAGTCAAACTTAAGCCTCACGCGGCTATGGCTCGCATGCAACGCGGAAAGGCGAGTCGCACTCCCCTTTTCGCCCGCCCCTCACGCTGGCACGGCGGTTGCTGGTGGTCTGGGGGGAGGCCTGCCAATGAATGAGAATCAGGAAGACAGATCGCTCCCATTCGGGAGCGGGAAACTCCCTGAGGATTCGGCCGGAAAGCGCGCCCGGAAGCCTTCAGGGACCAAGGCGCGGCGAAGCTGCGAGGAGCGGCTGGCGGAGGTGGAGCAGCGTCGGAATCAGCTCATTGCCACGACGGTCCACGACTTCCGCGGGCCTCTAACCTCCCTCCTGGGCTTCTCCCAGCTCGTAGAGCGAGCCCTGGCTCAGGGGAAGCCCTGTGATCCCCGGCATATCCAGGTGATCTCCAGAGAGGCCAGACGCTTGAACCAGATGGTGGACGATCTGGCAGACCTGTCGCTCATCGAAATGGGGAAGCTCGAGATGGAGAGGGAACCCACCGATATTGTGGCTCTAGCCCAAAAGGCGATAGAGCGGATCCCACCAACAGGCGGGCACCCCGTCCCCGTCCTCAAGGCCGAGAGACGGCCGCTCGCCGGCAACTGGGACCCGAACCGGCTGGCGCAAGCGCTCGGGCACCTGATCGAGCACGCTGTCAGGTCCTCCGCCGATGGACGCCAGGCAACTGTCACGCTCGCACCTGAAGACAGCGGCGTTAGGGTGACCGTTGCCTATCAGGGCCCCGGCATCCCTCCGGAGTTACTCCCTCTGGTGTTCGAGCCGTTTTCCCCTTTTCACCGGGAAAGGCGTACCAAGAGCTTGGGCATTGGCCTATTCCTCGCCAAAGGAATCATCGACGCCCACGGAGGCAACATCCGGGTGCAAAGCGAAGCTGGCAAAGAGGACCGCTTCGTGTTCGTTCTGCCGTGGTGAAACGCCAGGCAGCCGGATAATCTCGGGGCCAAGTTGAACTCGCCAGATTCTACCAAATCCGGCCGATCGATCTCGTTCAGACCGACTCGGTCTCTGAGACCGAGTCGGTCTGGTGACATGATCGGGCCTGCCGGAGTCGGCATCACACCATTGCACTTGCACCCCGAATGCTGTATACTACGTTTAGAACATATCGAACGTTGCGTACGATACAAAACATGCGGGAGCGACCTTGAAGGTCGGGGAGGTGCGAACGTGAGTAGTTCGGAGCTGAGCGTGGTTACCGGCGCCTTTGGCTTTACCGGCAAATACATCACCAGCCGGCTTCTGGCAGCGGGAGGCAGGGTGTTGAACCTTACCGGCCATCCGGACCGCCCCAATCCTTTTGGCGACAGGGTGACCGTCGCTCCCTTCCACTTCGACCGGCCCGACGATCTGGCTGAGAGGCTGCGCGGGGCCAGCGTCCTGTTCAACACTTACTGGATCCGCTTCGCCCATGGCCGTGTTACCCACGAGGGTGCGGTGGACAACACGAAGACCCTGATTAGGGCAGCCGACAGGGCGGGAGTTGGCCGAATCGTGCACGTCAGTATCACCAACGCCCGGGCCACTTCGACCCTCCCCTACTTCCGCGGCAAAGGGCAAGTGGAGCAGGCTATCGAGGAATCTGGCCTCTCCTACGCCATCATCCGCCCGGCCCTTATCTTCGGCTTGGAGAGCATTCTCATCAACAACATCGCCTGGCTTCTCCGCCGGTTTCCTCTGTTCGTCCTGCCCAGATCTGGCCAGTACCGGCTCCAGCCGGTTCACGTGGAAGACCTTGCCGACCTGGCCATCGAAGCTGCCCGGACCAAGGAGAACCTCGTCTTCGATGCCGTAGGGCCGGAGGTGTTCACCTTCGATGAGTTGGTTAGACTTATCGCCGCCGCGGTTGGCAGACGGCCGCAGATCATCCACCTTTGGCCTGGTCCCGCCCTCGCCTTTGCCAAACTGATTGGCTATGTCGTCAGAGACGTGGTATTGACCGACGATGAGGCCAGGGGATTGATGGCAAACCTCCTGGTTTCCGGGGGGACGCCGACCGCGCCTACCCGTCTGAGCGAATGGCTGCGGCAGAACGCCGGCTGTGTCGGCACGGGGTATGCCTCAGAGTTCAACCGGCACTACCGGTAGGGCTAGGCGACGGGCTCGACGAGGACTTCCATGGTGCCACCGCAGATGGCGCCGGTAACCGATTCGGTGTCGGCGGTAAGATCCACGTGCACCATTCGCGGCTGGCGGGAACTTATAACCTCGAGGGCGGCCTGCCGGACCTCGCCTTCGCCGCAGCCGCCGCCGATGGTGCCGAAGATGCGCCCGTCGGCTGTGACCACCATTTTCGCCCCGGGCTCCCGTGGGGTTGATCCCCTAACTTTGATCACCGTGGCCAGGGCGACGGTTTCGCCCGCAGCGCGCCGGCGGGCGATCTCTCGATAGAGGTCAAGCATCTTCACGTCCTCCTCTGATTAGTGAGCCGGTCCTCTGCGACATCGAGGCAGGATGACGGGAGCTGTGGCTGCCGTAGATCGCGCCACCGGCCTGCAGGACAAGCTTGCGGCCAGCAGATGCTGGGCGGCAACACCAGACCCGACAATAGCGGCCCGGTATCATCAAGAGATAGCCCCCATCCCCTGCAGAATCCGGGCTGGCGTCATCGGTAGCTCTCGCAGCCGCACGCCGGTGGCCCGGTGGATGGCCAGGGCCAGGGCAGCAGGCGGAACCACGAAGGGTATCTCACCCACGCCGCGCACGCCGAAAGGATGTCCGGGATTTGGCACTTCGACCATCACGGTCTCGATCAGCGGTAGGTCGTAGGCGGTGGGCATCTTACAGTCGAGCAAGGTCGTGTTCAGCAGTCTGCCCCGCTCGTCGTACTGGTATCCTTCCCACAACGCGAAGCCGACCCCCTGCGCTACGCCGCCGTGCATCTGGCTCTCCACCAGGCTCGGATGGATGGCCTTGCCGGCATCCTGAATCGCCGTGTAGCGCAGAATCTGAACCTTGCCCGTCTCCGGGTCCACTCGACGTCGACGATATGCGCCCCCACGGTCGGGCCTACACCCTGGGGAATGACGGTCGACGAAACGGAGATAGGCCCGCCGGTCGTGGCCAGCTTGGCGGCTACCTCTTTGAAGGTGAGTCGCTTGATCGCTCCTGAGGCAGGGTCGGCGCTCGTGAACACGCCGTCGGCATAGGTTACCGTCTCGGCGGCGACCTGCCAAACAAGGGCCGCCCGGGCCTTCATCCGGCAAATCGCCTCCTGGGCAGCCTGTATCGCCGCGATGCCGGTGGCGAACACGGTGCGGCTACCGCCGGCGAGGTAGGTGTAGCCAACCGAGCTGGTGTCGGCCACATCGCAGTGTACATCATTCAGGTCGATGCCCAAGGTCTCGGCAACTTCCATGGCTAATGTCAGCCGGGTACCGGACAGGTCGACAGAACCAGTTGCCAGGGAGACCGTCCCGTCTCCGTTCACGCTTAGGTTGCAACTCGACGCTCCCCCGTGGTTCGGCCAGTGGCCCACGGCCACGCCACGTCCCCGGTTCGGGCCGCCTAGCGGCGCCCGATAGTGCTCGTGCGCCAAAGCTGCCTCCATGGTTTCTACAAAGCCGATCTTGCCGAACACCGGGCCGGGCAGACTCCTTGTGCCCGCTTTGGCCGCGTTTTTCAATCGGAACTCCATCGGCTCCATGCCGGTCCTCGCGCAGATCTCGTCGATCACCATCTCTTGTGCGAAGGTTGCCTGCGTCGAGCCTGGGGCGCGAAAGCCGCCGGACTTCGGCTTGTTTGATACTACCGCATAGAAGTCGATCTGCCCGTTGGGCACGTCGTAGGGGCCGAACATGCACCTGGCGATGCCGGGCGACCCGCCCGGGAAAGCGCCGGCTTCAACTATGGTCTCGGCCACCACTGCCGTCAGCCTCCCATCCTGAGTTCCTTCCGGGAAGGACAGCCGAGTCCTTTTCTTCTGCTCCCGTCATGCTCTCGCCTCCTCCTTCGTTCTGTTCGACTCCTGCAAGACCTTCAGGCTACCTCTCGAACGCGCCGAATGACCTTGTCGTAGCCTGCGCGCCGGCACAGGTTGCCCGCCCTCCAGCCACAGGGCGGGTGCCCCAACTCAAGGAGTCGACTAGCTGCGGCTCTCTAGTCCGTGGGACCGCTGGCCTCTGAAAGCTGACCGCTCACGGCTACTACTATCTGCTTGACAACCTGGGCCGCGAGCGCTAGTATAGCGTCTATCAATTTCAGGGAGGTTAGCCACGTGTATAGCAAGCTGTTAGTTCCGCTCGACGGCTCTTCTACGGCAGAAGTGGTCCTTCCCCATGTCGAACTACTGGCGCATGCGTTTGACTCGGAGGTCATTCTCTTCCGGGCGATCGCCCACCCCCAGGGGGTGACCGACGATATGGGTCGTCAGATCATTTCGGTCGACGCCGCCATCGACAGCGCTCTGGCTCAGGCCAACACCTATCTTGGCGAGGTCGCCGAAAGACTTAGGGCTAAGGGAGTCAAATGGATCTCCCAGGAAGTCCAGATCGGCAGTCCGGCGGAGTTGATCATCGACTATGCCAAGGACGCCGGCGTGCGCATCATTGCTATGGCAACTCATGGCCGGTCCGGAATCAGCCGCTGGGTGTACGGCAGCGTTGCCGAAAGGGTGCTCCGCCACGCAACTACGCCCGTCCTCTTGGTAAGGGCTGTCGGCGCCTAGACTGCTAAATGCGGACAGGGCAGGAGGAGAAGGGGGAATCGAAGCTAACTTGTTATCGGGCGAGCGGCTCCATTTTCTCAGCATGTTCCCTCTCGGCCGTTCCGGCCTTTCGCCCTGTCCCGCCTGGCCGGACCCTGCCTAGGCTAGTCGAGCCGGTGCATCACTACAATAGCACAACAAGCCGATTAGATCAATCTGCCGACCATGGCAAGGAGCACCTTGCTAGAAGAGGTTGCCTGGGAGCCGACGGCTCGCACCTGCCAGGGGAAACGCGTTGACTTTGGTCTCCACTGGTGCTATCATTTCAACACTGCGGTGGCCGACAAATTGGCTGCAACTGGCTGAAGCCTTGACAATGCCCGTGAAGCTGGCACAGTGGGGCATGGTTTCGATAGAACACGAGACGACAAGAAAACCCGCGCAAGCAGGTCTGGTCACGCTCGAGGACTATGGCTATTGCCCGAAGGGCGAGGGTGGGCCGTTCGTCGAAGATGGCAAGCTCGGCCCCGGCGGGTCCCTGCCTACTAACACCGGCGGCGGTGAGCTTTCCGCCTATTACATGATGGGCATGACGCCTCTATCGGAGGGCGTCATCCAGACCCGCGGCCAGGGGGGCGAGAGGCAGGTGCCCAAACACGCCCTTGTTCTCGTGTCCGGTAACGGCGGCGTTCTCGCCTATCATTCCACCCTGATTTTAAGCACCCAGCCGTCTTAGTGGCTCGTCTGGCAAACGCTGCCTGCCGCTAAGATCCGCAGGATAGCAATAATATTAGCCTGCGAATTTTGTTCGCAGGTAACCGCTACAGAGGTGATAAAACATGGCCGATTCCAAGCTACCGATGCCGGTTCCCGACGAGAAATCGATGCCCTTCTATGAAGGGGCGAAGCGACACGAGCTGGTGCTCCAGCGATGCAAGACCTGCGGGTCCTTCATGTGGCCCGTAAAGCTGCGCTGTGATGTCTGCCTCAACAACGACATCGAATGGGCCAAGGTCAGCGGGAAAGGAAAGCTCTATTCGTTCGCCATAATGCATCAGGTTTACCATCCGGGCTTCACCGACAAAGTGCCCTATAACGTAGCCACCGTGGAGCTGGAGCAGGGAATCAGAATAGTCAGCAATGTGGTAGACTGCCCCAACTCCGCGCTTAGCGTGGACATGCCCCTCGAGGTGACCTTCGAGAAGCTGAGCGACGAGGTAACCATACCCAAGTTCAAGCCAGGGGGCTAGGCCGTCGAGGGCCTCTTCGGCGGCGCAGCAGCGGTTATTCTCTGAGCAGGCGAGTGAGATGACGGGAGGAGAAGATCATGGACGTCGACCGCGATGCTCTAATCTGGATGTACACCAAGATGCAGACCATCAGACAGTTCGAAACGCGGGTAGCTAGGTTGATGCTCGAGGGCAAGCTGCCTGGCACGGTTCATCTCTATGCTGGCGAAGAGGCTGTCGCCTGTGGCGTCTGCGCTAACTTGGGGCCAGCCGACTACGTCAGCTCCACCCATCGTGGCCACGGCCACCTAATTGCCAAGGGTGGCGACCTGGACAAGATGATGGCCGAGCTGTTCGCTAAATCCACCGGCTACTGCAAGGGCAAGGGAGGCTCGATGCACATCGCCAGCCTGGGCGTTGGTATTCTGGGGGCCAACGGCATCGTCGGCGCCGGGCTACCGATCGCCGTCGGCGCCGGATTTGCTGCCAAGTATAGAAAGAGCGACGCGGTGGCAGTGGCCTTTTTTGGCGATGGCGCCTCCAACCAGGGAACTTTTCATGAAGCCGTCAATCTGGCCGCAGTGCTCAAGGCGCCCGTTATCTTCGTTTGCGAGAACAACGGCTACGCAGTGTCCACCAGCCAGGCCCGCCACCAGACCATCGTCGACGTCGCCGATCGCGCCAGAGCCTATGGCATACCCGGCGCCATCGTCGACGGCAACGACGTCTTTGCCGTATACAAAGCGGCAAGAGAGGCGATTGGTCGGGCGCGTGTCGGTCTCGGTCCAAGCCTCGTCGAGTGCAAGACCTATCGCCATTACGGACACTCGATCGGCGACCCCGGCCGCTACCGCACCCAGGAAGAGGTCGATGCCTGGAAGCTCAAGGACCCCATCCCGCGTCTTCGCGATAGACTCATCGAATTGGGAGTGATGAGCGGCGAGCAGGCAGATAGCATCGATCAGGAAGTCGCCGGTGCCATCGAAAGCGCCGTCAGATTTGCCGAGGAGAGTCCCTCGGCTTCCCTGGAGGCCCTGTTGGAGGACGTCTACGCCCCCAGCGGGAACTGAGACCCGCCTGAAGGGCGCCTGGAACCATTCTGCGGTCGACGAATGAAGGAGGGAGCGGAAAATGAGACAGTTGAGCTACTCGAAGGCCCTAAACGAAGCGCTAAGATCGGAGATGCGGCGCGACTCCTCCGTTTTCGTAGCCGGGGAAGATGTGGCCCTTGACGATGGTGCCTTTAGGGTTACCGCTGGCCTGCTCGGCGAGTTTGGCCCCGACCGAGCGGTGGACTGTCCCATCAGCGAGGCGGCGATCGTCGGCCTCGGCGTCGGCGCCGCTGCCGCCGGCCTGCGACCCGTGGTAGAGATCATGTTCATGGATTTCGTCGGCTGTTGCCTCGACCAGATCTTTAATCAGGCCGCCAAGATGCGATACATGTTTGGGGGGAACATCACGGTGCCGCTGGTCATTCGCACCCCTTGCGGCGCCGGCTTTAGCATAGCCGCCCAGCATTCCCAGAGCGTGGAGGCCTGGTTTGCCCATGTTCCCGGCCTCAAGGTGGTGATGCCTGCCACGCCCTATGACGCTAAAGGTCTGCTCATATCCGCCATTCGCGACGACAACCCCGTGGTGTTCGTCGAGCACAAGCGGCTATACCGCCTGCGCGGCGACGTGCCCGAGGAGGCCTATGCCATTCCACTCGGCAAGGCGGACGTCAAGCGAGAGGGCAGGGACGTCACCCTCATCGCCACCTCCATGATGGTGCACGAGGCTCTGGCCGCCGCCGATATGCTCGCCGAAACGGGGATCAGCGCCGAGGTCGTCGACCTGCGGACCCTCGTTCCCCTCGACCTCGACACCATCATAGGATCCGTGGCCAAGACCCATCGGGCCGTCGTGGTTCACGAGGCCGTGAAGTTTGGCGGCTTCGGCGGCGAAGTGGCCGCCAGCATCATGGAGGAAGCTTTCGACTATCTCGATGCTCCGGTAAAGAGGGTGGGAGCGCCTTTCTCGCCGGTGCCGATGGCACCAGTGCTCGAGAAAGCCTATTTGCCTGACAGGAACAAGATCGTGGCGGCGGCCAGAGAGACCGTGCCGGTCAGGGTAAAATGAGGACTGGCTCATGAGACGGGAGATAGACAACTGAATGGCTGCTAAGATCGCCATGCCAAAGCTGGGCATGACCATGGTCGAAGGAACCATCAAGCGCTGGCTCAAAGAAGAGGGGCAGCCGGTCGAAGCGGGAACGCCAGTGCTAGAGATAGAGACCGAGAAGGTCGTCTACGAAGTGGAGGCGCCCGGACCGGGCATCCTCCGCATTGCTTCTCAGGAGGGCACAGTCGTCCCCTGCGGCGGCACCTGCGGCCTCGTCGCCGCCTCACAGGAAGAATACCACTCACTAATAGGAGAGGGCAGAGGGTATGGGGCAGAGGGTAGAGGGTACAGGGTAGAGGGTATAGGGTATAGGGTAGGGGGTAGAGGGGAAAGCCCCGCCCCTGAGCCCTTATCCCCCTTCCCTCATCCCCCGTCCCTCAACCCTCAACCCTCTACCCTCTACCCTAGCGCCAGGGTCATCGCGTCGCCCATTGCCAAACGGCTGGCGCTGGAACTGGGCGTCGATCTAACGAGGATCAAAGGAACCGGACCGGGGGGGCGGATCGTCGAGGACGATGTCCGGGGGTTCGCCGACGCAGCCAGAGGCCTAAGTAATGATCGAGACGAAACGGCGAAGACCATTACTCTCACCGGCAAGCGCAAGACCATCGCCGACCATATGGTGCGGAGCCTCCAGACCAGCGCTCAGCTCACGATCATCACCGATGTGGACGCCACAGCGCTGTCCGACCTGCATCGCCAACTCATGGCCGAGGCGAAGCGCATTGGTGTCCGGATTTCCCATAACGATCTTATCGTCGCTGCCCTGATCAGGGCCTTGGTAAGCTTTCCCATCTTCAACTCTACCATTGAGGGAGACGATATCAAGGTTTTCGAGCGCGTGAACCTCGGCGTTGCCGTGCCGCTAGAGGACGGGCTCATCGTGCCGGTGGTTCACGAGGCGGACAAGCTCACGCTGGTCGAGCTTAGCAGAGCGCTTGCCGCCGTGGCCGAGAAGGCGCAAGAGGGAACTCTCACGCTCGACGAGGTAACCGGCGGCACTTTCACCCTGTCGAACCTCAGCGCCTTCGACGTGATGGCCTTCACGCCTATTATCAATCCGCCCCAAAGCGCCATCCTTGGGGTCGGTGGGATGGAGGAGCGACCGGCGGTCGTCCGCGGGCAACTGGCCGTCAGACCGACGTTCTACCTAAGCCTTACCTGGGACCATCGGGTCGCCGATGGCGTTCCCGCCGCCAAATTCCTGCGGGCCATAAAACATTTGCTGGAGCGTCCTTCGGCGCTCCTGGTTTAGGCAACAGCGGCCTAAGAGATGTCATCTAGACACGCGTAGGGGCGAATCCTTCCGCGGAAGGATTCGCCCCTACGGTTTGGGCGCCCTTGCGATTGATACGATAGGGCGACCTGACGATAGATCCTTAGATGGAGGTAAAACAATGACTGAGACTCAAGACATCGTGATCATCGGCGGCGGGCCCGGGGGCTACGTGGCCGCCATCCACGCGGCCAGGCTTGGCGCCACGGTCACGCTGGTCGAAAAAGCGGACGTGGGAGGAACCTGCCTCAACTGGGGTTGCATTCCCACCAAGTCCCTGCTCGCCTCGGCTGACATACTCTCCCACCTGAGCGAGGCGAAGGATTTTGGCGTCAGCGTTCAGGGATACACCTTCGACCTCTCTCAGGCCATGAGCCGCAAAGACGGCGTGGTTCGCCAGTTGCGCAGCGGCGTGGAATCACTCTTCGTCGCCAATGGCGTGCGCCTGGTGAGGGGGTCGGGAGACATCGTCGCCCCGGGGCAGGTCAAGGTCACCAACGGGCAAGAAGAAATAATATCGGCCCGGAACATCGTAATCGCCACCGGCTCGGTCCCGGCAACTCTGCCCATACCCGGCCTCGACGCCGAAGGCGTGATCAACAGCAATCAGGCGGTTGCCTTGAAGAGTTTGCCCAAGCGGCTGCTCATTATCGGCGGGGGCGCTATCGGCGTGGAGTTTGGCGACATGTTCAACCGCTTCGGTAGCCAGGTGACCATTGTCGAGCTAATGGACCGCCTCATTCCCATGGAGGACGCCGACCTGAGCCAGGTCTTGCAGCGTAGCTTCCGACGACGCAGCATTACGCAGCACCTCGGCAGCTCGGTCAAGGAGGTGAGGACGGAGGGAGGCGAGAAGGTCGTCACCGTCCTTCAGCCGAAGGACAAGCAGCAGGAAGTGAGAGCCGATCTGGTTCTTGTCGGCGTGGGACGCGTCCCCAACACCAGGGGCTTGAGCCTAGACAAGATCGGCATTCGCGTCGAGCGCGGGCGGATCATCGTCGACGAGCGAATGCGAACGAGCGTGCCGGGAATATACGCTATAGGGGACGTGGTCGGCAAGATGATGCTGGCTCACGTGGCCTCCCACGAGGGGATGGTGGCCGTGGAGAACGCCCTTGGTCGAGAGGCGACTATGGACTACAAGGCCGTCCCCCGCTGCATTTACACCAGGCCGGAGATAGCCGGGGTGGGCCTGACCGAGGCGATGGCTCGCGAGCAGGGCCGGGACCTCACCGTGGGCCGCTTTCCATTCTCGGCCAATGGCAAGGCTCTCGGTATCGGCGAGCGTGACGGGTTCGTCAAAGTCATCGCCGACAAGGAGTACGGTGAGATTCTCGGCATCGCCATCGCCGGCCCCCACGCGACAGAGTTGATCGCCGAGGCGGCGCTGGCCATCAGCATGGAAGGCACGGTGGAGGACGTGGCCCAGGCCATCCACGCCCATCCCACATTGTCAGAAGTCAGCATGGAAGCGGCGCTCGACGTCAACGGCCAGGCCATTCATATCGCGCCGAGGAAGGCGCGGAGCGCGTAGTGGAACGGTGTCACCTAATGGGGCAACGAATAAGCGAATGATGAGTCCATCCACGTATTCGCTGTCTATTCGTTGATACCCCCGTCTACGCCTTCGCCTTGGTCGCAGGAACCGGAACCGGACGGATGACCAGAAGGTAGAGCCCCAGCAGTGTAGCGAGAACCATACCGGCGAGGGCGACGACCTGGGCTTGTTGGAGGCCCCAGCCAATGATCTGCTCCTCCCGCACGAAGGTGAGAAGGAACCGGCCGAGGGAATAACCGCCAACGTAGAGGGCGAACAGCACCCCGTTGCGGCGCAGGCGCTTGCGCAGCAGCCAAATCCCGGCGAGCAGGACCAGGTTCCAGAGCATCTCGTAAATCGGATAGGGATGGGTCGGTACCCCGGGTTGAATTATGGCGCCGGTTACCTTGTCATAGACGGGCTTGTAGAGATCGTTGATAAGGGTGTCGGTACGCTGGTAGATGAAGCCCCAGGGAAGGCTGGTCGGACCGCCCCAGGCGTCGCCATTGATGGTGCAACCGATCCGGCCGATGATCTGTCCCGTGAGCAGGGCCGGGGCGGCCAGGTCTGCCGCTGCCCCCAAGGGAATTCGCTTGATGAGCACGTAGGCGCTTCCCGCGATAAGGCCGCCGGCCACGCCGCCCCAGATGGCCAGGCCGCCCTGCTGGAAGGCGAAGATCTGCGCCGGATGGTCCATGTAGTAGCCTAGCTTGTCGATGACGTGGAACAGACGCGAGCCGACGATGCCGCCGATGACCCCGACGAGGGCCAGCGTCTGGATGCTATCCTCGGACAGGCCCTTGCGCCTGGCCTCGCGCGTCGCCACCCAAACTGCAGCGATGACCCCCAGGGCGATGGCCAGTCCGTACCAGCGGATCTCCACGCCGCCAAAATGAATCAAGACGGGATCGATTCCGATGGGAATACCATTCATAGTGCTGTCTTTCCTCGCGATCTAAGTAGCTATCAGCGGTCAGGTATCAGCTGCCAGTCCAGCAAGGATAGTGGTAACCAGATCGATATATGCTTGACCGCCTGACGACAGTTTCCGAGATCTTTTAGAGCTTTACCGGAAGTAGTATAGTATATCTGAGGAAACTTGTCCAAATTCGCGGCTCGTTCGCGAGCGTATCGCGCTGGTGACTGATTTCACGCTTCACTGAGTAGCCAATGTTCCCTAGAGGGTCTAAGACGGCGGACTCGCGTGGGCATAATCGTTGGGCCATGCTCGATTATTCACGCAAGGCATGTCCCCAACGTGATGCGCTCACGCCAACCTGTGATCGTATCAGGTCGCAAGCGCAAACCGAAGGAATTGCTTCGTTGCATAGCGGAGAAATGAGGGAAGGGCTGGGCATAATCAAGAGGGCCAACCTCAAGGCCCGGCCCGATGCAGCCTATTCGCGTGTTCCCCGGTTTTCCTCGGCGCCAATCCCTTAATCCGTAACTGGTGATGAAATGCAAGTGAAGGGACGGCATGAAGCTTGCTTCCCAATCGATGTTGGAACAAGACGGTTGGGAGGTACGGACCCATGCACGACCCTTCTATTTCATTTTGCCACAATCCGAACCGCTTTGTCAGAGGTAAGGTTGCATTCGATAGCCGTCTTCTGGTCTTGCAGATGTACGAGTGGAGCTACAGTAACTATCGGCGAACGGGGAAAGCCCTAGGGGTTACAAGCATGACGGCATAGCGGTGGGTGAGTGAGTGGGGCCAGCAACTCCTGCTGGTGGCCGCCTTGTTTGGGTTGGTGAGAAGCAGCGGGGTGGTAGGGGTCGACGAGAAGTACGTGCTGGTGCTCAAGAACGACAAGGCGGAAGGGAAGATGCGTCGGTGGATGTACGTCTACTTTGCCGTGGTTGTTTACACATGACCTCTTGCATATCGCCATCTACCCCCATAACGACCAAGAGAGTGCCGAGGCATTCCTTCTCGCCCTGCGGGCGAAGGGATATCGCCCCCGCGTGATTGTGACGGACCTGCGTCAGGACTACGGTCCGGTGGTTGGGCGGGTCTTCCCCACAGCGGAGTGTCACGAGTGTATCTTTCATGCTTTGCAGTCGAGAAGTACATCAAGGAAGTTTACGGAGCCGATTACGCCGAGAGTCATCCGGAGGGGGAATCGCTAAAGCGGAGTATCTACGACATCTTTGGGGCCAAGACCAAGCGTGCGGCAGAGAAGCGCTACGGCGAGGTAATGGGGCAGCGAGATGAGTACATGAAAGTAACGCCAGAGGCAGGGGTCGTCTTCGCCTGTCTGGAACGGCACTGGCCGAAGTTGGTCAACGCCATTGAAAGCGACCGGATTCCGGCCACCAACAACACGGTGGAGCTAGTGATTCGCCGCTTTGACCAGCACTACCAGAACTTCTGCGGCTTTGAAAGCATTGACAGCGCCAGACTCTATCCGGGCGTCTTCGAGAAGCTCTACCGGTTCACTCCTTTCTCGGATGATGTCCAACCCCGTATCCGGGGAAGGTGCCCGCTAGAGCTGGCAGGCTACGACGTGACCAAACTTCCCTTCTCCAATCTATGTGCTGGTCCAAGCATTATCTGGCCCCTCTTGGTTTCCAATGTCCCAAACTCGTGACGCTCACCCTTTGATCGGGCCGAACAGAAAAGACATGTGCCATAATCGGCTGCATCAAGTCAGGTCCGAAATCATGGAGCAGCTCACGGCATTGCTGACACTAGCCTGCGGCAGCTAGGAGGAGACATCGATGACTAGGACGCCCCCCATTCGTGTGATGGTCGTGGACGACCACGCAGTAGTACGGAGCGGATTGGCGGCCTTCCTACTGGGCTTCGACGACATGGAGATCGCCGGCGAGGCGGCAGGCGGCAGAGACGCTATAAGAATATGTGGTGAAGTGCGGCCAGACGTGGTCCTCATGGACCTGGTGATGCCCGACGTGGACGGGGCTGCGGCCACGCGCGCCATTCGCGAGGCCTACCCCGAGGTCCAGGTGATCGCCCTTACCAGTTTCAAGGAGGAGGAACTGGTACAGGCGGCGCTGCGGGCTGGAGCGATTGGCTACTTGCTCAAGAACGTATCGGCCGACGAGCTAGCCAAGGCCATCAGGTCCGCCAAAGCGGGGCTGCCAACCCTGGCGCCGGAGGCCGCTCGGGTTTTACTCCAGACCGCCAGCCGTCCCCAGACTCCCGGACACGACCTGACCCAACGCGAACGTGAAGTTCTCGCCTTGATGGTGAAGGGACTGAACAACGTCGAGATCGCCGAGCGGCTCGTGGTGAGCCGGTCCACGGTCAAGTTTCACGTCAGCAGCATTCTCGGCAAGCTGGGCGTTAGCAGCCGAACTGAGGCCGTAGCCGTGGCTCTCCAGAATCATCTGGCCAACTGACTAGGGCAAATACCGGCCACCTATCCTACTTCCAAACTCCCCAGTTAGGCGATGCGCTTGGGGAGTTTTCGTCCTACAATGATGTTGGACGCAGAAAGAATCTGCCGGGAGGAAAGGATATGAGAGACTGGTGGACGGCGATACAGATCGCGGAAAACAACAGAAGGGACCTCATGGACGCGAAACAGCAACGGCGATTGGCCAGACTGGCAGGGGCAGGCAGAAGCGATCTGTCAGCTAGCGGCCATTTCCGGTCGTTCATTAGCAGGGTCCGGCGAGTATACCGAAAAGAAACTCAAGCCTTTGCGATCGTATGCTATGATTGTCGAAATCGGGCCAGTCCCTGAGCATGGAGCAAGCAATGGCAGGAAAAAGCGGCAGAAAACACGACGGTCAGATCTGGCAGAGAGAATATTCCGAAATAGCGGGAGCGGCTCAGTGGATCGAGTTCGAGCGTCGCCGGGCGGAGCAGTTTCGGGTCATCCTCGAGACTGGCAGTCGCATCGTCTCCATCCTTGACGTAGACGAGATCATGAGTCAAACCGCCAAGCTCATTAGAGAAAGCTTTGGTTATTTTCACATCCATCTCGGCCTCATCCACAAAGACAGGGTAACTTTCAAGCCAACGGCCGGTGTATGGCATGGCGAACCTTGTTGCTACCGGTGCGAGCCGTATGCCTTGAAAGTGGGGGAGGAGGGAATCTGTGGCCTGGTGGCTGGCAGTGGCGATCCCATGATGGTACCCGACGTGAGCAAGGAACTACGACATATTCCCCTCTACGCCGGCCAAACTGGGGCAGAGTTGGTAGTACCAATAAAGTTCAAGGGACAGGTAACTGGCGTGCTAGAGGTGGAGAGCGAGCAACTCAATGCTTTTGACGAAAGCGATGTCCACGTTCTCCAATCTCTAGCCAACTACGTCGCCGTGGCAATCGAGAACGCCAGGCTCCGTGTCCAAGCGGAAGAGAACGCCGTGGCAGCTGAGCGCGGCCGGCTAGCTCGCGAGCTACACGATGCGGTCACGCAAACGCTCTTCTCGGCGAACCTCATTGCCGAAGTGATGCCGCGTCTTTGGGAACGCGACGTGAACGAGGGTCGGCGACGGATGGAGGAACTGCGCCAGTTGACGAGAGGCGCTCTAGCCGAAATGCGTACATTGCTTGTCGAATTGCGCCCGACGGCCCTTCTGGAAGCCTCTCTTGGCGATCTGCTACGCCAGCTCGCGGAGGCCTTTAGCGGTAGAACGCGGGTGCCGGTCAGCCTCGATTGCGAGGGGCGGTACGCTCTGCCTCCTGATGTCCAGTTTGCCTTCTACCGCATAGCCCAGGAGGCGCTCAACAATGTGGCTAAACACGCCGGAGCAAAACAAGTGCAACTGAACTTGCGCCTTCGCCCCGTCGATGTCGAGTTGCGCATCCGTGACGACGGGCTTGGCTTTAATCCGGCAAGAGTAACCCCCGGCCGTCTCGGTCTCGGCATTATGCACGAGCGCGCACAAGCGATTGGAGCCAAATTCCAGTGTGATAGTCAGGTGGGCCGGGGCACGGAGATAGCGGTCATATGGCGACCAAGCTGAGATACTGGCCGCCTTTCCTAACGTTCTATTGTAAGACAAAGCGGACGAATTTGGCAGGAGATGGAGCTGTGAAATGCCTGATCTTGTTGGCAGTGACCTTAACTTTGCTGAACACCGCCTGCGTAGTGGCAGTAGACTCGAGGCCGCAGCTTTCTCGAGATTTGCTGGTTAAGGCCCTGGCCGTTGCCAAAGCTGACCCACGGGTTCAGGAGCTGTTGGCCGGGGGAGCCAGAGTGGATAGGATTACGCCCGTGCTGGTCGGTGGGCGAAAGACCGACGGAACCGAGTTCACGGAGCTTTGGGCCGAAGTACACTTGAAGAATGGCGACAAGGAGTGGGTGGCCCGCGTCGATCTCCAGCGAGGGATAGTCGATCAAGGGTTTCAGCCACCGCCGCCGGCGGATCAAGGCCGTGGCATTGGAGCGACGTCCACCAAGACGCCGACAGCCTCGCCCACAGCTACGGTTCGGCCAAATCAACTGGCCAACTGGAAAGGGAACGGTTACGAGTTCCGCTATCCCCCAGCCTGCAAAGTGGTCCAGCGCGATCAATCCCTCACGGTGGGCGCCCGCATCGAGCTAGCAGTTGTCGATTCCGGGGGGCTCAAGCTCGCCGAGTACGTAAACCAGTTCGTAGAGAAGCAGACAAAGGCTGGCGTATGGACGGTCGACTCTCGACAAGCAGAAACAATCGGCGGAACCCTGGCGCTGCGTGTCGATCACCGGTTCGGCGGCACGAACCGTTACGGGACGGCGGTATTCATCGAACGGCAGGGAAAGATCTACGCCTGGCAGTTCACGGCTGGTGGCATGACGTGTGACGAGGGGTCGGCCTTTGGGGAAATCATCTCGAGCTTTCGGTTTGTCGAGTGAACACGATCAGCCATCAATATCGCCCGGAAGTTTGAAGGTCATGCTGAATTCGATCCGGTGCTCATTGACGGAACCGGGCCGGAGTTCCTAACGTCTATCAGAGTAGATTTGAGAATCCTTAGACCGCCGAGTCAATCTGAGTCGCAGAGAGGGAAGAAAGGAGATCGACATGAAGAGCGGAGCCAAGTCAACGGCAGTCCTTGCCGCGGTCGTCATGCTGGTTTGGCTTGTCGCCGGCGCCGGCTGCACGTCTCGTGAGTCGCAGGCGCAGGGTACCCCCGACATCACGGGCGCGATTACGAGCTATCAGACCACGAAGAACGGCGGTGCGGCGCCAAACGACCCGATATCCGATCGACTGAAGCCGGGAGCGAATCAAGGCAGCCGCAGCATCGCCACCATCCTCGTCGAGGCCAACAAGGATGGGGGTGCGGCCAAGATCGACAAAGCGTCGATTACCATTACGACAGATACGAAGATCTACGACCAGAGGGGAGGGGAGCGCAAGACAGCGGATATTTCTGCGATCATGGTCGGCGAGCGGGTGCAGGTGTGGTTCACCGGTCCGGTGAAGGAGTCCTATCCCGTCCAGGCGACCGCCCGAGAGATAACGATACTGCGCCCATGACATCTCCGGTACAGTTATTGCTGAGAGACCTGAAGTTGGAACCAGAGGCTTTTCCTCACCGGAGAAGCCCATCGATTGGAGGAAACATCTAGTGGCTGCAAGGCTTCACGTGGGCAATCTGCCCTACAGTGCGACTGAGGAACAACTGACGGAGCTATTCAGTCAGGCCGGAACGGTGGTTTCGGTAACGCTGCCGGAAGAACGCTTCACCGGCCGACCACGCGGCTTTGGCTTCGTAGAGATGGAAAACAGCAGCGAGGCTGAGGAGGCCATCCGCAAGTTCGACGGTTACGTGATGGACAATCGCTCGCTCCGCGTGGAGATGGCTCGCGAGCGCGAGGAGCGCGGCCCGGGTTACCGCTCCGCGGGCCAAGGAAGGTCTGGCTTTAGCGGCGGTGGACGCCAGGAGCGCGGCCGGCGAGAGGGCGGACGCGGAGGACGCTGGGCAGCGTAGCTGGTTATCAGCCATCGGTCCTTCTTTGAAAGGACTAACAGCCTGAGAGCGACTGAAACACAAAGGCACAAAGTGAACGAAGGACACCAAGAGGTGGTCTGCTGTTATTCTTCCAAAAGCCCTTGGTGCCTTTGTGTTTGATCTCGGGTCGATTGCGCGCTGGCCAGCCTCCATCTCGTCTTTCTCGAAAGGACTGACTGCTGAGGTCGACTCAGGGCAAGCGGTTGAACCAGAGAAGGGATAGAGTGCCGGCGACGAGCATGAGAACGACCGCAAAGCCGGTAAACCCGGCCGTGAGCTCGGTCTCCTCTGGCTTGAACACGAGACGAGTGCTCAGGTTCTCATAGATCTCTCGCAGGTTCTCCTCGCTGTCTGCCCGGAAGTAGCTTCCGCCGGTCTCGTCGGCTACGTGTTTGAGGGTTTCCTCGTCCAGCCGCACCCGCATCGCGCGTCCCTCGAAGGACAGGATCGTTCCCTCTGGGCTGCCGACGCCCACGGTGTAGACGCGCACGCCCCGGTTCGATGCTTCTCTGGCTGCTTGTAACGGCTGGATTCCTGTGTTGCTCTGGCCATCGCTGAGCAAGACGACCAGAGCCGGTGAGTAGGCGCCGCGCGCCACCGGCGTCGGCGTCGCCGCCGGCTCGGGTTGGCCGAGCACGCCGCGCGAGAAGGGAGTGGGTCCGGCTACCGGCTGCTCGAAGATAGCCTCCAGAGACGTCAAGATGCCGCTGCCAATGGCGGTAGAGCGCTGCGTGCTCAGGCGGTTTATGGCGGCGAGAACCGCCTCGCGATCCGTGGTCGGTGCCTGCACAACCGCGGCGCTGTTGCTAAACGAGACGACGCCGATGCGGACGTTCCGCGGCTGTTTCTCGACAAAGCGGCGGGCTGCCGCTTTGGCGGCCTCCAGCCGATTCGGCTTTAGATCTTCCGCTCGCATGCTGCCGGAGACATCCACGGTGAGGATCACCGTGCCTTCCTGAGATGGCAGCACCACGGTGGCGGCCGGCCGCGCCAGGGCGAAGATCATGGTCGCCAGGCCGGCAAGGAAAAAGGCCGGCGGAACGTGCCGGCGGATGCCCGGACCGCGTCCCAGCGCTTCCCTGACCAGGGATAGGCTGGCATAGCGGACGACGTATCGCCGCCTTCGCCGTTGAAGGAGAACGTAGGCAAGCACGAGCACGGGCACGACCAGCACGCCCCACAACATCTCAATCCAAAGAAAGGACACCGTTGCCTCCCTAGGGTAGAGGGTAAAGGGTATAGGGTATAGAGGGGAGGGAATCCCCTCTACCCTCTACCCTCTACTCTTTACCCTCATTCTCTTCCTGAGCAGGGCGAATCGCAGGATTTCCTTCGCCATGTCGTCTTCCGTGGAAAGACTCAAGGCGGCCACACCGGCGCTGGAGAAAGCGGCTTTCATCTCCTGATCGCGCCTGGCGGCAGCTTCGCCAAACCTTTTTCTGAAGCGCTTGCAGCGGGTGTCGACGTAGAGTTGCTCGCCCGTTTCGGCGTCCTCTAAAACCAAGGGCCCGAGGTCGGGTAGATCCCGCTCGCGCGGATCGAATAGACGGATGGCCAGGACCTCGTGCCGCCGGGCCAGCAGCAAGAGCGGCCTGGCCCAGCCCGGCAAACTGATGAAATCCGAGACGACGAAGACGAGCGACCGTCTTCGAAAAGTGCGAAGCCCCGTTTCGAGTAGCGCCGCCAGGTCGGTTTGAGACGCCCGCTCCAGTCGCGGCCGCTTGAGCAGAACGTCGAGAAGGCGCAGAACCTGCAGTTTGCCACCCCGGGCGGGGATCACGCCATCCACCTTGTCGCTGTAGAGAATGGCGCCGACCCGATTGCCGTGCCTGGTGAGCAGTCGTGCCAGCACGGCCACGAAGTCGACTAGCAGGTTACGTTTGAGCGTCTGCACCGTGCCGAAATCCAGAGACGGGCTCAGGTCCAGCAGGAACCACGCCGTCACCTCGCGGTCCTCGGTGTACTGGCGTACGTAGGGCGTCTGCAACCTCGCCGTGACGTTCCAATCGATGTAGCGAATATCGTCGCCCAATTGGTACTCGCGCAGGTCGGCCAGGTCGAGGCCGAACCCGTGGAACAACGTCCGATAGTCGCCCTGAAGCGCGCCATCCAGGCGCCGGATGACCGTCCAGTCAAGCCGCTGGAGTATCCTCTCAGGATTCTGCATTGGCATTGGCGTAGGCGTGCAACGGTCGCACCGGCGGCGAGACCTGTTCCAGAATTCGGCCAAGGATCATGTCGGCGTTGACGCCATCGGACAGCGCCTCGTAAGAGAGAACCAGGCGATGTCTCATCACATCCAGCGCCAGGTCGCCGATGTCCTGAGGCAGCACGTAGTTGCGGCCTCGCACGAAGGCGAGAGCCCGGCCGCCAAGGATCAGGTTGATCGATGCCCGGGGGCTGGCGCCGAAAGTGACATATTTGGCAACCTCAGGGACGCCAAACCTCGCCGGGTCGCGGGTAGCGGTGGCCAACCGAACCGCGTGTTGCATGAGCGATGGGTCGACGTAGACCTTGTCCGTTTCGTTCCGCAGCCCGATCAACTGCTTGGTAGTTACGATCGATTGTACGGGCGACACTTGGCCCGTCACCCGCTCGACGATGACGAACTCTTCCACCTCGCTGGGGTAGTCCACGATCACCTTCATCATGAACCGGTCCACCTGCGCCTCGGGCAGCGGGTAGGT
>JACPQF010000108.1 GCA_016190625.1 Chloroflexota bacterium | reverse complement strand
TTTGGCACTATGTGGGGGGCAACAGCAGGTCTGGCAAACAATTCAGACCTCCTAGTGGGGACAGAATTCGCGGGTCTCTGCATATTGCCAGTTTTCGGCTGCATTTCTAGTGGCGGAACGGGAGCCGAGACCAAGAACTCGGACGACTGCTCCTGACCTCCTCGAGGATCTCGACGGTCACCTCCCGGCAACCGCGCTCCCGGGCGTAGGCTTCAATGTGGGCCATTGCCCGTTCCCGAATGAAGGCCGGGGCCCGCTCCATTCGACGGCGAGCGTCATCCTGCCAGGAGAGCCTACCCACCGAACGGGCGTCGCTGCCATTGGCCGAGTCGTACGTGCACCAGGGGTCTTCCCCCAGGTAATCCCCGGACAACGCATAGGCGCGCGCCCGGCAGCCCTGACAATGGGCGGCGAAGGAACAGTCGCCGCACCTACCCTGCCACCTCCCCTCTCTAAGCTCCTGCAACAAGGGGGAGTCTCGCCATATGCCAAAGAGGCTTTGCCGGCGGAGGTCTCCCACCTCGAGCGGCAGGTAGGGGCAAGGCGTGACCTTTCCCTCGGGAGATAGGCGTAGATAGGCGTGCCCCGCCATACAGCCCGCAGGAACCTCCGATCCGGGTCCCCCTCTTTCCGCCAAAATGCGGGTGAACTGGGGTGCGCATCTCGCTCTAAGCTTGATCTCGGGAAAGGACCCTTGAAGATCGGCCAGGTTGGCCAACGCCTGCTCATATTCCTGAGGGGCGATATCCGTGAGCCTCTCCCCCCGTCCGGTGCAGACAAGGAAGAACAGGTTGAAGGCCATGGCCCCAAGTCGAGCCGACAGCTCCGCCATGCTGTAGAGGCAGTCCCGGTTCTCCCTTGTAAGACTGGTATGGATCTGGAAAGGCATCTCCAGGCGGCGACAAGCTTCCATGGCCCCCATCGCCTGCCGCCAGGCGCCGGTTTTGCCGCGGAAGGCGTCATGATAACCCGGTTCGGGAGAGTCGAGGCTGACGCCAACGCCGGCAAGGCCACGGTCGGCGAGGTCCCTTAGCGTGACCTCGTCCAGCAGAGTGCCGTTGGTGCCCAGCACCGGCGCCAACCCGCGCCCTGCCGCCTGGCGCACCAGAGAGGGGAGGTCGGCGCGCAGCAGTGGCTCGCCCCCAGAGAAGACCAGCATGGCTCCGGGAGAAAGATCGGCAAGCTGGTCCACGACCCTCACGGCCTCTTCCGCGGAAAGCTCTCCTGCCCCTGGTATAGCGGCGGCATCGAGGTAGCAATGGGGACAGCGAAGGTTGCAGTGGCGGGTGAGGTTCCAACTAACCAGCGATGGTCCTGATAGGCTATCCCCCAAAGCCCTGTCCATCACGAGTGAACGTTGCCTGTGCGTTCCCAGAAAGTTTTCGCTTCGTCCACTAGCGCCGACGTGATCTGAGCAGCGCCCTTGTTCCGAGCGTAGTCCTCGATGGACTTGACCACAGTGGCCCGGATGAACTCGGGCACCCGCTGCATCCGTTTCGAGGCTTCTTCCGTCCAGGTCAGTTGGCTTTGCGCCTTCGCCGATCCCTGCTTCCACTGATCGTACTTGGCCTCCACTGTTTCCGTCGTGACGGCTTGTTCTCCTCTGAGCTTCGCCATTACCTCCACTCGCTGCCGGGTTAGCTCCCGCATCACCCCTTCCGGCACGTTCTCCAGCCTCTCCCTGGCTTTGGGCGTCCACCGCATCCCGCCGCTGGCCACAAGCAGGTTGGCGGAGGTGGTTAAGAGCAGGGTCTCCACGGTGCTCCCCAAGTCCAGCCCTTCCGTCTGATGAGCGCCAAAGCGTCCGACCACCACGAGGCAGGGGCGCCTTTCCCGTACGTAGCGGGGAATGGTAGCGGCTGCCTTGCCCTTCAGCACCTGTCCCTGGAAGGCCACTCCCGCCGCCGCCGCCACGCTTTGCGCCCAGCTCAGGTGTTCATGACAAAGCTTGGTCATTCCCTCGTCGATTACTTCTTCGTGCAGTCGCTCCTGGTCCTTGAAATGGAACTCTTGCCCGGCCTCCTCGGAGAGCACGCCCACCAGGCTTCGGAAAACGCGACTATGCAGGCTGGGGTCATAGGTGGCGATCGCCTGCACCTCCCCGCCAAAGGTTTTGGCCAGGGCGAGAGCTAGGTGGCATCCCCCCTGGGAAAAGGGGCTTCCGTCCAGAGCCACCATGATCGGACCGCTTAGAGGGACCTTCTCCCGGGCGACCAGCACATCCACTCCCAGCAGCCGGCGCACGACCCGCAGGCAGACGCTTCCCACAGGCTGCTCTTCCTCCCACCCCAAGCCGCTGGCTCCCATTACTACCAGGTCATATTCATTGCCGGCTTCTCTCACGATCTCCGCGTAGTTTTTGCCTTCGGCGATCTTCCCTTCAAAGGGTACCCCTGCCTCTTGGCAGCGAGCGGCGCAGCCGTCGAGATAAGCACGGGAGATAAGCTCGAGCCCGCGGAAGATCAGGGAGCTATGCACCTGCCGCTGCCGCTCGAGGGCTTCGGGCTGCCGGTACTTCTGAGGAAGAGAGGGTTCCAACTGATTGAAGCGTCCCTCGTGAAGGCGGGCGGCGTAGACGTGAAAGCCCACCAGAGCGCTATGGAACTTCTCGGCCAGGCTTAGCGCCATTTCAAGCGATAGGTCGCTGAATTGGGAGTTGTCGACAGGGACTAGGATGCGGCCAAACCCTGATGGCATTACGACTCCCCCACCTTACTTCAGTGCCTTGAGGTAAGTCATAAGGTCGCTAAACGCTTCAGGGGACAGGGCCTTGGCGACGGGCGGCATGATATTATCGAAGCTGGGGACAACATAGGCGCCGGGGTTTTCGAGCGATTCCTTCAGGTAGTCTTGGGCAGACATTCCCGGCTTCCGGTTAGCTGCTACCGTGGCAATGTGGGTGAGGTCGGGCCCTCTGGTTCCTCCCGCTCCCTGCACGGTGTGGCAGAGAAAACAGCCGACCTTGGGGTCATTGAACACGGCTTTGCCCCGTTCCTCGGCGGTGGCTCCCGCCGTAGCGGCTCCCTCAAAGGCAAACTGAGGGGACACATTGGCCAGCAGGGTGATTATCCCGATAGAAACTAGGAAGACCAAGACCACGCTCCCTATAGCTCGGCGAGAAGACGTGAAGGGGCCCATAGGGGGCATTCGCAGCAAGTAGAATAAGAAACCGCCGAAAAGGGTGGCGAGGGTGAAGAACACGCTGTAGGGCCAGCCGAACTTCAGTCCCGATTCGTCAGACAGAACGAACGGGATTAGCCAGATGGCCACGATGATTGCCATGGTAGTAATGATTAGCCTCACGGGCCTATCTCCTCCAACCACTTGCCCTAGTGGCCAACTTTGAAGCCAAGCCAAAAAATACCGCTAACCAGGAGAAAGAAGATGACGGTGATCAAACCACTCACGGTGGCGGCGTAGCCTAGCGGGGTCAAGTAAGATTCGGCGCTCTTATCCGCCATGAACTGGAAGATATGCCATTCGCCCCGCGCCGATTCGCGGACGGCGCCCATGAAGGTCATAGTGTAAACTGCCATCGCCGGGAGAAAAGTGAGGGTCAACTGCGCCTTGGTGTCGATCCGCCCCCAGGTCATAGTCCCGGTGGCGATCGCCTGCCGGTAGAGCAGGTACAGGAAGGCGGTAACCAGGATTATGGCGCTTACGGCCAGGCCTTTGGCCGGCATCAAGCCGAGGAAGATCGCCTTTTCGGGAATAGCCACTTCGCCAATCGGCCCGGCCGGCTTGGTGGTGAGGGAAGGAAGGAAGTTTTGGGGAACCAACCAGATGATCAGACCAATCAGGGCCACCCAAAACACCCCGCGAAAATAGGTTCGGAAGCGGGGACCGCCCTTTATGCGTTGGATGCTCAGCCACATATAGTACCCGGCGCCTAGAAAGAGCAAGCCGACCATGGTGCCCTGGATGACAAAGAACCAGGCCAGCTTGTCGGCCATGAGGAGCGTGCTAATGGTGGCATTATAGGCGAAGATCTCCTTGGTGTAGATGTACCCCGCTACGGGCAAGGCGATGAGGGCCGCCACGCCGATGAAGTTGCCAATGTAGCCCATCCAGTCGTAGAAAGCGCTGTCCTCCTCCTTCCGGCTGGTGAGGTACATGAAAGCAGCGAACAGGGCCACCATGAAGCCGCCAAAAGCAATGTTGGCAATGAAGCGGTGGAGATTCAAGCCGGTCCAGGTAGCGTTGTTGACCAGCTCCCAGAGACGAGCCCGGTCAGGAGAAGAAGGCGGGGTGAGCATGAAGCTGCCGACGCCGTTCATCAGGAACATCACGAGGGTGCCCACCACGTTGAGGGCAACGCCGATAGAAATATGAAGGCTCTTCCGCCTCTCCAGAGCATCCCAGCTATAGAGATAGGCGTACATGAGAATCGTCTCGACCACAATGAAGGTCGCGTACAGTCCGAAGATGGGATAAAAGCGCTGAAAAATGAAGTTAGAAAGCGTCTGATAGCGGGCCACGAGGACGAAGGTCATGGCGGCGCCGAAGAGGGCCGTGAGACTATAGCTGATGGCCACGATTCTCATCGTCTCTCTGGCAAGGCGCTCGAACCTGGCGTCTCGCGTCCTCACGCCCAGGATCTCGGAAATGACGATGAAGATAGGAGAGCCCAAGACAAAGGCGGCGAAAAGAAGGTGGAGCTCGGAAACGACCCATAACACCAGGCGGTCATTGATTAGGGGAACATCAGGAGGCATCAGTCTACCCTCGCAACTTCTCGAATTGGGAAACGGGATCCCAAGGCGGCGCCCAGAATGCCGACGACAAATTGGGCTAAAGGCCAGGCGAAGTAAAAGGTCGAGTCCCCCTGAGGCAGCCCCGGCATTGGCTCGGGCAAGAGTTCAAGGAACCAACCGGCAAAGAAGGCTAGCGCCACTGCCAGAAAGTAGATAGCGGCCATGAGCGCGCCGCTCAAAATGGCCCGCTTCGGCCCGACCTCTCTGCCGAGCGTAAAGCCGCCGCCAAGGAGCCCGACCGAGCCTGCTGCCGCCAGCAGCCAGGCGTTTCCCGCTATGAGGAGCAAGGGAATGCCCACTATCACGGTAATGGCAACGGCGACGAGCCAAGCCAGCCCAACCGCTCTCCAGCGGAAGTCCTCGATTTGCCAGCCCGTTTGATATTCGTTTCTCTCTTCCATCGTCTCCCGATTTCCCTCAGTTTCATTCACCTATTGTGGAGGCTTCAGCCGGTCGTGCCCCGGGGGTCCGGCTGATGAAGTTCAACGACATAATCGTGCACGTTCGTAGGGGCAGCGTCCTTCGGCGGAATCCTTCTTGGAAGGACGCCCCGTCCCCCCGTGGGCGCCCCGGAGTGTCGGCCACTACGACCAAGCACCTACCCGGCTTAATATATGAACTTCATAGCCTGATCGCCCGAGGCATAGATTCCTATTGGGTAACCGTTATCTTGCCGACAGATCCCCTCTTCTCGTGGTCGCCGAGGGTACACCCCATCTTGTAAGTGCCGGGGCCGAGGTCGATCTCAAAGGTGCTCTCTCTTCCCGCCCCGACGTTCTTGGAGCTCTGATCGAATCCTCCTTCACCTCTTACGGCGAACCGATGAGCCGTCTGCCCGACGTTGGTCAAGACGAATCGCACCCGCCCGGCCTTAACTGTTACCTCCTTAGGATCGTAAAAGAAATCGCCCATGGATAACTTCACCTCTTGCACCGGGCCCTGCGCAGCCGCGGCCTGGCCAGTGGCCCCGCCGCCTCCCCCGGACGAACCGCAAGCTGCTAAGGCCAGAACCAAGGCCATGCCAGCGAATCCCACCATTATCTGTCTCATTCGACTCTTCATCATGTTGTACCTCTCCAAACCGTTTGCTTTAGCGCACTACTCAATAATTAGGGTTCCTTCCATATCCTTGTGGAGATCCTCACTGGGGTCGGTGAGGTAGCAACCCATGTCCCATTTCCCCTTCTTGTCCGGCACAGTCCACGGAAATCGCGAATTCCCGCCGGGTTGGATCTTAAAAAGGACGTGGAAGTCAGGAATCTCGAAGGAATGCTCCACGTCGGACTTGTTGGCCACCACGAAGGTAACCTTGGCGCCGGCCTTCACCTTGATCTCTTTGGGAAAAGTATTGTCCTTCAGGGTTACGTTGATTTCCCCGCCGGCAGCAGCAGAGCTTGATTGGCCAGTACCCCCTGCTGAAGAGCCGGGCGGCGTTGGCGTCGCAACGGCGGGTTTCGCCCCAGAACTAGCGCCGGCGGGTCCCGGATTGCCCCCACTACCCGACGAACTGCATGCCCCTAGCGCGATAGCCAGGCCTATAGCCACGGCCAGACTAGTTCCTCGCAAAAGTCCCTGTAATCTCATTTGCGTCATTTCTTTCTCCGTACCTTTTCTCTCATGCGCCCGTTCCGGGCCGCCGTTCGAAATATTGTTTGAGTTCCAATAACGTCAATTGACTTGGTAGCGATTTTGACAATTCGCCAAACTTCCACGGGCCGTTCATCGGCCCGCTACGAGAAGCTTTATACCACGCTGCCGATAGTTATTACCCTACCAGGACTGGTAGTTATTTCCCACCGGTTACTGTAGCTAGTTTTCCGTGAGAACTACCAATGCTCGTCCCGTTTACTACTTGAATTGGTGGTGTAGTAAGGCCGCCCTGACGACAAAATAATAGCGGGATTGTGACCATCCCGCCATATAGGCTACGAACTTCGACGCTACATTCTCGCGTGACCCAAATCCGGAAGAGGAGGCAATAGCTTATGGAATGAGACAGAGGACGAATGAAACGCATTGTCACGTGACCCAGAGACAGAAAAGGAGGAAATCTTTATGAGGTCGGTAAGGTCAAGGAAGCTGCTCCCGATAGCCGTTGCTTTCATGGCGCTGCTAGCGCTGGTGGCTGCAGGCTGCTCCAGCAAGGAGCCCAAATCTGCAGCCAAGATTAACGTCGTACAGGCAGGCGAGCTCCAGCCCGCCAGGGCGGGAGCACTGGCTTCGGGATGGAACACCACAGAGTCCATACGTGGGGGTCTGCAACTGGTCGCTACTTACGACTCCAGCGGCCCCGACGCCTGGGACGCTAGCAAGCACCCCCTGGTGTACATCACCAGCGAGGGAACAGACGTCGACAGTGGGAGCCCCAAGTATGACAAAGACGCGCCCTACTACGCAGGCTTCCAAATCGTAGACGCCAACACCAAAGAGACCGTGGCCTCGGCCCTGTTCAACGTGGGCCAGGAGATCGTTCGCTTTCCTCACGGCGTGGATGTTTCCCCAGACGGGAAGTGGGCGTACGTAGGCTGGGGGCAAAAGGGTAAGGACGGGAAAAACGAAGGCGTAATGGTCATCGTCAACGTCAGGACCCTGAAGATGGATAAGCTGCTAAAGCAGGAGAGCTACTTTCAGGGAGCGATGCGCAGCCAGAACCTTCACCACGTCCAGGCGTTTAAGGACTCAAAAGGTCGGGACCGTGTCATCTTGATGTGGGGCTTTGGCGCGGACGGCGGCCCCCACTTCATTTTGGACCCCAAGGACGACAACAAGGTCGTGAAGGCGATAACTAACGATGATGTAAGGCCTATGGGCCACCCGTTCACGACCCCCAGTCCTGACGGCAAGTACATCTATGTTTCCATGGATGCACCCTGGATTCAGGAAGCGGAAGGTCACAGGGCTGGAATAGCGAAGGTCAACACGGAGGACTGGTCTGTGACCGTCATCGATGGTGTGGGCAGCCATCCTATCGGCATCGCCCATACGGTGGATGGCAAGTACACCTACGTAGTGGATGGCGCCGGCAGCAAGGTCTTCAAGATCGACGACGAATCCAATAAGGTCGTAGCCGAAACCAGCGCCGGGGTGGCGGGACCCTACGGCCTCGCCCTGAACTGGGACGAGACGCTGCTCTTCCTCGTCGGTAAAGGTGAAGGCAGTCACAATACGGGTGGGGTATTGGGAATTATCGACACGAAGACCTTCAGGCAGGCGAAGGTCCTCACGCAGATGCCGCTCTGGCTTGGTGGGTCGGCCTCCAGCGTGGACCATGCGATCCTCCACCCGGATCCTGCCAAGAACGAGCTATGGGTGAGCAACATGAATGGCTGGGAGACCATAGTCGTGGACCTCAACACGAACAAGCCCGTGGCCTACATTCCCACCCCCAACGGTGGGAACACACACTCGGGTGGCTTCGTCAAGTACAACGCTGACTGGTCCGGCGAGCTGTTGCTTGACCAGGGCGGCCCCAAGTCACAGTCGATTTGGAACATCGTGAAAGCCAAGGTCGCAGAAGCCAAAGCTAAGAAGTAATAACACGGTATTCGGGTGGTGCCCCAGCCCTCCTTGGGCTGGGGACGCCCCCAATGGGAATACTCTGGCTAGAGGGGGAATACGTTGAACAGGGACCTGATGAAGCTCGTGGGTAGTATGTTGGTGGGAGGAGTAGCCATATTGGTTCTTCTGTCCGGCTGCGGCTCTTCCGCTAGTGGGACGGCCCTGCCCACAGCAACGGCTCCAGCCGGTGCCACGGCGCGGCTGGAGCCATCAACTACAGCGCCTGCTTCTAGTCAAAGCGCTGTGCCATCTCCTACTCCTGCACCCAGCGCGGGCAGCGGCGTCGTTCTGGAAAAAGGCAAGCTGATCTTCGAAAAGACGGCGGGCGGAGTGGGATGCGCCAGTTGCCATGGCCTGGATGGAAAAGGAAAGTCTGGACCCTTCATTCAGGGTGCGTCGAAGGCCCGGGTCCAGCAATTCCTTGCAGGTGGACAGGCGATGAGCTTTATCAAGCTGAGCGACGAAGAGATCACGGCCGTGGTCGCCTATCTGCAATATCTCAGTAAGCAGCCGTGAGGGAGGCTAGAATGAAGATAGGCCAGATGCGCCAGCAAGTCACCCTGGAGTCCTACAGCTTTCGGATGCTGGCGGCCTTATGCTCAGTTAGCGCCGGCGCCATCCATTTGGCGCTCGCGCCCGAGCACTTTGGGGAGTGGTGGGGCTATGGGTGGTTTTTCGTGGTAGTGGCGTCGTTCCAGGTCCTATACGGCATGGGCCTTCTCGTGCCGAAATCGCCTTTTTTCACCCTTCGCTGGTACCTGCTGGCAGGGGTCATGGGCACCTTGTTCGTGATGCTGGTGTACACGGCCAGCCGCACCCTGGGCGTCCCTTTCCTCGGCCCCCACGCCGGTCACGTGGAGTCGGTGAGCATGTCCGACCTCTTGTCACAGGCGCTGGAGTTGGGGCTTGTGGGATCGCTGACGGTTTTGCTGTTCCAACAGGAAACTGCGCAATGGAGCCACCGTGTGCGTACAGCCCTTGCTCTATTGTTCGGTGGGTTCGCCGTAGTAGCGCTCCTCCTCGCTATCGCAGGCCTGTCGGGCGGCCGGTTCAGCGCTGATGCCCATGACGAGGCGCTTTTGGAGGCGCTGCCGGTTGCGCCAGTTCAAACCCTTCCCGCCGCTCGAGATCTCTTGCCCCTGTTGGGTCGCAGCGGCTACGGGCCTCGAGAAACCGACGCGGACGTGGCCTATCTGCCCCCCACGTTCTTCCAGGTGTTGGGCGAGAAGGCCCCCGCCGCCAGCCTTGAGCGACCCACGCTGGTGTTTCGCCTGGTGGAAGCCGATCATGAGCACCGCTTCGGCCTGACTCCTGAGCCTCCCCCAGCGCGCCTGTCGGTGGACGGGGAAGACGCCGTCGAGCCGTATCAGGTCGACGTGCTCATGACAGATGGAGAGGCCCATCGCACTGTGGACTACCTCTTTCCCATGCCAGGAGGGATGAGCCAGGAGACGCTGAGCCAGGAGAAGCACACTGTCACCCTCACCTTCCCGCTTGAAAAACCAGAGGGAGAGAGCGTGTTCAAGTGGAAGCTTCCCCTGGAGCTGCCGGGAGCGGCCCCGTCCGCCAGTGTTCCGGCCGCGCCCGCCGGACTTCAAGCCTCGGTCCTGAGGCCGCTCCTTACCCAATCTCGAACAGGGGTGGCATACGGGGGGCGCAAGGACATTCACCTGGAGGCGACCTACGCCACTCCAGAGTATGTTGCTGCTGCTTTGCCAGAAGACGCGGCATCTCTCTATCTTCCTGACCAGTTCACCCTCTTCCTCCTCTCCGAGATCTTGCACGATGGAGATCTGCCGGCTTCGCTTCCGGAAGTTATCTTGAGCCTTGACGGACGGAAATACAGCCCGGACCTTGTGAAGGAAGTCACCACCTCACCCCACCACCGGCTCACCCTGGTGCGCTTTCCAGCGAAGCCACCCGCCGGGCCGCTCCATCGGGTCATGGAGCTGGAGCTGCCCGGGGACGCGGTAATGACCTGGCATCTGCCCATAAGTTACGCTGGCCATGAATCACGCCCCGGCGGGGGATTCTCGTGGATCTGGGTCCTGGCTCTGTTGGGGGGACTGGTGGCATCCATGTGGCCCTGCTTGTTCCAGTTGACCGTGTTCTTCATCCCGGCTCTCGGGGGCCTAAGTATGCAGGAGGCCAGCAGTGGAAGCGTCTCGTTGCGCCGTCGCGCCTCTGTGGTGAAAGCCGCTCTCTTCTTCGTCCTGGGCTTTACTGTGGTCTACACCGTAGCTGGGGCGCTGATCGGGCTTGTTGCGGGGCGCGTGGGAGACCTAACCGGCTTCTACACCTGGCAGCGGTATCTGAGTATCGGCGGTGGGATAGTGATAGTGCTCATGGCGCTACGCGTGGCGGCCCAGGTACGGGCGCCACTGGTATGCAAGATGCCAGTGCTTTCACGTATGAGCCATCGGAACCGGCCGGCCAATCCATTTGAGATGATGGCCGCTGGGGTTGCTTTCGCCACAGGCTGTATGACCTGCTTCGGCGCTGCCATGGTAATGGCCATGGTGATGTACGTTGGTCTGACAGGGTCGCCTCTGGTTGGAGCGTTCACCCTTTTTCTCTTCTCAGTAGGAATGGGCGTTCCCCTGGTGATCGCCGCCACTGCCATGGCCAAGGTCCTGCCTCTGCTCTCTCGCTTCGAGCGAGCGGTACGTTGGACGGGATTTGCCAGCAGCTTGGTGATGGCGGGGTTCGCCGTCCTGCTCATCACCGGCAACTATATGGCGCTGACGGAGTGGGTTTATGGCGCTGTGGCTGGGCTTAGTTCTCACTGAATGGTCCGGCGCCGAAGATGTCGCCAGACCGACTCGTCCTTCCGGGAAGGACGAGTCGGTCTACTGGGCTAACCAAGCTTGCGGGTAGCATGAACCACGCCGGATCATGTAGGGTGACAGAGGAAAGGGCTAGCGCCGAGATCGCATCCGGCCTTATCATCGGATGAGGAGTGAAAGAAACAAACTGTCGAATCTGTAGTCCGAGGGACAGTCATGGAGACCGACTGGGGGATCGCTACAAAAGAGAATAACATGGTACATTCGGCCGCCGCCTACGACGTGGAGCGGAACAGAGCCGACTTTCCGGTTCTGAGCCGGAAAGTGCGGGGCAAGCCCCTCGTCTATCTAGACAACGCCGCTACGACCCAGAAGCCGAAGGCAGTCATCGACCGGCTCACGGAGTACTACACCTCGGAGAACGCCAACATCCATCGCGGCGTCCATTATCTGAGCGAGGTTGCCACTGCCGCCTATGAGGAGGCCAGGGCCAAGGTGCAGCGGTTTCTCCACGCGGTGAAGCCCCAGGAGATCGTCTTCGTCCGGGGCACCACCGAGGCGATAAACCTGGTGGCCAATAGCTACGGCCGGCTCAACGTCGAGGAAGGGGACGAGGTCATTCTCTCCGTGATGGAGCATCACTCCAACATCGTGCCGTGGCAGATCCTGTGTCAAGAGAAGGGCGCCCAGCTCCGCGTGGTGCCCGTCGCCGATGATGGAGAACTCATTCTCGAGGCCTATGAGAAGCTGCTGGGTCCGCGGACGAAGCTGGTCGCCATCACTCATGTCTCCAATGCCCTCGGGACCATCAACCCTGTTCGGGAGATTATTGGGCTGGCTCATGGGAAGGGGATACCGGTGTTGCTGGATGGCGCTCAGGCTGTCGCCCATATGCCTGTAGACGTGCTGGCCCTGGACTGCGACTTCTACTCCTTTTCCGGCCACAAGCTTTTCGGCCCCACAGGGATCGGGGTGTTGTACGGGAAGGCGGCGCTGCTGGACGCCATGCTTCCCTATCAGGGCGGCGGTGACATGATAAGATCGGTGAGCTTCGAAAAGGCTGCATACAACGACCTGCCCTTCAAGTTCGAGGCCGGGACGCCCAATATCGCCGGCGCCATTGGCTTGGGGGCGGCGATCGACTACGTCCAGCGTATCGGGCTGGACCGCGCCGCAGCCCACGAGCATGAGCTGCTGCACTATGCTACCACGAAGCTCTGCGCCGTTCAAGGGCTGCAGCTCGTCGGCAGCGCCAGGCAGAAAACTGGCATTCTGTCCTTTGTTCTCGACGGCCTCCATCCCCATGACGTCGGAACCGTGCTGGATATGGACGGGGTGGCCATTCGCGCCGGGCATCATTGCACGATGCCACTAATGGAGCGATTCGGAGTGCCCGCCACGGCTCGCGCTTCGCTGGCCCTGTATAATAATCGAGAGGATGTAGATGCCCTGGTGCGGGCTATCCACAAAGCCATCGAGGTGCTGAGGAGACCAACATGACCGATCTTTACCAGAAGCTTCTCATGGAGCATAGCCATCATCCCAGAAACTTTCGAAAGGCTGACCACGCCAATCGGACGGCAGAAGCCTCCAATCCCCTGTGCGGGGATAGGGTTGCCCTGTACGTCGAACTTGAGGGCGGCATTATCGAGGACATCAGCTTCCAGGGGGAGGGGTGCGCCATCCTCCGGGCTGCCACCTCCATGATGACCGAGGCGGTGAAGGGAAAGAGCACGGCAGACGCCCAACGCCTCGTGGGGCTATTCCACTGCCTGGTAACCGGCCAGGATGAGGTGGAATCCGAGGAACTGGGAGCTCTCGCGGCCTTTGGCAGCGTGCGCTACTACCCCGCCAGAATCAAGTGTGCTACCCTGGGATGGCATACGCTGCGGGCGGCTCTGGAGGGCAAAGGCGCAACTGTGCCAGCGGATTAACGCGCCTCGCCAACTCTAGGCGATTTCTACGCCGCCGCCTCAAGAATTGACGCAGAATGCTCCCCAATGCTATAGTAGTGGAGCCTAGGGAATAGTCACGACAGGAGCGGAGAGGGTGATGCTGGATTGGCCGGCCGACGACTCTTGAGTCTACTAAACACTTCAAGTGAGAAGCCGCTCCAGGCTGAGAAGCGCGGCTTCGATGAATCGCTGGTCGACATGGATGCCGCGGGCAAGACTAGCCTGAGCCCTCTCAAGTGGGTTGCCATTGTAGTCCCCGTACTCCTCCTTATAGCCTTTGACTACGTTCGCCATTTCGTCCTCCCGTTTTCCTTTCTTCATGGTTGGTCTGGCCTTCTAATCGTTTGGACCATGGCTCTTGCGGGAGTGGCAGTTTTCATTCTGGCAATCTTCGCTGTTATGGGGAAGATGGAACGAGACAGACTACGTCACTACCGGGAGTTGGCTGCCCCAGCGTCCGTAGCCTCGGCGTTGGGACATTCTTTGAAGCTAGAACAGATACTCAGCGTGGCTTTGGACAAGGTAATGAAGATCTTGGACGTCCAAGGGGGCACTGTCTGCGTTTTGGACGAGTCTCGACGAGAGTTGGAGCATTTAGCCCACCGAGGGATCCCGCCTGAGCTTTTGGGACCACTGAACCGAGTCAAGCTCGACGGTCACTTTCACTCGTCAGTCGTAGAAACGGGAGAGCCGGCAGTAATTGAGGACCTCTGGGAGGATCCGCAGGTGGGAGCCCGGGTGAGAGAACGCGGGTTTCGTTCACTCGTAGTTGTGCCTTTGAGCGCTGAGGGCAAGGTTGTGGGAGTAATGGCACTGGCAAGCACCCAGAAGCGATTGTTTTCGCCCTCGCTGATAACCATGCTGACAAGCATCGGTAATCAGCTGGGAATGGCGGTGCGGAACGCCGTGCTTTTCCAGGACCAGGTGCGGCGCAGCAAGGAGTTCGCCGTCCTCAACGCCATCTCGAGCGCGGTAAGCAGCAGTCTTGACCTCAAGGAAGTGATGGTGGCCGCCATCGACAGGGTCTTAGACTTGATGGAGGCCGAGGCGGGGGAGATATGGCTGCTGGAGGAATCGGGCCAGGAGCTAACTTTGGCTATCCACCGTGGCCTCTTTCCGGAGGGCTTTCACGAAGTCGAACGTTTTCCGATTGGACTGGGGCTGCCGGGACTAGTGACTCAAGCTGGAGAACCCGTGATTTGCCAAAACCTGTCGCGTGATGAACGGTTTCTACGCCAGTCCGTGAAGGATAAAGGATTTCAGTTCCTGGCCTGCCTACCCCTGAAATCCAAGGGACGGGTGGTCGGAACAATGAGTATCGCCTCACTCAAGAGGCACGATCTTTCTTCACGCGACATTGAGTTGTTGGTTTCTGCTGGCAATCAAATAGGTGTGGCCATCGAGAATGCCTCCCTTCATCGGAAGGTTCAGGCCATGGCTATCTTGGAGGAACGGGAACGAATCGCCCGCGAGATGCACGATGGCGTAGCGCAGGTCCTGGGCTATGTCAACGCCAAGACCCTTGCGGCGAGGAGGCTACTGTCCTTGGGGAAACTCTGTCAGGCAGAGGAGGCTCTGGGGCAGCTTGATGAAGCTGCTCGAGAGGTGTATGCCGATGTGCGCGAGGCTATTGTAGGCTTACGGGCCACGACGTCGTCGAGTCGAGGGCTGATCCCTACGGTGAGAGAGTACTCGGAATGGTTCTCTCGCCAAAACATGATCCAGGTGGAATTCGCCGTGGAAGGCCTTTCCGACGATGAGGTCGGGAGGGCGGCGGAGCTCCAACTAATCCGAATCGTCCAAGAGGCCCTCAACAACGTGAGAAAACATGCGCAAGCCCAGAGAGCGTGGGTTAGGCTCAGCGCCACTAATGGTCAAGTGCATTTGACGTTGCGGGACGATGGTCATGGTTTTAATCCAGAACGAGTTGCTCGGGGGCCGTGGCCTCAATTCGGGCTTCAAACGATGAGAGAGCGGGCAGAATCAATAGGAGGGACTTTTGGCGTGAGCTCCGCACCTGGCCGGGGCACAGAAGTTAAAGTGGAAGTACCAAAGGGAGCATGCCTTTCATGAGCTTCAAGGTGCTACTTGTGGACGATCATGCTCTTATTCGGGATGGCATTGCCAGTCTTCTGATGGCTTGGGGAGTAGAGGTGATAGGACAGGCCAGCGACGGCCTGGAGGCCCTCGAAAAGGCCCGAGATCTTCAACCGGACCTTATTCTGATGGACGTGAAAATGCCTCGCTGCAACGGCCTGCAGGCCACCCGCCTCATCAAAGCTGAGATGCCACAAATACAAGTGGTCATGCTCACGGTCTCCGACGACGAGCACGATCTCTTTGAGGCGATCAAATCCGGCGCTCAGGGCTACCTGCTGAAGAACATACGAGGTAACGAGCTAGGGCAGCTCATTTCAGGGCTCTCACGTGGCGAAGCCCCTGTTTCCCCCACTTTGGCTTCAAAGATCCTGTCGGAATTCGCTCGCCAGTCGGCCAAAGCGGTATCCCTCAAGGAAGATCTGTCGGATCGCGAAAAGCAGGTCCTGCGCCTAATCGCCCACGGTTCCACCAATCGGGATATCGCCTCCAAACTCTTCATTTCAGAGAACACAGTCAATTATCACGTAAAGAATATCCTTGGTAAGCTCCATCTGCGGAATAGGTCTCAAGCGGCTGCATACGCAGTGCAAGAGGGCCTGGCTGACGATCGTTCTCCCAATTAGACGACCCTCAACAACCACAATCACCGCCAGAGGAGTCTGCTGGCTGAGGTATGCCGTGGGGGCGAACGGCCATTCGCCCCCACGATCTAGCATGACTAGCCGATTTCTCGCACGACCGGGTGGTGGGAGGGCTCGCCTGTCATGCGGGAATATCTATTTAGCGTGTGTTGTCGTCTCATAGCTGCGCGCAAGACCGACGACTGAGTTGAAAGGAGTCAAGGTGCCCACCTTCGGACCAACGGCCACAAGCGAGCGAAGCCACATGAAGGCTATGCTTGAGTACTCGTTCCCGGCCAACTGGACGGCCTCAAGCGCGAGCCGCTTCTTCTCGGCAGGATCCAAGGTCAGGGGGACCTTATCTATCAACTCGTCAAGCTTGGGGTTTCTGATGTTCTTGAGAGAGCCTCTCACGGAATGGTATCCTATCGCTATGTTTTCAAAGGCGACGGAACCGGCATTGTTGGCGACGAATACGGTGTCAAACAGTTCGGGCTTGACCACGGGTCTGAACATGGGCATGATAACGGCGGTGAAGTCTACGGGCACCACCTTCACGTCAATTCCCACCTTACTCCAGTAGCCGGCATAGGCGGCGGCGAGCGTACTCTCCAGGGTACCCCCCTTTCCTCTATCCCAAACCTTCATCTCAAGGCCGTTCGGACGGCCCGCCTCTGCGATCAGCCTCTTCGCCCGCTCCGGGTCGTACGGGTCCACCTTAAGCACGTTGCTATCAAAGTAGTAGGCGTACTTCGGCGCTGCGAACACGGGGGGGCATGGCTCAGCGTACCCGCGCATTATGTTATCGGCCATTACTTTCCGATCTACCGCCAGCGACAGGGCCTTGCGGACCCTTACATCGCCGAACGCACTGTTCGCAGGGTTATTCAGGTCCCACCACAGAAAGGCGACGCTCTGAGATCCCGTATCCCAGTCGACTATCCGCAGCCCCGCCACCTTGAGCCCGGCCGCGGCATCCGGCTGTACGGAGCCTATGTCGAGCTCTCCGGTTTTGAGCATGGCGACCATCGTTGACCCGTCAGGGACCTGCAGAATGGTAAGGTTCTTGAACTGGGGAACCATTCGCCAGTGGCTGTCCACCGCCTCGAGCTCAAGACGGCTGCCTGCCTCGTGGCGCACGAACCTCCAGGGACCACTCCCGACAGGGTTCTTCCTGAAATAGTCTACGCCCTTCTCCCTAATGTACTTCTCGGGGACTATGCTCGAGATGCCTGACAAACTCGTCAGGCCATCAAGCAGCTCGAATCTCGGCTCCTTCAGGTGGACAGCCACGGTGTGGTCATCTTTGAGTTCCACCCTGGCTATCGAGGCGCGCCAGCTTGGCGCAAAGTTATGGAGAGTGTCAGGCGCCAGGATTCTCTCCAGACTGAACTTGACATCGGCGCCGGTGAGGTCATCGCCATTATGGAACTTGACCCCCTTCCTAATGTAGAAGGTCTGCGTCCTTCCATCGGCAGCTATCTCCCACCTCTCGGCTATGCCGGGTCTCGGTTGCGCATCGGGTCCCAATTCTACCAGGGAGTCGAACATGGTGCCGCCTAGGATCTGAAACGTTGACACGAAGGGAGCAATGGCAGGATCTAACTGGTCCCCACCCCATTCCGGCCACCCGACCGTGAGGCTGCCGTAAGGCTTTGTGCCCTTCAGGTCAGGTGCTGTCGGCGGACCTGATGATGTCGCGGTGCATGCTGACATTACCAGGGCGCCAACCAGCATCAGCAAGAGGGGCAGACAATACATCCTGAATCGCGTCATTTGCCCCAACCCCCCTAATTCGTCATGCGGAAGAGCCCTCACGCCAAGGCACTCAAAGCCCTCCGAGCCTGTCGCCACCAAGCAGGTGCCAGTGCAGATGCTGGACCTCCTGTCCGGAGTCCGGTCCCACATTGGTCACCAAACGGTACCCGCTTCCCGCGATGCCTTCCTCCCTGGCCAGACGATTGGCCGCGTCGATCAGTCGAATCAGCAAGGAAGCACGCTCTTGGTTCAGGTCAGCAATGGAGGCGATGTGCTCCCGTGGCACGATCAGAATATGGACCCGCGCTTTGGGGTGGATGTCGGGGAATGCCACCACCATGTCGTCCTGATACACGGGGCTGCTGGGTATCTCGCCCCGAATTATCTTGCAGAAGACGCAATCTACCATTTCTCCTCCTGTTGGTACGTTCGTCACCCCGCCCCGTTAGCCGCCACTGAGGATCGGCCACTCCATCGTTGGCGCGTGACAACGCTTTCACCACAGCACCGACTGCCAGCGAGATAGAATTATGGGATGCACCGAAATCCTTGCTGGGCGAAGTGAGCATCGAAAGTAAAGGCAGTGTCGTGCCCTAGATAGCGCATTGTCTCGAAGCTAATGCAGTCTACGAGGCTAAGGTTCTTTTGTCCTGCAGTGAGCACCAAGGTATTTGTCGTGACTTATCGAAACGTCTCTTAGGCCAGAACTATACCGGCCCATAACGGCCACCGCCCTGCGCCACTTCTCTGCTTTCTCCTGTCTCCTAATAAGCTGGTCAACCGATTGCCTTATCAATTCCGACATTGAAACACCCGTGTGTGCCGCTATCTCTTTCAACGTCTTGGCCTGTTCTTCAGCTAGTTGGATTTGCGTTCGGACCATTTCTACCATTCTCTTACACCATGCTCGTATTATTATACATCATCGCGGCGAGAAACTGGGATCGAATTGGAAGGCGAAAGCTTCCTCCTGAGGTGAACTCGGCCCTTACGGGCTCCCCCGGAATCGGAGCCGAACCCTGCGCCATTTCATACAGCGGCGCGCAATATGCCACGGGACTACATACCAAGAAGGCACCTGATCATCCCGTTCGGACATTCTTTTTGTCATTTTTTCCTTCCTGGTGTACTCTGATACTAGCGCTGGAAACGAGGAATCGCGGAGCAGCGATCTGGCGCCGTGATGTCTATGTGTTTTGGCTTCTCAAACCCGGGGAGGTAACCCTGCATGCTAAGGCGCCCGGTAGTACTGCTCGGCGCGACGCTGGTCGGCACAGCTATCGGCCTGACCGTACTCCCCTCCCTCCTGGGGCTCGGGAACCTGGCCGAGACGGCGGACAAGATATGCACCCATCGCTTGGAAGCGTTCACCAGCGCCGGGGCTCTGCTCCCCGTCGCGGCGTCGAGCATAGCGGGAATCCTCCTTGGGTCCCTGCTATTCTGGAAGCCAGACCGGGGAACGCAAAGCCATGAAATCGCGGGCCAAACACGCTTTTGTACCAACTGTGGCAGAGGCAATGAACCAGGCTGGAGCCTGTGCCCATTCTGTGGCCAGAGCGTGAGGCCCATCAAACAGGACTCCGGGACGACATAGACTTCTTGACAGGGGTTACGGCTCCTGAGAAAATCAATTGAGTGAGGATTGAGTAGAGATGCCAGGAAAGGAATTCAAGGACCGCAGGACAGCGCCCACACGGGAAGGGTCAGGGAACAGGGGTCAGGGAACAGGGGCCAGGGGTCAGGGGTCAGACCGCCGGCCACTGACCCCACGCCCGGAGGGCGCCCGCCGGCCCCCGGCCCCCGACCTCCGACCCCTATCCCCCACGCCGGCCCCCAGCGACGGCCGCGGGCGAAGGTCCACCAGATTGGAGGAGATCAGAGCCTCGAAACGGGATCGTTTCCTCGCCGACCAGTCGTCGAGAAGGAAGCGGCGGACATGGCTGTACGTCGCCGTTCCGGCGGTGTTTGTCGTTATCATCGGCGTGGTGTTCTTTTCGGGAGCTGGAGACGCCACGGGGCTCAAGCCGGGAGCCGGCATCAGGAGAAGCAGCGGCATATTCACCGAGGTGACACCCGAAAACGGATTGGTAAAATTCAGCACGGCTGACTTCGAAGACAAGAAAGCTCATTTCTACACCTATAGGACGGGCGGCAAGGAGATAGACTTCTTCGTGCTGAAGAGCTCCGACGGAGTTCTCAGAGCGGCCATCGACTCCTGTGACGTCTGCTTTACCTACAGAAAGGGCTACCACCAAGAAGGTGACGAGATGGTTTGCAACAACTGTGGCCAGCGCTTCCCATCGGTCAAGATAAACGTCATTAAGGGTGGCTGCAATCCGGCGCCCCTGACTCGTACCGTCGAGAGCGATAGCCTGGTGATTCAGGAAAAAGACATAGTTGCCGATGGAGCTCAATACTTCTAAGCCATCAGCGGTCAGCCGTCAGCTTTCAAGTCGCGGACGGTTGCTGGCCGACTACCGACGGCTGGCCGCTGACCGTCCAAGGACAATAATGACATGAGACTCCTCGATATATCGCTAAATAACCTGAGGCGACGCAAGGGCAGGATGCTCTTCCTCTCTCTGGGCATTGTACTGGGCGTGGCCACAGTCGTCGCCCTCATCTCGATTACCGTAGCCATGAGGGCCGACCTCGAAGACAAGATCGACCAGTTTGGCGCTAATATCGTCGTATTGCCGGAATCGGACGAGCTTGCCCTCAGTTATGGGGGGGTTACCGTGGCAAGCGCCGCCGTCGACGTCAAGGAGCTTACCATGGACGACGCGGCGAGAATCAGGACTATTCCGAACAAGGCCAACATAGCCAACGTCGCACCGAAGCTCATTGGCGAGGTTGACGTGAAGGGTTCCAGCGCCATGTTGGTCGGGGTCGATTTCCCCTCTGAGTTCTTTGTAAAGAAATGGTGGAAGCTCGACGGCGAGGCCCCCAGCGGGCCAGACGAGATAATCGCCGGCAGCGCCGTCGCCGCAGCTCTTGGCCTGAGGCCGGGCAGCCAGGTCGTTATCAAGGGCAACGAGTTCAAGCTGGCCGGCGTCCTCCGACAGACGGGGCAACAAGACGACAACGCCATATTCGCCGACATCGGTCGGACTCAAAAGCTTCTTGGCAAGCCAAACGCGGTCTCCCTCATCGAGGTGAGCGCCCTCTGCCGCGCCTGCCCCATCGAAGAGATAACGAAACAACTGAGTGACATCATGCCGGGCGCTAAGATCTCGGCTCTCCGCTTTGCCGTGAAGTCAAGAGAGGAGACGGTTTCCCAGCTCATGAGCTTCTCCATAGCGCTGTCCATCATCGTCGTGATCATCGGCGCGCTGATCGTGTTCATCACCATGCTCTCCTCAGTGAACGAGCGGACGCGGGAGATCGGCATCTTTCGAGCTACCGGCTTCCGCAAGCTGCACGTGATCCGGGTCATCCTTGTCGAAGCGCTGATCGTTAGCTTTGGCGCTGGAGTGATGGGCTGGCTTGTGGGAATGGGAGGTAGTTGGCTTCTCGGCCCCCGGGTGGCCAACTTGGATGTCAACGTCGAGTTCAACCCCTGGTTAACGGCAGGGGCCATAGGACTCTCTATCTTGATAGGCCTGGCGAGCAGCGCCTATCCAGCCATGCGCGCCTCGAAGCTCGATCCATCAGAGGCGCTGAGGTTCATATGAAGCCACGGGGAACGGGGCGGGCGCGGAGGCGTGCGGAGGCGCCGCCCCTACGGAAGCCGCGAGTTTGTCCCGTGGTGGCCGACCCTCCGTGGCGGACACGGAGGCGGGGGGCAAGGGAGGGAACGAAGGCGTTGTCCCTACGGATACTAAGGTGAAAGTCAAGAGGTACTAGGCAGAATGGGCCTGATCGAGCTATATGATATCAGCAAGCTGTACCAGAGCGACGGCACCGAGGTGCGTGCTCTCACCGACGTCGAGCTTTCCATCGACGAAGGGGAGCTCGTGGCCATAATGGGTCCCTCGGGCAGCGGCAAGAGCACGCTCCTTACCATACTCGGGGCGATGAACCCGCCCACCACCGGGCAAATGCTGATCGACGACATCGACGTGTACCGGCTATCGGTCGAGCAGAGGGCCGATTTCCGCCACGAATACCTCGGCTTCGTCTTCCAGCAGCTCCAGCTTATTCCTTACCTCACCGCCATCGAGAACGTGATGCTGCCTTTGGCCATTAGCAAGCATTCCAACAAGGAGCAGCAGCTCATGGCCACTGCGGCGTTGGAGCGGGTCGGGCTCGGGGACAAAATGAAACGTCTGCCCAGCCAACTGTCAGGAGGCGAGCAGGGCCGGGTGGCGATCGCCCGCGCCATCGTCAATCACCCGCCTATCATTCTGGCCGACGAGCCCACGGGTTCTCTCGATACACACACCGGCGAGGAGGTAATGCAGATCTTCAAGGACCTTAACGAGGAAGGTCTGACCATCCTTATCGTTACCCATAACCCTGAGAACACCCGCTACACTCAAAGGACGATCAACATCCGTGACGGCCGCATTGTGCGAAAGGGAGCCACCAAATGCGCCTGACGGACATCTCCTTCAACGATCTCCGGCGACGCAAGAGCAAGATGGCCCTGTTGGTCGTCGGCCTCGTGATAGGCGTGTCCACTATCGTCTCCCTAGTGTCCATTACTCAGGCTATGCAGGCGGATGTGCGGGAGAAGCTGGATCGCTTTGGCTCGAACGTCGTCGTCGCTCCCAAGTCCGACGCCATTACGTTGAGCTATGGCGGCGTTTCCGTAGCCAGCGCTTCGGTGAACATAAAAGACCTCAAGGCCGATGACCTCACGCGAATCGAGGCAGTCGGGGCCAAGTACGGGGCAACCAGCATCGCGCCCAAACTGGTGGGCGGAGTGCGCGTCGGCGACGCAAAGGCCCTGCTGGTGGGCGTGGATCTACCGGCAGAGTTGCGGGCAAATCGATGGTGGGAGATAACCGGGCGGGAGCCAAAAGGGCCGGGGGAGGTGATGCTGGGTGCGCTGGCCTCCCGGAAGTTCTCGGCCATGCCGGGGGGGAAACTGACGCTCAGTGGGCTGGAGTTTGCGGTTACCGGGGTGCTGCGAGAGATGGGATCTCAAGAGGATTCGGTGATCTTCGCCGACCTGGCTAGGGCACAGCAGATCCTCGGCAAACCGAGCGCTCTCACCATCGTCGAGGTCAGCGCCCCATCCAGCCGCCTCGACTCGCTGATCGGCGAACTGACAAGCGTCCTACCTGATGCCAATGTTACCGCACTTAGCTCGGCAATGGAATCGAGACAGCAGAGGGTAGGACAGTTAACCAGTTTTGCCCTTGCCGTCTCGATCGTCGTGCTTGTGGTGGGAGTCGTCACGGTTCTCACGACCATGATGTCGGCAGTTAGCGAGCGGCGGCGGGAAATCGGCATTTTTCGAGCGACTGGCTTTCGCAAAACCCACGTGGCCATTATCATCCTGTTCGAGGCCTTTGTGGTGAGCGTGATCGGCGGCATCGCCGGCTGGCTTCTCGGGTCCCTGTTCACCCTCGCGCTCGGCGCGCGTCTGGCTCAGATCTCCACGGCAATCGGCCCGAGCCCCGTCCTTGGCGCTACAGCTATCGTCGTCTCCGTCCTTATCGGCATGGCGGGTGCGGCATACCCCGCTCTGCGGGCGGCCAACCTCGATCCGGCGGACGCGCTCAGGTTTACGTAGAGGGCGATTGGGACTATAATTGGGGATGTTATGGATAACCCATCGGGCATGATCGAGGACATCGCTCCCTGGCGGCAGACTTTGAACCGGTCGGCCATCGGCGGCGCCAACAGGCTGGCGCGGCTGGTTGTCCACCACTGGTTGGCCCTCGCCAATCTGGCCAGCTTCGTCTTCGTCTTTCTCGCCGTTCTGGCACCAGTCCTGATGGCCAGCGGGCTTGCTCTGCCGGCGAGGGCCGTCTATCTTGTCTACAAGGCTTTCTGCCACCAATTGCCTTACCGGTCCTACTTCATCGCCGGCTACCAGATGGCCTTCTGCCAGCGAAACACCGCCATCTACGCCTCCATGTTAGTGGCGGGTCTCGGCTTTGCGCTAGTGCGGAGCCGGCTCAAGCCACTGGATTGGCGACTCTACCTGGTCATGATCGCGCCGATGGCCGTCGATGGCTTCACCCAGCTCTTCGGCCTGCGGGAGAGCAACTGGGAGCTGAGGACCATTACGGGAGCATTATTCGGGATTGGCACCATCTGGCTCGTCTATCCCTCCGTCGAAATGGGGATGCGGGCGGAGGGTAAAGGGTAGAGGGTAAAGGGTAGAAGGTAGAGGGTAGAGGGGGGAGGTGACCCCTATACCCTCTACCCTGTACCCTCTACCCTAACGGGAGGTGGATCATGGATCGCGTCGAGGTGGTGGACGGAGCCGCCGACGTCAATGAGATAGAGGAAGATAGGGGCCGAGGATCGCGCGCCAGGATTCTGGTCGTGGCCGGTCTCGTGGTGGGGATAATGGCCGCGGCGGTTGTCTACGTGACGGCGGGTGGCCAGGCAGCAGGGGGCAAGAGCGGATTCGCCCCGCTGGCTGAGCTGCCGCCCATCGGCCGGGTCCTACCGTCGGAGGGCTTCAAAACCACGGCGGCGCGCCTGAACGAACCGGCGCCCGACTTCACCTTCGTCGATCCGTCCGGTGCGACCAGGAAGCTGAGCGATTACCAAGGGCAGGCGGTCATGATCAACTTCTGGGCTTCCTGGTGTCCTCCCTGCGTCCAGGAGATGCCTGACATCGAGTCCGTCTACAGAGAGGAACAGGCCAAAGGTCTGGTGGTGCTGGGCATCAACCTCGACGACGACCCAAACGCGGCCCGCAGGTTCCTACAGGCCCGGGGCGTGAGCTTCCCCTCTGTTTCGGACGGGGATCAGGTTGCCATCTACCTCTACCGGGTCAGCCCCATCCCCCAGACTTTCTTTATCGACCGCGAGGGCATACTGCGCGACATGCAGGTCGGCGCTATGACTAAGGGGATGATCAAGAAGAAAGTCGAGAAGATCCTGTAGGTGTTCTTAGAAAGGAATTCTCAATGGCTAAAGGACGAAAGCCCAGCAAAGTGCGACGCAAGTCGAATAAACCACGAATCAGCCTGCTCCATGTGCTCTACCTGGTAGTGGCGATCGCCATGGTCGTTTCGTTGTTTGCTGGCATCTTTGGCGGCACCACCATTCAGTCGAACCAGTCGACCGTTACCACCGGCGATTCGGCACCGCGAGATACGGGGCAGCGCATTCCCGTCGCGATTACGCCTGCGCCGCTCGTCGCAACCCCACCGTCGAGCGGACAGTGACCGTGCCTCCCGGAAAATGAACCCCGGCAAGCGGGCTTATTAGATGTAGCGAGGAGACCAAATCTTCGTGGACGACATCCTTCGCGCCGAGGCCCTTCTCACCAAGAAGACTGGGCTTGTTCGACGATCGCTGGGTGCGCTCTATTTCCGCAATTTTCGCCTGCTCTGGCTCGGCAATATCTCCATTGGAACGGGCCAGGGGGCCAACGAAATAGCAGTTGGCTGGCTCATGTTGGAAATGACTGGCTCCCCCTTCCTCGTTGGGGCGGCTGCTTTCTGCCGCAATTTTCCGCTGCTCGTACTAACTCCCATCACCGGCGTGATAGCGGACCGCATGGACCGCCGCAAATTATTGATCTTTGCCAACTCCATATGTTCGGTTACCGGACTGGCTGTCACGACCCTTGTCTTGAGTGGCTTGATAACCGTCTGGCAACTGTTGCTAGGCGCGGTGATAGGGGGAATCGCTTTCGCTATGGTTAGCACGGCGCGCACGGCTCTGTTGCCGAGTTTGGTGAATCGAGAGTACCTGCAAAACGCCGTAGCTTTCTACGCTATATCCAACAACACGTCCAACATCTTCGCACCTTCACTCGCCGGAGCGCTCATCAGCTTTGCCAAGACCACCGCCTCTGGCTTCTTCTTGGGGGCGGTGGGGTATGCCGGCGCGCTTTGCAGCGCGTTCTTGCTGCGAGCACCCAAGATGGAGGAGGCAAGCACCGAGTCGGTGTGGTCAGACCTGAGGACTGGGCTCGGCTACATTCGAGACCATCGGAGCGTTCTCGCCGTTTTGAGCCTCGTTGGCTCGATGGCCTTCTTTGGTATGTCGTACCAATCCATGCTGCCCGTCCTTGCCCGACAAGTCTACTTCGTCAACGCAGCAGAACTGGGCGTCATGATGGGAAGCGTTGGCATCGGTGCCATTATCGGCTCGGTGCTACTCACCGTGTGGGGCAAGATACCGCGTCGCGGCGCCATGGCCATCGCCTTCCTCCTCGTCTTTGGCCTCGGCATCGTCGCCTTGTCGCTTTCCCGCTCTGTCCATCTGGCCTACGTCGTGCTGCCAATCATCGGGTTGAGCAACGCATTCGTCAGGGCTCTGGCTATGGCTCTCGCGCTTCATGAGGTGCCCGATGTCTTGCGCGGCCGCGTCATGAGCATCTATATAATGTCCTTTGGCCTGTCGCCGCTGGGAAGCCTGGTCATGGGAGCTACCGCCGAGGCCATTAATGCGCCGCTAGCGGTCGGCTTTGGCGGCGCCGTCACGGCGTTTTCGGCTCTAGCCATCGCCGTCTTCATCCCCGAGCTGCGCCGGCTCCAGTAGGCGGTGAGGAAGCGGCTTGAGTCAAGGCCCCCCGGTATCTTCGCCAATCGTTGCCTGTTTCTTCGGGGGCTCTTCACATTTCAACGATAGACTCCATTCTGGACGATCTTCATGGTCTCCTCGGCCGCCTCCGAAGGCCAGCGTTCAAGCGCGAGCGCCGGGCTACCGCCGCAGAGCTCGGGGGCCTGGTATCGCCTGAGATCGAAAGAAGAGCCATCGCCGGAGAGGAAGCCTAGAAATGCAGCCGAAAACTGGCAATATGCAGAGACCCGCGAATTCTGTCCCCACTAGGAGGTCTGAATTGTTTGCCAGACCTGCTGTTGCCCCCCACATAGTGCCAAAAAGCGGATGCGATTCCCCACCGCTTTTT
>JACPQF010000105.1 GCA_016190625.1 Chloroflexota bacterium | reverse complement strand
GGGGGGCAACAGCAGGTCTGGCAAACAATTCAGACCTCCTAGTGGGGACAGAATTCGCGGGTCTCTGCATATTGCCAGTTTTCGGCTGCATTTCTAGCGGGTCCAGCGCGCGAGAGCGCGTCTTGCCGCCCAGCCAGCAGTCACCAGTCCGAGGCCCACCAGCGCCAGGAAGAGAAGCGGCTGGCTCGTCTCGCCGGTCTTCGGCAGCGTGGTCGCCGCCTTTGCCGGTAGCGTCTGGGCGAAGGCCAGCACGTTAACTTCGTCCTGCACCGTCCAGCCGAGCTCGGCGCCCGAGGGCATGGCCTGCCCAGGTTGGCCGTTGCGCACTTTGTGCAGGAACTCCTGCGGATTGTCTGCCGCTACTGTGCCTACGTACTCGGGTTCCTGTTCCGTGCCGAAATTCAATTTCGTTCCATCGGCGCCGTGGCAGGCGGCACACGAACCGCTGAACAGCCTCTGCCCGGCGGCACCGTCCGCATTCTTGGGTTTCTTGGTCGCATAGTCCACAACTGCCTTGGTGTCGTATAGGCCTTCTTTGAGGAAGGCGGCCAGTTTGGTGAGTGACGCATTATCTATTTGCGCCGAGAAATCGTGCTTAGGGTTGCTGGATCCCTTTAGGATAGCTACGAGTTGATCCGCGGTCTTGCTGTTGCCAGCCTCCGACACTCCCACGAAACCTGTCTTGTGGGAACCAGAGCCGTAAGCACCATCCTTCCCCAAGTAGTCCCAGCCATGGCATTCCTTGCATCGCCAAGTATCCAGGCCAGTGCGCGTGTTGGTAGTCTGCGTCGACCACAATGGGTGGTCGCCTTTGGGCTCCGCCGCTCCTGGAGCAGCCTTCCACCATTTGTCGTACAGCTTGCCGCCGGCTGCTATGTCGGCCGGCGTGGCTGGCGAGGGCTGTGACGCCGGATCGGCCAGCGCCAGGCCGGCGAGGATACCGAGCACAGCGATTGCCAGTGTCGCCGCCAGGATTAGTTTTCGCTTTGGCATGTCCACATTCTCCCATCATGAAATCCTTGGTCTCCGCTGGTATCGCGTTTTTCTATACCACTAGGTCCACCCAGAAAAGTGATCTTTCGCATGTCTGGACTCTCCCTCCTTCAGATGAATGACGAAATCGCGAGCTCGGCCGCAGGCATGCATGCGTCCATACCGGCGCCTTGCGAGTTGCTTTCTCTACCTGGTCACCTCCTCTCTCAACTTATAAAGGGCAATAAGGGGCTTGCCGTGATTTTAAGCGAAGCTGGAAGACAGCGCATCGAGGGAAACCCCTATTTCGGCGTAGGTAGAAACACCTACTCTACCCGTAGAAAACTCCCGGTTCAGGTGGTATAATGCCGACACCGAAGACAATCTCAGGAAACGAGCAGGTGGAAAACGGAGATGGCTGACACCATTTCGGTAGTCATAGTGGACGACCACACTATGGTTCGAGAGGGCACTCGACGGATCCTGGACGGCGAGCCCGATATTTCCGTCGTGGGGGAGGCAGGCGACGGCACAGAGGCGTTGGCGCTGGCAGCACGGCTTAAGCCCGACGTGATACTGCTCGATATTCGCATTCCCTTGCTCGGCGGAATCGAGGTGGCACAGCGAGTGAGAGGGATTGCCCCTGACACCAAGGTGATCGTACTCACCGCCTATGACGACGACGACTACGTTCTGGCGGCCATGGAAGCAGGAACGGCGGGCTATCTGCCCAAGACCGTGAGGGCCGCAGAGGTAGTGGATGCCGTTCGCGCCGTGGCTGCGGGAGAGACAGTGCTTCACCCGTCGATCGCCAGGAAGATCGCCCGTTTTTGGCGGCGCGGAACTATCCAATCAGTTGCGGCCGACGAGGTGTGCTTGACGCCGAGAGAAATGGACGTCCTCCGCCTGGTGGCTAGAGGTCTCCACAACCGGCAGATCGCCCAAGCGCTGACCGTCACAGTGAGAACGGTCGAAGGGCATTTGGCAAGCATCTTCGGCAAGCTGGGAGTGGACTCCAGAACCGAGGCGGTGATCTATGGTCTGGAGCATCACTGGCTCGACCTTGGAGCGGACGATGTCGGCGGCTAGCCGTCTTGCGCTGGTGGCTACGATCCTCTGGGCGGGGGCGCACCGCACCGCGTCTCGTTTCGGTGAGCTCGTCCATCCGCATGTTCGCCACCGGCAATTCTACGTTGTGCAGGCCATGGTCATTCTGACGGCGGCGTTGGACACTTATCTGGACATCAATCCGGGAGGGCTTGCGCCGCCTCTGGGACATCTGTACTTTGTTCCCGAGACTCTCTTTCTCATACCGGTAGTGTATGCCGCCCTCAACTTCGGCGTTTTCTTAGCGGTATTCACTGGGATGCTGTGCATCATCCTCACTTCGCCCATCTGGCTCTTCTGGCACGCGGATGAGGAACGCTGGGGCGTGCTGGTTCAGGTCGGCGTTGTGCTTGCCGTCGCCTTCTTCGTGGGTATGCGAGTGGACCGGGAGATGAAAGCCCGCCGCCAGGCGGAGGCGGCCAGGGCTGCCCTCGAGTTGTCGGAGAAGCGCCTGCGGAGCTATGCCGCCGAGATGGTTCGGGCTCAGGAAGAGGAGCGCCAGCGCCTGGCGCAGGAGCTCCACGACGAAACTATTCAGGAGCTTGTGCAACTGGCCCGGCAGATCGACCACGTCGAAACCAAGGACCGGCCCCTGCCATTAGGAGTGTCCGACGAGCTGTCCGCGGCGCGAACGACGGTTCAGGATATCGTCGGCCACCTACGAAACTTCGCCCGCAACCTCAGGCCGTACGTTCTGGAGGACCTGGGAATGGTGCCCGCCCTCCGGCGGCTTGCTAGGGAACTGGGGGAGCGCTGTGCTTGTTCGGCCACCCTCGAGGTGATCGGGCCCGAGCGACGGTTGGGCAGCGACGTGGAGTTGGGGATCTTCCGCATCGCTCAAGAGGCGCTTCGCAATGTGGAGCATCATGCCAACGCCCGACGTGCGGCGGTAACCCTCAATTACCGAGATAGCGATCTTCTGCTCGTCGTGGAAGATGACGGCTGCGGCTTCGCCGGCTCTTCTTCCAGCAACGAGCTTTCCAGAAGAGGCAAGTTGGGGATATTGGGTATGGAGGAGCGCACCCGATTGCTGGGTGGTGTTTTCACAATTCATTCGACTCCCGGCCGGGGGACCTGGCTGAGCGTCAGCGTTCCCCACGCAGACCCCCTTGCCGGGTCACGGTTCGAAAGAGATCGGCCTATTTCCTGAAATGGAGGCAAAACACTATTGCATTTTGCCCAGGCATCTATTATACTGCGCCCGGTGGTACACGTTTAGCTTCTCTAAACGTTGGCCAACTATTCGATCAAGGAGGGCAAGTTGGCTTTCGCGGATAGGACCCTAAAGTGCCGGGAGTGCGGTGCGGACTTCGTGTTCACCGCTGGCGAGCAGGGGTTTTATGCGGAGAAGGGACTGCTGAACGAGCCACAGCGCTGTCCTACCTGTCGCCAGAAACGGCGATTGGATAGGACAGGTGGTTCGACCCGTGAGATGCACCCGGTTGTCTGCGCCGAATGCGGCATCGAGACCACGGTTCCTTTCCTCCCCAAGCAAGACCGCCCGGTCTATTGCAGCACCTGCTTTGACAAAGTCAGAGCTGAGGCGCGGTAGCCTAGTCGAACTTACGCGGTCGACATCGCAAACCCTAGACTCGAAAAGTTCGAAAGTGAAGTGATCGAAGGCCGAGTCCCTCTGAAGGGCTCGGCCTTCGGTTACTCTAGCACTGTACTAGGTGTCTTCCGGAATGTTGACTTGGGGACCTCTTTGATGGTAGCATGGCACTGCAAGAGCGGCTGTACGAAGCCTGATGCGCCCATCGTTCGAGTTTCAAAGAAGACACGATCAACCAAACGAGGAGGGAATGCGATGACCCGGATTGGCGAGCTGCAGAAGATGTACCCCAAGGTGCATAGGGACATCATCGTCAAGTGGGAGATGTTTAACCGCGGCGTGCAGGACAGCAGAGACCTGGACAAGTTGAGCCTCTGGAAACCAGCCGGCCACGGAAGCTACCTAAGCTACGATGAGGACCTAACGATGGAGCGGTTGAAGGCAGAGACGCCATGGAGATTCAAAGAGGGCGCCGTGCTTCTCCCGCAGACAGCATGGATGAGGACTGGCCTGGGCTTTCCCGTTTGGAGAAAGGCTCGAAGCCCCTATACCATCAGAGAGATAAGGCAAGGTGTATTCGCCCCCTTTGAAGGGGAGGAAATGATGGACGTAGAGCTGTTCGCCTCTCCGAAGAGGGATCCTCGGCCAGAGCTCAGGACGAGCAAAGGGACGCCAGTACAGGATCTCGTCGAGCTGAAACGCCGCTGCTACAAGATAGTGCCTGTGCGCTTCTGCGAGTACTTCACCACGGGAGAAGAGTGCAAATTCTGCAACTTTAATCCGACGCAGGAGGATGCCCGGCGTACTGGCCTCCAGCGCGCGGTGACCATCAACCCGGACGAGACGGTGGAGGCTTTCAAGATCTACGGCTCAGAGATCAGGCTTATCGAGGGCTTTCTCGAAAGCGGTGGCTTTGCCAAGAGCGAGACAGAGACGAGCGTAAATGTCAAGTACGTCGATAAGCTGAATAGCTCACTGCCGTACAAGACTCACATGAAGCTCGTTGCCGAGGCGGTAACACGGAAGGAATTGCAGCGGTTGAAGGACGCAGGGCTTTCGGGAATCAGGTTCCAGATGGAAACATTCGACGAGCGATTGTTTGCGGTGATAAATCCGGGGAAGGCCAAGCACTTATCGCGCGATGGCTGGCTGGAGGCCTTCCAAGATGCCGTGGATGTATTTGGCGTTGGGAACGTAGCGGCCAAGTTCGTCGGCGGAGTGACCATGCAGGGTCCGAAGGGCTACAGCACTTGGCAAGAAGCCCGTGACTCCCACGTCGAAGGCGACAAATGGATGCTCAGTCACGGTGTGTTTCCCTGCATGGACGCCTTGCGTTGGGCGCCTGGCTCGCCATTCTCCCGAGACCCGGCCAATCGAGATAAGTTTCCCCCAGCGGAGTTCTTTCTTGACTGCGCCGTGGAGCACGACAAGGCCATGAACGAACATGGTTTCTACGACAAACTGAACAAGTTCCTGTACTGCGGCCTGTGTTGTCAGGGGCGACCATATGCCGGCGAGATCGGGATACTGGAAAGGGCGGGAGACTTCGCGACGTGGATGTCAGACGTAGTGCCTTACGAAAACAATTGGCTGGCCAAGTTCCTTGACTCGATAAGACAATCGACGACGGCTGGCTAGGGGCGGCAGGGGCGCCGAGAATAGGAATTGAGTAGTTCTACCGGCAATCTGTGCGAAGGCGCCGCAAGATGTCCCAATACGCGCCGCGGCGGCCTGACCGGATGGCGTTGACGAGCAGGCTGTTGTCGTTGTAGTTGTAGTTTTGCCCGGCCTCCTCCCGCGAGCCGACGAAGAAGCGCTGGTCGCCGCCGATAAGGCCGGCGACGTACGACAGAGGGTTCTCGCCCAGCTCGGCGTTCACGAAATAGATGGGCGCGACGAAGCTCTCGTTGTCCGCCACAGCACCCTGAAGGTTTGGATTGGCGGCGATGGGACCCTGTCCGCGCAGCCAGCGGGCGAAGGCGGTGTTCGGATAAACGCGCAGGCCAACCGCCGCCCCCACGCAGTCGGGAGCGATCCTTCGCATGAGGTCGATTGTCTCCCCCAGCGTGTCCCTGGTCTCTCCAGGCCCGCCCAGCAGGAGGTCGCACATGAACACCAGGCCGTGCCGCCGGCAGATGTCGGCCGTCCGCACGAGGTCCGCGGCGACAAAATCCCGCCCCAGCCGCCGGAGTAGCCGGTCGCAGCCGCTGTCGGCGCCGAAGTTGATGCCGACGCAGCCGGCGAGCCGCATCAGCCCGGCGAGGTCGTCGTCAAAGGGAACGGGGGAAGCGTAAGTGTACCAGCGGACCTTCGCCCCCAGGCCGCGGCGAGCCATCTCCTCGCAAACCGCTCTAGCGTGGAAGTCCGGCACATTGAACTCGCTGTCGCAGAAGTGGAGACAGTCCACTCCTCGAGCCAGGAGATTCTCGATCTCGTCGGCAACGCTGGCAGGAGAGCGCAGGCGAATCGACCTACCCTTGCTCACGGGGTCAGCGCAGTAGACGCAGCCCTTGCTGCAGCCGCGCTTCGTCTCGATGCTCCCCTGGCCTCCTTCGGACAGATAACGGGAGTTGTCGATCAGGCTCCGCGCGGGCGCCTCGACCGCATGCAGGGGCATGAAAGCGGGCCGGTTCCGCTGGATGTTGCCGTCCCGGTGGTAGACGAGCCCGGGAACGGCGTAAATGGATTCACCCTGCGCCAATTTGGTGACCAGCTCGACAAAGGCGGCTTCGCCCTCTCCCCAGATGCCCAGGTCCGCCTCGCAATAATCCAGCACGGCCTCGGGCATCACCGAGAAACCCGCTCCTCCCAGAACCACTGGCGCTTGGGAGGACGCCTTCACCGTCTCTAACATGAGCTTGTAGCGGGAGAGGAAGTAATCCTGGCTGGCAAAGTAGCAGTCGTCGGTGTTGCGAATGGTGAAGCCGACGGCGGCCGCCCTCTCCCCCTCGAGGCGGCGCCGGATATCGGCCAGGGGGTCCTCGCTCCAGCAAAGGTCGAGCACCTCGGCGTCGAAGCCTGCCCTCTGCAAGGCGTCGCCCAGATAATCCAGCCCCACCGGCGCCACCGCCGGTTTCATCTGATTTGGATTGATGAGGATGACTTTCGGCATTCCCAAACAGCCCGCAGCATAATGCGTAGGGGCGAACGGCCGTTCGCCCCTACGACGTCTTTTGACCACCAGCTAATACACTATCCGAACGGTGGCTACCCAGAAGATCATCTGCACGAAGGCCGCCGCAATGAGTCCGATGTAGGCTGCCACTCTTTCCCGCAGGTGAAGGACCAGCGCAAGCGCTAGGTTGCTGGCTAACACCGCGAAGGCCATCGCCGGTAGCTTCAACACCTCGGCGCGGTAGCCGATCAGGTCCACTTCGCCGAAGACGGTGAAGTGCATGGGAAGAAGGTCGGGAAGCGAGGGAAAGAAATAAGTGACGTAGCCAAACATAGCCGCGTTGGCGAGCAGGCCGAAAAGGATGATGCTCTGGGCGTAGCGATCCCGCCAGATTGGCAAACGCAAGACGGACCATCGCTCGGCCTGCGGCCTGCTTACGGGCGGGGAAACCTGCTCGCTTACCTCGCGGAGTTTGGCGAGAAAGCCCGGGGCATCCGGCGGGGAAATGGCGTAGGCAAGGCCAGGCGTGACTACGTAGACCAGCTCCCGAGGGTAAACATGGGCGCTATAGAAGACGACCCGGTCGAGCGACCCGACCCTCGCGGAGCCAACGTGGTGGCCGATCCAGTTCAGTCCCCTGATCTTCGGCTCCCGCTCGACCTCCTCGCCGGAGAAGGCCCTCTCGACGAAATTGAGGGGGACGACGTGCCGGATCGGGCCCCAGCGAATGACCAGCGTGGCTTGGTCGATGGTGTACTTCAACCGCAAACAGCTAAAGGTCCAGAAGATGAATAAGAAGGCGCCCAGAACCGTGAGAGCGCCCGCTACCCCGAGAAAAAACGAACTGAGGGAAACGGGGCGCTCGTGCAGCCGCCAGAAGAAGACGAAAGCCAGGACCAGCATCGCGGCGGAGATGCCAGCCCCCATTATCAACCCTGGCAGGCGTCGAGGGACAAACTCCACCACTGTCTTCTACACTTTTACCAGGCTCGGCGTTATGGGAATGCACCAATCGATATACTTCTTGTTTTTGCCCTGCACGACGTCAAAATAGAGCTTCTGCAACTTGGTCGAGAGGGAACCAGGCGTTCCACTGCCGATCTTCCGGTGGTCGATTTCCGTGATCGGCGTAACGTGAGCGGCCGTGCCGGTCATGAGAACCTCGTCGGCGATATAGAGCTCGGTGCGATCGATGGAGCGCTCTACCGTCTCGATGCCCAGCTCGTTTCTGGCAAGCTCGATAACGGTATCTCTGGTTATTCCCACGAGAATGTTGTCGTGGCTGGGGGGAGTGACGAGTCTGCCCTTCTCGACCATGAACACGTTCTCGCCGCTACCCTCCGACACGTGTCCGTCGTGAGTGAGAACTATGGCCTCGTCGAAGCCGTTATCATGGGCCTCTGTCTTGGCTAAGGCGCTGTTGATGTAGCTGCCGGTCACCTTGGCTCTGGCGGGGATGCAGTTGTCGTCTACCCTTCGCCACGAAGAGGTTCCACACCTCGCACCCTTGGCCACGTCGAGGTAGGCGCCGAAGGGCGTGGTGAAGATGAGGAGATCGCTCTCCAAATCGTGCAGGCGAACGCCTACAACCTCCGAGCTCTTATAGGCCAGGGGCCGGATGTACACATCTTCCGTATAGCCATTCATGGCCATCAAGTCGACGGTGATCTTCACCAACTCGTCGATGGTGTACGGGAGGTCGATTTTGAGAACGCGACAGCTTCTCGTCAGCCTTTCGAAGTGCTCCTTCGCTCGAAATATATAGAGCAGGTTCTCCTCTGCATTCCAGTTACCGCGAATTCCTTCAAAAGCGCCCGTACCATAGTTGAAGGCGTGGGTCATCACACCGACCTTCGCCTCTTCGAGGGGGACGAATTTCTTCTGGAAATAGGCATATGGGGCCACTTTACAACGCTCCTTCCTCTAGCGATCATCGCCTATTATAGTCAGTCATCGCCGAAAAAACAACTCCGTTGGAATCGCATCCGTAGGGCCGAATGGCGCCAGTTCCTACGGTTCTCTAACTCTAAACACTCTTCGGGCGAATCCTTCCCGGGAAGGTTTCGCCCTACGGCGACCGGCACCGCGATCGCCGCCGTGACCACAGTCATTCGCCCAGGGCCAGCAGCCTCTCTCTCAGCTTTGCCAGCTTGTCCTGATTGAGGGCGAGCTTCTCCCGCTCGCGCTCCACGACCGCCGCTGGCGCCTTGGCCACGAAGTCGGCGTTCGCCAGCTTCGCTTCGGCCCGCCTTACCTCGCCGCCGGTGGCCTCTATCTCCCTTTGCAGTCGCCTCCTCTCGGCTTCGAGATCGACCATTCCGGCGAGGGGCAGATAGATCTCCACGGCCTCGACCAGCAGCGCCAGCGCCTGCTTCGGTTTTTCGGCGAGCGAGGGCACGATGCTAAGGGAGCCGATTCTGGCGAGTTGTTTCAGGATGTCCTCCTGCTCGCCCAGCATCCTGGTCTCCGGGCCGCCCATGATGGTCGCCTCGATCCATTTGGCCGGCTCCACGCCGAACTCGGCCCTGGCGTTCCTGATGGTGCGAACGAGGTTGGTCACCAGCGCCATGTCCCGCTCCGCCTCCTCGTCGAAGTCCCGGGCATCGGCCACCGGATAGGCCGAGACCATTATCGACTCCGGCCCTTGGCCGTCCGCCCCAATCCCCTTCCTCAAGTTTTGCCAGACCTCCTCGGTTACGAAAGGCATGTAGGGATGGAGGAGCTTGAGGCTGGAATCGAGAACGTGCAATAGCAGGGGTAGCGGATTGCCTTGCCTCTCCATCTTCTTCCCATCGTAGAGGCGAATCTTCGCCACCTCGATGTACCAGTCGCAGAGCTCGTTCCAAATGAAGTCGTGGATCTGACGGCCGGCCTCGCCCAGTTGGAACTCCCCGATCAGGTGGTCGACGTCGGCCGCCACGTGGTTCAAACGGCTGAGAATCCAGCGGTCGGCCAGGGTATTGGGGAAGGCCGCGACAGAAGCGGCGCCCAGCTCGGCCCGAGTCCGGCCGCCGAGGACGAAGCGGGCCGAGTTCCAGAGCTTGTTGGCGAAGTTGCGACCGGCCTCTACCTTGGTTTCGCTCAGACGGCTGTCATTGCCGGGAGTGCTGCCGGTGGAGAGGGCGTAGCGGAGGGCGTCGGTGCCGAACTTGGCCATCACCTCCAGCGGATTCACCACGTTGCCCAGGGACTTGCTCATCTTCCGCCCCTTCTCGTCCCTGACGAGGCCATGGAGATAGACCGTGTGGAAGGGGATGTCCCCCGTGTTCTCGATTCCCATCATGATCATGCGGGCCACCCAGAAGAAGAGGATGTCGTAGGCGGTCTCCATCACGCTGGTTGGATAGAAGTAGCGGAGGTCCTCCGTGTCGTCGGGCCAGCCAAGGGTGGAATGAGGCCAGAGGCCGGAGCTGAACCAGGTGTCCAGGTTATCGCCATCCTGATAGATCTTCTCGCTTCCGCACTTGGGACATTTGGTCGGGTCCTCCATCTCCACGATGACCGCTTCGCATTCCTCGCAGTACCAGACGGGAATGCGGTGCCCCCACCAAATCTGGCGGGAAATGCACCAGTCGCGAATGTTCCCCATCCAGTTGAGGTAGGTCTTGCCGAACCGCTCGGGAACGATCCTGATCCGTCCGCTGGTCACGGCCTCGATCGCCGGCCTGGCCAGCGGCTTGATGTCGACGAACCACTGCTTGCTCGCTATTGGCTCGACCGCCGTCTTGCAACGCTCACACTGACCCAAAGGCAACTGGTAGGGTTCGACGGACATGAGCAACCCATCTCTCTGGAGGTCTTCCAGCAGGGATTTGCGGCAATCGTAGCGGTCCATGCCGGCGTAGGGCCCGGCATTCTCGTTCATGGTAGCGTCGAGGTTCATTATCTTGACCGAAGGCAGGCCGTGGCGCTGGGACACCTCGAAGTCCACGAGGTCGTGGGCAGGCGTGATCTTCACGGCGCCGGTGCCGAAGCCGGGGTCTACAGCCTCGTCGGCGATGATGGGAATCTGGCGACCGATGGCCGGCAGGATCGCTGTCCGCCCGATCAGCGCCGTGTATCGCTCGTCCTTGGGATTCACCGCCACAGCCGTATCCCCCAGAATGGTCTCCGGCCGCGTCGTAGCTACTGTTATGTACTCAGTGGTCAGTGGCTGGTGACCGTTGATCTGCTCCCCCGTCCCCTGACCACTGACCACTGGCCACTGATCACTCTCCACCGGCGCCAGCGGATAGCGGACGTAGTAGAGCTCGCCGGAGGTAGCCTCGTGCTCCACCTCGAGATCGGAGAGGGCGGTGGAGCAGCGGGGGCACCAGTTGATGATACGCTCGCCGCGATAGATGTGGCCCTTCCGGTAAAGATTGACGAAAGTTGTGCGGACGGCCCGCGACGGCCCCGCGTCGAGGGTGAAGCGCTCCCGCGTCCAATCGACCGAAACGCCCAGCTTCATGTGCTGCTCGGTGATGGCGCGGCCGGTTTTCTTCACCCAGTCCCACATCCGGTCGAGGAACTTCTCGCGGCCGAGGTCATGGCGGGAGATGCCTTCCGTGGCCAGCAGCTTCTCCACCACCACCTGGGCGTAAATGCCGCTGTGGTCCGTGCCGGGAAGCCAGAGCGTTGGGTCGCCCTTCATCCGGTGCCAGCGGGTGAGGATGTCCTCCACGGTAGCCGTCAGGGCGTGGCCCAGATGGAGCTCGCCCGTGATGTTCGGCGGCGGCATGATGATGGTAAACGGCTTCTTGCTCCAATCGATCTTGGGCGCGAAATAGCCGCCATCCAGCCAGAACTGGTACAGCCTCTGCTCGACCTGGCCCGGGTCGTAGGCCTTGGGCATTTCTAACTGTTGGTCAAGGTCAGTCATCTCGCCAGCCTCTCTTCTCGCAGCGTTGGACAGCCTTCAGCGCTTGGGGCGACGGAAACACAAAGACACCCCAAGGGGCGCGAAGGACACAAAGTTTTTTAAGTTTGCCCTGCAAATCTCGGCGATCTTCGTGGGCTTCGTGTTAGTGGCTCATCTGGCAAGTCCTTGGTACTACCCGAAACGGCGGTCAAGGGCGGCTCCCGAGCCGCCCCTACATGTTTGGCGAGGGTGATCCACGTGTAGGGGCGTCCTTCCGCTGAAGGACGCTCTCAGGCGGGTAGATTCTGCCACCAACTTAACAGATGCACAGTTAGTCCCATGCCCCTAGCCAATTGCTGTCCGGACAAAATAAAAGCCCTCCGTCCTTGAGGACGAAGGGATCTGTTTCGTGGTACCGCCTCGGTTCGGTCGACAGCTTCTCCCCCAAGGAGCAAGACTTGCTGGCCAATTAAGCTCTTGTTCGCCGTCTTTCAGATCATACCCGGTCCGCCGTCGCCAGTGGGCCGATGACAGTATTTTATTTCAATCCCGCCCGTCTGTCAAGCAAGTAGGGGCATTCTTCCGGGGAAGGATGCCCCTACAAAGCCGAGTGTTTTGGGAAGATTCCACGGGCGAAGAGCGAGCGATTAACCTGGTCGTCGCGCTTTATGGCTTTCTTACTCAGGCGAGCTCTATCTATGTCCCCGCGATCGTTCTCGTCCCCTGTGCCGGCCGCCCCTGACGACCTAGGCAGCCTCCTTCGCGTGGCCGTTGGTGGGGACTTCCCGCTGGATGGACAGTTGCGCCCCGTCCGCCGAATCGACGATATCTACGGTCGAGTCGCCGAGGATCTCCACGATGGCCGGCGAGACGATCAGAAGCCATCTGCCGCCGTGGAGGATCACCTCATCACCCGACTCGGGGTAATCGAGGGCGAAACTTGCGCCGTCTTCTTCGATGAGGAGCCTCAGAGCGGGCTCTGGGGTTCCTTGGGGAAGCCTCACATGCTGGCCCAAAGCATCGTCGAGGACGCCCCTGAGAATGACCTTGGCTTCCTCGGTCACGTTGATCATCGGCTGTTCCTTATAAGCGCCGGTCTGGCGCCTTTTTCCTATTGATGCGCCGGGCGGACGTGAATGGCCCTGTCACCGCGGCCACGGGGATCGCGCTCTACGTCGAACTGGACTGATTCTCCCTCCGACAGCGATTCAAAGTTGGTCTCTTCCACGCCCGTGCGATGGAAGAAAATGTCCTGTCCCCTCTCGTCTTGCACGAAGCCAAACCCGCGATCGCGGACAAGCTTCTTGATCGTACCTGTAGCCATATAACGCTCCTTAACTGAACTGGTTGTAGATGCCAACTATCGGTGGCATCCCGTATTGCTCTGCAGGATTGAGGCCAGCCTAATAGTATATTCGCTTGCGGAGCTCTTGGGGTTGAAAGACGGTGATCCGCTGCTTCTCCCTGCAAATGAACCCTTTGTCGATGTACAGTCGTAGGGCCTTGTTGACGCTCTCGCGGGTGGCGCCCACCATGCCAGCGATCTCCTCTTGAGTCAGGCTGAGATCTATGAGAATGCCTTTAGGGGTGCGAATGCCATGAGTTTCGGCAAGCTCCAGCAACCGCTTGGCCACCCGGGAGGGGATGTCGAGGAAGGCGGCGTCCTGGAGCACTTCGTTCGTCTGGCGCAATCTGCTGCTGAAAACGCGAAAGATCTTGATCGCCACTTCCGGCTGACGCCGGACGAAGGCGAGGAAATCGTCCCGGTGGAGGGTAAGAAGACTCGTGTTGTTCATGGCCTGAGCGGTAGCGGAATGGGGCTTCTCGTCGAACAGGGAGAGCTCGCCGAAGAACTCGCCATCGGAAAGAAGGGCCAGAACTGCCTCGTGGCCTGCTGGCGAGGGAATGCTGATCTTCACCTGACCGGTGTTGATCATATAGAGGGTCGAGGCCGGCTCCTCGCGTTCAAAAATGACCTCACCTTTGCGATACGACTCCTTGTCGACCCTGCCGGCCAGGGTCAATAGCTCATCAGGCGCCAGGTCGGTGAACAATGGGATTCTCCTGAGAAGAATGGTATCGTTCACCGCTTCGGACTTCACCTCTCTCAAACAGTTCTCCTGCACATGTACGGATCGCCGCTTCTGGACGGCATAAGGGTACAACAAATAGGCGTTGTTCGTCAAGTGCGTCTGATAGGCTTCTCTCGCGAGATCTCGATATTGACACCTTCGCCCAAGCTGTCCTACAATGGACTGAGGCGACAGGTCGGGAGGGCTGCCGTGGTAGTTCAATACGCCAGGCGATGGTTTACCGTAGAAGAATATCACCGGATGGCGGAGGCGGGGATCCTCGGCGAGGACGACCGCGTCGAGCTCATCGAGGGCGAGGTTATGCAGATGACGCCAATCGGTCGCCGGCACGCCTCATGTTTGGCTCGCTTATCTGAACTGTTTTACGGCGCAATGAGAGGCGCCGCCATTGTCTGGCCACAGAACCCGGTCGACCTTGGCGAATACAGCGAGCCTGAACCCGATCTGGCGATTCTTCGCCGCCAGCCGGATTTCTACCTATCTGGCCATCCGACGCCTGCCGACGTTTACCTCCTAATTGAAATCTGCGATAGCTCGGTGGAACCCGATCGCCGGGTGAAGGTGCCCCTGTATGCCCGCGGCGGCATCGCGGAGGTGTGGCTGATAGACCTCGAACAGGAGACCATTACTGTCTATCACGACCCCTCCTCTGGCGGCTATCGCACCGCCCGAGTGGCGCGTCGGGGGGAGCAGATCGCGCCGTCGGCCTTTCCCGACAGACCCCTACCCGTTAGCGACATTCTTGGCTGAGCCGATTCCCCCCCCACCGATTCCAATCTTCTGCAGGCTAGTGCTCTGTGTCACGTGGCCTGGCGACTCCAATCATATCAGGCCACTTGGCACAGAGCACTAACTATAGAGCAGCACGCAGGAATCCGAGGGACCCTTGCCCCCGTCGCCCGTGCACACGCTCGCCATCGCCTCCAACGGCTGGCGGTAGACGACCGCTGGCCGGACGTAGGGCTTCTTCGACTTCGGCATTCTCGCAGCTACTCTCTTATCGAGCTCCGGGGTGGCCTGTTCATTGTTCAAGACGTCACCTCGTTTCCGTGTATTGGTCAACTTTCAGCCGTCAGCCAGGAGCACGGCTTCAACGAATCAGCAGCGAATAAGCGAATATGAAGACAAGCGCTGCGGCGCAACTCCCACAGGCGATCCTGCTCCGTCTCTGGCATCTGAAGCCCCACAAGGTTGGCGGTGTGTGACCAAGCCGCCTTCGGGCATTCGGTTATTCGCTGCCCCATTCGTTGACGCCGCTGCTCCTCCCTCACCGCCAGATCATCGGCAGGAACAGCGTCCACCCCCTCGACCCGGAGACCGGCCCGTACCACTCCGACCCGCCCGAGAGTCCGATTGCCTCCAGCCGGTACTGGTAGCGCCGTCCCGGAAGAGCCGTCGCATCCACGTAGCTGTAACGGTTCCCCCACGAGGCGCCCTCCGCCGCGATCCTCGTCCCGTTCGCCTTCACCCACTCGCCCCCGCTTCCCTCCGCTCGCCACAGGTCAAAGCCCACGATGTCCAGCTCGGTCGTCGTGTCCCAATCTACCTCGACACCAGAGGAGAGGGCTTTGGCCGCCAGCGACGATACCGCCATGGCCGTGGGTGAGGACTCGCCCAGGGCGAAGGGTGAGAAGGTGGTGACGTTGGCTATTTGGGCGTAGTAGTTCGAGTTGGAGTCCGTCCCCCGCGTGTTGGTGCCGCCTACCTGCATCCAGCCCCCGTTGCTCCCGCAGTGGAACAGCCCCACGTTGCTGGCGTTGGTCCCGTTGGCCTCGCCGGGGCCGTAGAAGAGGCGCAGGGTCGCCGATACGCCGGTGCTGGTAGCAGGGGTGATCTGGAACCAGCGTTTGGCTGGCGTTCCCCCGAAGGCGTTCCCGTTGCAACTGGGCGGCGATTGCCCCATCGTTATGGTTATCGGCGTGCTCCCCAGGGCCGTGCTTCCCGTGGAGGTGAGGGCCACGGTGGGGTAGCCCAACGGATCGTTGTAGGTGAGGCCCGTGTTCGTCGCGGCGTTCTGGGCCGGGGCTTCCCGGCGGATCACGCCGTTGTTGGCGAGGGCGCAGCCGTCGGTGATGGCGAGGTAGTCGTCGGAGACGTCAAGGAGAGTTGTGGTCCGGCTGATGGTCAGGTTGCAGAAGGTCTCCGTGCTCCCCGCGCCGCTCTTGCTCAGGGTTACCGTTCCTGCCTTGTCGAACACCACGCCGCCGCTGGAACCGGCGTTGAAGGCGCCGCCGGTGTTGGTCCAATCGCCGGATACGGTGAGGGTGTAGCCGTTGGTGTTGAGGGTGCCGGTAGTGAGGCTCACCGAGCCGGTGATGGAGACGGTGCCGGACAGGGTGGCGGTGATGTTGGTCGAGAGGGAAAGGGACTCGGTGTAGGTCCCGGCGTACAGATAGGCCACCTCGCCGGTGATCAGGTTGCTAAGGGTCGAGGTAAGGGTGGTTGTAGCAGGGCAAATTGCTGGCGCAGACCCCGGCGGGGTCGGCGTGGGCGTAAGGGGATAGCTTGGCAGCAAAGGCGTCGTAGCCTGAGGTGTAGCTGCCGACCGGCGTCCCCCAGGTGGCGTTGCTCTGGCCGGCGATGTAGACATTTCCGCTCCCGTCCACGGTGGCGAGGCCCGAATCCGTGCCTGACCCGCCGAGGAAGGTATTCCAGGTCAGGCTGCCGCTGCTGTTCAGCTTGGCGGCGAAGGCGTCTTGGCCTGATCCGTAGTAGCTGCGGACCGGCGAGCCCCAGGTGGCGGTGCTGATGCCGACGACGTACACGTTTCCGCTTCCGTCCATGGCGATGGTTTTGCCAAAGTCGTCGCCCGATCCGCCGTGGAAGGTGTTCCAGGTCAGGCTGCCGCTGCCGCTCAGCTTGGCGGCAAAGGCGTCGTAGCCCGAGCCGTAGCTGCCGACCGGCGTGCCCCAGGTGGCATTGCTATAGCCGGCGACGTAGACGTTTCCGCCCCCGTCCACGGCGATGCTCTCGCCAGAGTCGGTGCCCGATCCGCCGAGGAAGGTATTCCAGGTCAGGCTGCCGCTGCTGCTGAGCTTGGCGGCAAAGGCATCGGTGCCTGATCCGTAGTAGCTGCGGACCGGCGTGCCCCAGGTGGCGCCGCT
>JACPQF010000103.1 GCA_016190625.1 Chloroflexota bacterium | reverse complement strand
GGGTGCTATAATCCCTAGTACAACAGTCGGATTTCTGAGGTTACCATCATGAGACTATCAAGCAGGGGACACTACGGAGTTAGGGCAATGGGCGAGCTGGCCAAAGCCTACGGTCGGGGACCACTGGCGTTGGCGCAGATATCAGAGGTTGAGAAACTACCGCTGCCCTACCTGGAGCAGTTGTTTGCCAGCCTAAGGAAAGCTGGCCTAGTGGAGAGCACTAGAGGCGTGCGGGGAGGCTACGAGCTCACCAGGGATCCGTCGGCCATCACGATGGGGGAGATCGTTAGGGTCCTCGAAGGTCCAATCTCCTTTGTCGAGTGTGCCACCGAGGCCGCCGACGGCAATTGCTGCGAGCTTGGGGATAGTTGCCCCTCGCGTTTCGTCTGGCAGAAGGTCAGGGACAGTGTTGCCGGGGTGTTGGACTCGATGACCCTTGCCGACCTGATGCGCGACCAACCGATCGCGAGCGCCACGCTGGAATAGCGAAAGATCAGGGAATCCTCGGGTGCTGATGCGCCATCCGACGACCCATTGAGGAGGCTGAACAAATGCAGCGAGTAGTATACCTCGACCACGCGGCCACGACGCCGGTCCATCCGAAGGCGCTGGAAGCCATGCTTCCCTTCTTCTCGGAATCATACGGGAATCCGAGTAGCATTTATGCCATAGCCCGGGAGGCGAGAAAGGCCCTTGACGGCGCGCGCGAGTCGGTGGCCGGTATTCTGGGCTGCAAGCCCAACGAGGTCATCTTCACCAGTGGCGGTACCGAGTCGGACAACACGGCGATCAAGGGCGTTGCCTTTGCCGCCAAGTCCGGCGGCAACCACATAATCACCTCGAGCACCGAGCATCACGCCGTTCTTCATACCTGCCAGTTCATGGAGAAGTTCGGCTTCGAGGTCACCTACCTCCCGGTAGATCGTTTTGGGATGGTCGATCCGGCTGACGTCGAAAGAGCGATAACCGATAAGACCGTTCTCGTCACGATCATGACCGCCAACAACGAGGTTGGCACCATCAACCCGATCGCCGATATCGCCAAGGTGATCAAGAACAAGAACAAGCACATCGTCTTTCACACCGATGCCGTTCAAGCGGCAGGCTCGGTCGATATCGCGGTGGACCACCTTGGCGTCGATATGCTCAGCCTCTCCGCCCACAAGTTCTACGGTCCAAAGGGCATCGGCGTTCTCTACGTGCGTCGAGCCACTCCTTTTCTCCCCCAGCAGCAGGGCGGAGGCCAGGAGCGGAACCGGCGGGCAGGGACCGAGAGCGTGGCGACAATTGTGGGGATGGCCAAGGCGCTGGAGATCGCCGCCACTGGCCGCGAGGAGTACAACAGGCACTGCCAGCGCCTACGTGATCGTTTGATCGAGAGCATTCTGTCCAGGATCGAGCGGTCCTATCTGAACGGCCACCCGACTCAGCGGCTTGCAAACAACGCCAACCTCAGCTTCGAGTACGTGGAAGGCGAGTCGATCCTGCTCAATCTCGATATGCTAGGGATAGCCTGTTCGAGCGGCAGCGCCTGCACTTCGGCCTCCCTCGAGCCATCGCACGTGCTGATGGCCATGGGCGTGCCCGTCGAGATCGCTCACGGCAGCCTGCGCTTGACCGTAGGCAGCAAAACCACCGACGAAGATGTCGATTACGTCTTATCCCATCTGCCCGGCATCATCCAAAAGCTGCGAGCTATGTCCCCGTTGGCAGAGGTTAGATAAAAGGCTTGGAGGACAAGGAATGTACACCGACCTGGTAATGGACCACTTCTCCAACCCGCGCAATGTCGGCACGATCGCCGATGCCGACGGCGTAGGGCTGGAGGGAAATCCAGTCTGCGGGGACTTGATGAAGATCTTCATCAAGGTCAAGGAGGACCGCATTGATGACATCAAGTTCCAGACCTTTGGCTGCGGTGCGGCTATCGCGACGAGCAGCATGGTAACCGAGATGGTCAAGGGGAAAACCCTTGACGAAGCAATGACCATCACCAACCGCAAGGTGGCTGAGGCGCTGGGCGGATTGCCTAGCCAGAAGATGCACTGCTCTAACCTCGCCGCCGATGCGCTCCACAAGGCAATCGAGGATTATCGGACCAAGACGGCGGCGGTCGCCGGGTAGAAAGCTCACCGCCTGACGGGGGATGATTCACTTCAGGCGGTTTTGCCTGTTAGCGGTTTTTGGCGAGACGGGGCAGATGACGGAAGCTCGTGGCAGCGACGGAGAAAACGAAAAGCGCAGAGCGGAGATCGCCGGACGAATCGAAGCATTCGCCCGGGCGAGCGGTTACGGCTTCTCGCCCGCCAAGGACAAGATAGTCCGAGAGCTTGTGCGCATGCATAATCGCTTTGGCGACTTCTATTGCCCTTGCCAGCCAGAGAACGTAGACGAAACGGTCTGCATTTGCGTGGAGGTCAAGGCCGGCTACGTCGAGGAGTTCGGCCGTTGCCATTGAAACCTGTTCGTCGCGTCCCCGGTCCGGGGGTAGTGGGCGGTTAGGAGTCCGATTTGACCACCGCTCAGGAAAACATTAAGGTTACTTATGACAATCCTGGGCGGGTAGGCTTTCGCCGGTAGTGCCAGATGCACTGGCGGCTTGACTCACGCCACCGGCTAAAGCCTCGACCTCCAGAGCCATTGTCCTGATGATTTACCCCTATTCTGCGGCATTGCGCTCGGGTAGGAGCACGCAGGGGTCTCTTAACTAAGACGGTCCCGTGTTTGCTGCCCCCTTACTTCGTCAACACCTCCTTGATCTCCCTAACCGTATCGCCCTTAGAGATTGTCTGGTAGGTTGTTGCCATCCTCTTGCGGAGCTCGGCTAGCAGTTCCTCCTGCGACAGGCCCTTTTGCGATAGCTCTGTCCTCGTCTCCATGATGAACTTGCTCACCGCTGCCGGTCGCTCGACCCAGCGGCCTAGCTCCTTGAGATTCTCGTCAAAAAAGGCGATCATGGGGATGGACATGCAATTGTTGGTCAGATACTGGTTCATGAGGTCGAGGTTCTCGTCCCGCGGGAAGATCCGCAGGTCCATGTTTCCCGCCGCCTCGACGATCCGCTGCACCACCGGCAGATTGTTGTAGGAGTCGGTGCACCAATCTTCGGTAATGGCGAGGACCCAAACGCGGCCCAGTCGTCTATTCAAGTCGGCGAAGAACCGCTTGTCATCTTCGGAAAGCTGAGTCTGGGCGTAGCGCTCGTCATATCCCTCCTTGTTGATCTTAACACTGGCGACGTAATCGCGATAGCTGAGTCCCTTGGCCAGCCGCTCGACGGTTAGGGCAGAAGCTTCGTGAGCCATTGGTGCACAGCCTCCTTGCATTATGAATCATTTGAGGTAGCTTCGGGCGGGGGTGATAGCTCGACGATTCCGTAGCGGTCGACGAGGTCGACGCATTGGTCGCAGATGAAGAACCGCTCTTTCTTTGGCGCTCGCTTGCCATCGGCGGACTTATCTGCCGGCGACGCCGGCACGCGGAACAACCGAGCGTTCAGATGGCTAGGGCAGTATTCGGAGCCACAGACGCGGCAGATAGCGCCGGGAAGCCTCGTGCCGCATGAGGGCAAGCCGCAAAGACCCTCCCTGTTGTGGGCCGCCGCCCGCTGCCTGGCCAACTTGGCCGTGGCGGTAAAGGTCTCCCTTGCCATGCATGCCTCCGAATTGCAAACCGGCTGCCCCGCCGCCGAAACAGAGCGATGGACCGAGCAGTAGGCCCTACCACACCATTTACACACGCCGCTCGCGGGTCTGCCGCACTTTCTTAGCAGCCCACCTTGAAGCTCGCAAACCAGAGCCATTTGTTACCCCGGGGAGTATACTACGAATGAGATTATAACGATCAGGGGAAGGAGAGTCAATGCTCAAAAAAGTGGTCCCGCCCTTGAGAGAGCGGGACCGCGAAAACTCTCTTTGATTTCTAGCCCGCGGCGCCGTTTCATCGGCGTTCACTCCTGCCCGCTCAACCAATCACTGGTGTATGCGATCGGAGATCATCTCCCTGTGACCGAACATCAAGAATGGGCAGGGAAATCGGGCTTGGCGGCTGCCCTGCCTCGCAGCAGGGCCTAGACATCAACCTCCCAAACTCCTAGTAGGACGTGCGGTTCGATCAGAGGAAACATAGGCTCGGGTCCTCCTTTCTCCACCGTGACTAGTCCGGAGGTGACTTTGAAGCCTCCAGAACCGTTTCTTAACCTAATTATACCAGAAACCCGCAAGGTGTCAAGGGGCTAGTTGACGAAGGTGAGAACCGATGGTAGTATTCCCTTAGGTGAAGATGGTTCACCGCCACAACTGCCAGGCAACTGGATAATGGTGGCGCACGAACACGTAGGGACGAATTCTGCCGCCGTAGGATTCGTCCCTACGCTGATTGCAGCCAGGGCGAGTGATGTGGCCGAGGCATCTCCCTACTTTTGCTGGAGGCAAGGAAATGAACGACATGGGCCAAGGCTGGCGTCTTCCGGCCGCGGAGGGGGACGAGGTTTGCCACGGTTACCGTGATTGCCTGACCCTCATCGCCCAAGGGCAATTCGACAAGGCTGCCGAAGTCATCGCCGATCTGTGGCCGGTCGACCCGCGCTACGCCAAGTCGCTCGCCGACAGGCTGGAGGTGGCCCGGCGCTGGCAGCGGGCCCAAAAGGACGACGGAGAAAGACAGAGGTTCTGGGAGTGGCTGGATTCGCGGCGCTAGCGGTTATCTTTGGCACGTCGCCTTTTGGGGGCTTACTTCGTCAGCGATGGGGTGCAGGCGCTTGCCTTTTCTCGCCTTCTCTCCCGTGTTATAATAGGGTAAATTAGTGATGGTTTAGGGGGCTAGACGAAATGGCGCTCGGAGGTGGGGCCGCAAACTAGGGCAGAGGCGCTACCGGCTTGGGTAGCGCCTCTGTCAAATCAAAGAATAGCTGCTACACAATCGCAGACGATTTTACCTCACCTCTCCGCTCATCACGGGATCCCATTCGGCGTCTCCCGACGCCCAGCCTCGCTAGCTATTCCTTAACTACTCAGATTATAGAGCAGGTCAGGGGCAGTGTCAATATGTTTTCGACCCAAAAACGACCAATAAAACCTCACTTTGTGAAGGCGTGCCCGTCAGGATTCCGCGCCGTGCATCCGCCCTGGGGGACGTTACTGTCAACGTATTCAGGATCGGATTGATTGAACGGAAGGATGGGGAATCCGTGCAATCCGCTCCCGAATCCGCTGACAGTTGTCGACGGTGGTGGAAAACGGAACCGGCATCGGCTATAATGCATCCGGCATGCGGGCCACGGGGAAATGACGTATGGTCGAGAAGCTCGTGCTTTGCTTACTTGCTTTTGCAGCTATGCTCAACTGGGGCGCCTTCGCCATCTTGATAGGCGGCACTTCGCCGGAAGCTCTGACCGCCAGGCTATTCTTCTTTGCCGTTCTGTTTGCTGGCGTGCTGTTCACGTTTTCGGCGCTGGCATACTATCTTAGCTTACGGGTCTCGGTGCTGAGGCGCCGTCGGCGGAAACTCCGGTCGTCGGTGCTGCTCGGCATTTCGCCGGCAGCCGCTGCGGTAGCCGCCATGTGGCTACAGAGCTTTCGGGTGCTTGGTCTGGCCAGCGGCTTGACCATCCTGGGTGTTGCCCTGGTGGTGGAGCTCGTCATGTCCGTGACGGGGAGAGGAAGTAGTGACATTAGTAGGATACAAGAGGTCGGCGATTGAGAGCGTGGAGGCTCAGAGAGCACAGCTCGTCGACCTTAGCCTGAGAATACATGCCAATCCCGAGCTAGCCTTCGAGGAGCACCGGGCCTCTGCCTGGCTTTCCGACTATCTCAGGGCGAACGGCTTCCAAGTGGAGCAGGGCATCTGCGACCTCCCCACGGCGTTCAGAGCTACTTTCGGCGATGGCCGCCCTATCATCGGTCTGCTGGGTGAATATGACGCCCTGCCCAAAGTCGGACACGCCTGCGGCCATAACCTGATGGGGGCGAGCGCAGTGGGGGCGGCCGTGGCCCTGAAGCAAGCGGCGGTCAAGCTGGGAGGGGAGATCGTCGTTCTCGGCACACCGGCAGAGGAATCCGGTGGCGGCAAGATAAGCATGGCGAAAAAGGGCGCATTCGACGGGCTCGACGTGGCCTTGATCGTCCATCCCGGCACGCGCAACAGCGTCCATGCCAGAGCGCTCGCCTGCATCGGTCTGGGAGTGCATTTCCACGGGCGGTCGGCCCATGCGGCTTCCCGCCCGGAGGCGGGCATAAACGCCCTCGACGCGCTGATTCTCGCCTTCAACGGAATTGGCGCCTTGCGGCAGCACGTGCGCGGCGACGCGAGGATACACGGCATCATCACTCACGGCGGCGATGCCCCCAACGTCATCCCTTCCCACACTTCGGCGAGCTTTCTGGTTCGGGCAGCCGACGACGACTACCTATCGGAGCTGCAGGAAAAGGTTTTGAGCTGCTTCGAGGGGGCTGCCAAAGCGACGGGAGCGAGGCTGGAGTACAAATGGGGGACGAACAAATATGCGGCGCTCCGCACCAACCTTACTCTGGCGCGCGCTTTCGCCGCGAATTTGGAAGCTTTGGGCCGGTCGGTGGAGCCCTACCGCCGGCCGCGCGGCGTTGGCAGCACGGACATGGGAAACGTCTCGGCCGTCGTTCCCAGCATCCACCCATCCATCGCCATCGCTCCCCGAACGGTTCTATTGCACTCGCCCGACTTCGCGGCCGCTGCCGCCTCCGAGGAGGGACAACGCGGCCTCGTCGACGCGGCCAAAGCGATGGCGATGACGGCGGTCGATATCCTCGCTAGTCCGGATCTCCTCGACAGGGTGAAGGACGAGTTTCTGGACGGAGACGACCAGGCCGAGACCCACGGCCATGGCTGACTTTGACGTCTTCGCGCGGTACTACGATCTGGATTATGGGGATTTTCTGGACGACCTCCCGTTGTATCTTGGGTTTGCCGAGCGCATGGGGTCGCCGATTCTCGAGCTAGCCTGCGGAACCGGTAGGCTATTGCTCACCCTGGCCGAGGCGGGCTATTCTATGACCGGCATTGACTCATCCGCGGCGATGCTGGCGGCGGTAAACGGCAAGCTTGCCGGCCCAGTCAAAAGAAGGGTGAAGGTGTTCAGATACGATATGGCGGACTTCGCCTTGGGGCGACAGTTCAAGATGGTGACGATACCCGTGGGCGGTCTCATGCTGGCGCCGCATTTGGAGGAACAGGCGGCGGTGTTGCGGCGGGCGCGCGAGCACCTGGCCGACGAAGGTCTGCTCGTCGTCGACATCTTCAACCCGGACGTGGAGGAAATGGCACGGAGCGCCGGCCAGCTCATCCACGCCTGGACGAAGCCCGCCGAAAATGGCGCCACGGTCTCCAAGTTCGTCTCCCAGACGCCCGATTTCGCCGATCAACTTCAGCACATCACCTTTTTCTACGACGAGACTCAGCCCGGCGGCGAAACGAGACGCACTGTGGCTTCTTTCACTCAGCGATACCTGTTTCGCTTTGAGGCGGAGCTGCTTCTGGAGAAGTGCGGCTTCCAGTTGGAGAACGTCTTCGGGTCCTACGATTTGGACGACTTCGAGTCCGATAGCGAGAACATGATCTTCGTGGCGAGGAGGTCGGCGTGACGAGGGTAGGTATACCGCGCGCCCTGCTTTATTACCAATACTTCCCGATGTGGAAGGCCTTCTTCGAAAGCCTCGGGGCAGAGGTGATAGTATCCGACACGACGTCCAAGGAGATACTGGCGGGCGGCTCGGCGCGCGTGGTAGCGGAGACTTGCCTGCCCACCAAGGTGTTCTGCGGCCATGTGATATCCCTGGTTGGCAAGTGTGACTATGTTTTCATTCCCAGTATCCGCAGCATCGAAGAAAACGTGTATAATTGCTCCAAGTTTCTCGGCCTGCCCGACCTGGTCAAGGCCGTGATTCCGGAATGCCCTCCCATCCTTGACGTCGACATCGACGTGAACAAGGGGAAGGCAGAGCTGTTCGCCGCCATCTATCAGGTGGGCAAGCGGATCACCTGGAACCCGCTGAAAGTGAAGAGGGCAAGCGAAGAAGCTTGGCGGGTGCATCAGGAGTACCAGAGCTTGATGCGCCGGCAGGGGCTGACGCCGCCGGAAGCCATCGAGAAGCTAACCGGGGTCGCGCACGAGACGGCGAGCGGCCGGGTGGACAAGCAGCGGGAGGTCGTCGACCTCGGCGTGAAGGTTGCCCTGGTCGGGCACCCCTACAATATTTTCGACGAATATGTGAACCACCGCGTTCTCCACCGGCTGCGGACCCTCGGCGTCAGGGTCGTGAGCACGGAGATGGCGGCGATAGAGGACCTCAACAAGGGAGTGGAACGCCTGGTCGGCGGTCCCTACTGGACCTACGAGAACGACGTGGTGGGCGCCGGCGGCCATTATTTGCACAGCGATGTGGATGGGGTCATAAGCGTGGTGGCCTTCGGCTGCGGCCCGGATTCCGTCATGCTCGACGTAGTACAGCGCCATAGCAAGGGCTTGACCGATAAGCCCCTGATGATGCTGACCATCGACGAGCACTCGGGAGAGGCCGGTTTGGTAACTAGGGTGGAAGCTTTCGTGGACATGCTTGTGAGACACAGGAGGCGGGCAGACAGAGCGGCTGCCTTGGAGGCACAAAGAAAAGCCGTCGAAACGGAGGTGTGAGGGGTGAATAACATAAGCGATCTGTTGAGTAGAGGAATGGAGCTGGGCCAGGAGGGCCGCTGGGAAGAGGCGACTGGCCTGCTTCGCCAGTTGGTGGTGGAGGACGCCGGCAATTTCGAGGCATGGCTCTGGCTGGGCGCTATGGCGGAGGACCCGCAGGATGCGGTCGAGTGTCTGGAGAAGGCGCTGGCTCTGAGGCCGACCAGCGTCAGAGCGCAAAAGGGCATCGGATGGGCCCGAGAAAGGCTGGGCGAGGCAAAGGCGCCCGAGGCGCCGACTTCCTTGTCGGCGGCGCCCGACGAGGCCAGCGACCTGCCGGCGCCATTCTCCGCGGGCCCGGCCACCGTCGAACCTGAGACCTTGTCACCTCAGGTGCTGCCTGGAGACCCGCAGGGCGAACCAGTTGAGGCTGAAGAAACGGCGCCGCCCCCGGCCGAGGAGGCTTCCTCCCCTGAGTCACCAGCATCGGACGAGGCGTGGTGGAGAAAAGACAACGCCTTCTTTGAACAAAGCCTATCGCCCATCAGCCCGGCCGGCGAGGACGTTAGCTCCCTACCGCCGGCGCCGGAAACCTACGGTTCTGGGTTAGTCGAGCTACCACGAGCGATCTTGTCGGCGTTCCAGCACGATGAAGACCCGGGAGAAGAGGAGAACCCCTTCGCCGTTTCGTCGGCTGGCGAGATCGGCGGACAACCCAACGCCGCCGGTTCTTTCACTCCACCGGACGAACAGCCTATATTCCCCTTGCCTGACATAACCATGCAGCCTGGAGAGTACTCGGCGAAGCTGCCATCATTTGACGAGGACACTGCGGAGTTCCGCCTGGATGCCTTAGGACTGCCAGGCGCTGAGCCGGCGCCAACGCTCCCTGAGCCATTTGACGTGGGGCCAGCCGGCGCTCCTGCGGAGAGCTGGGACGCCCTGATTGCCCGCCTTCAATCGCTGGAGAGCCAGGCTCCCCAAGAACCGCAGGAGCCTATCGCCGGCGAGGATGCTATTGATGCGGTCACTGGCGACCTGGCGCCAGCCTCCGACCTTGTGGCGCCTCCCCTTCGGCCAGAGTATAGGGATGAAGAAGCGGTGATCGACCAGCCCGAGGCCTATTCACCCGACCTGGCGATGGCAGTGCCGCTGCCCGAGCCGGTCGACGAGAAAAAGGTGAGCGCGCTGGTCGAAAAGGCCAAGCTAGACCTCGAAGCTGGCCGCCTGACGGAGGCGATGGATGACCTGAGCGAGGCGCTGTCGCTCGACGCTAATCACGTCGAGGCCAACGAACAGCTCGGCATAGTGCAGTATCAGGGGGGAAACCTGGATGCCGCCATTGCCGCGTTCCAAACGGTTGTCAGCTTGAGACCGGATCAGGCGGAGGGACACGCCAACCTGGGTTTCCTATTCGCCGAAAAGGGCGAGACCGGGGCGGCCATGGCCGCCTTCCATGAGGCTATCCGCTGCGATCGCGAGCTGGCGGAGGCTCATCTGGGACTGGCCGACCTCTGCAAGGGTCGGGGAGACATGGACGGGGCGATAGAGCAGTGGCGCGAAGCCACTCGCCTGCGGCCGGATTGGACCGATGCCAGCGCCAACCTGGCCGAAGCCTACGCCGAGCGGGGCCAGGTGGAGGATGCCATGCGGGAGTTCCGCAACGTGGCGGAGAGAAAGCCGGGCGACGCCCGGGCCCATCTCCGGCTAGGCCAGCTTCTATGGAAGAGTGGGGCAGCCGTGGAGGCGGCCAGAGCGTACAGAGAAGCTATTCGCCTCGCTCCATCCCTGGCCGAAGCCCACTATGGCTTGGCCTGCTGCCTGGAAGAAGCGGGCAGTTGGAGCGACGCCATCGTCGAGCTGGAGAAAGCGCTGGCGATCCGGCCGGACTTTCTCGAGGCGGACGAGAAGCTAGGGCGCCTCAGGGTGGCGATGACTCCAGCTCAGGAGGACGCCGTACGGAAAGAGGAAAGGGAGGAGCAGGAGAAGAAGCCGAGATGGCGCATCTTTGGACGCGACAAGTAACAATCGAAGGAGAGATCGATGGACGCATACCTCGGGCTTGACGTCGGGTCGGTGACGACCAAGATCGCCGTGCTCGACGGCGACGACAAGCTGCTCACGAGCCTATACATGCGGACGCAGGGCCAGCCAATTCGGGTGATCCAGGAGAGCTTGCGTAAGATAGAGAGCGACCTGCCGGCGGGAGTGGAAATTCGGGCTGTGGGTACAACCGGCAGCGCTCGTTACCTGGCTGGCGTGATGGTGGGAGCTGACGTCATCAAGAACGAGATCACCGCTCACGCCGTGGCATCATCTTTTTACTTCCCTGACGTCCAAACGGTCCTGGAGATAGGTGGCCAGGACAGCAAGATAATCATCGTTCGCAACGGCGTGGTTACCGACTTCGCCATGAACACCGTCTGCGCCGCTGGCACGGGAAGCTTCCTGGACCAGCAGGCGTCGCGTCTGAACATCCGCATCGAGGATTTTGGCGATATGGCGCTGGAGAGCAAGGCCGCTGTCAGGATAGCGGGCCGCTGCACCGTATTTGCCGAGTCCGACATGATCCACAAGCAGCAGATGGGCCACAAGACGGCGGACATCCTCTACGGTCTCTGCGAAGCGATGGCTCGCAACTACCTGAACAATCTCGGGCTGGGCAAGGAGATACTGCCTCCCATCGTCTTCCAGGGTGGCGTGGCAGCCAACAAGGGCATCGTGCGCGCTTTCGAGAACAACCTCAAGGCCGAGATCATGGTCCCGCCCCACTACCAGGTCATGGGAGCGATAGGATCGGCGCTGCTGGCCCACGAGCACGTGATGTACGCCGAAGAGCCGACCAAGTTCAACGGCTTCGGCGTCAGCGATCTCGACTACAAGACCTCGTCGTTTGAATGCAAAGCCTGCTCCAACGTCTGCGAGATCATCCAAATCCGGATGAACCGCCAGATCATCGCCCGCTGGGGTGGTCGGTGCGACAAGTGGGAGCTCTAGGACGGCGACGATGTAACACAAGTCCCCTCTCACGTCCTTCCGCAGAAGGATGGGAGAGGGTTAGGGTGAGGGCACCCCGCCGACACTGCGCCGGCGCTTTGGCGGCAGGGAGGACGCGGTTATGGTAAAAGTGGCCCTCGACGCGATGGGCGGCGACCACGCGCCTGAGGAGACCGTGAAGGGGGCCGTGGAAGCGGCCAAGACGGGAGGTCGCGAGGTCGTCCTGGTGGGAGACGAGGGCCGGATCAGGGCTGCCCTGCGCGGTGCCGACTTGCCGATCGTCCACTGCACCCAGGCGATCGACATGGACGAGCACCCGGGCGCTGCCTACCGCCGGAAGAAGGACTCTTCCATCGTCGTCGGCCTCAATCTGGTCAAGAAAGGCGAGGTTTCGGCCTTCGTCTCGGCCGGCAATAGCGGCGCGGTGATGGCGTCCTCGCTGTTCGTGCTCGGGCGTTTGGGTGGGGCAGAGCGCCCTGCTCTGGGAACGGTTTTCCCAACCGCCTCAGGCAAGGCGTTCATATTGGACGTCGGCGCCAACGCCGACTGCCGGCCCGGCCACCTCCTCCAGTTCGCCATCATGGGGTCCATCTACATGGAGAAGGTTTTCGGCCTGCGGGCGCCGCGCGTGGGCATCCTCAGCGTCGGCGAGGAGGAGACCAAAGGCAACCAGTTGGTGCTGGAGAGCCATCCCTTGCTCAAGCAAAGTGGCCTGAACTTTGTCGGAAACGTCGAGGGCAAGGACGTGCCAAAGGGGATCGCCGACGTCGTAGTGACCGACGGGTTTACCGGTAACGTGGCGATCAAGGTCACCGAGGGAATCAGCGAGTTCCTGTTGGGCATGGTCAAGGAGGCGATAGCGAGCAGGCTTCGCTACAAGCTGGCCGGTCTCGTGTTGAAGCCTGCTCTGAAACTTGCAGCAAAGCGACTCGACTACACGGAGTACGGGGGAGCGCCGCTGTTGGGAGTGGACGGAGTATCGATAGTAGCCCACGGCCGCTCTAACGCGAAGGCCATTGCCAGCGCCTTACAGGTGGCGGGCCACGCCGTGGAGGTTGGACTGGTCGAGGCCCTGAAACAGGGGCTGCGGGAGCGCAAGACCATAGAGGAGAACGGAGGTATCAGTCATGGCACACCCGATTGACATAACCGATCAGACCTTCGAGGAGAAGGTCATCAAGGCCGGCGCGCCGGTTCTGGTCGATTTCTGGGCCGAGTGGTGCGGTCCCTGCAAGATGGTCGCGCCGCTGGTGGAGGACCTGGCCGGCGAGTATCAGGGAAGGATGGAGTTCGTCAAGTTGAACGTGGACCAGAATCCGGACACGGCCAGCAAGTTCGGCGTTCTCAGCATTCCCACCCTGATCATTTTCAAGGAGGGAGCGGAGAAAGCCCGCATTGTCGGCTTCAAGCCCAAGGGCCAGCTCAAGAAGGCGATAGAAGAGGCGATGTAGCGAGCAATGGGTCTGGCGTCAGCGTACTAGCCGTCAGCTATCAGCCCTCAGCGATCAGCAGGGGCCGGGCAAAGGCAAGGGGGGTGCGAATCTAGGTGTCAGCTCTCTGGTTCCCCCAGTGTATTCCCCCCGCCCCTCCCGACCGCTGAAAGCTGATGGCTGAAAGCTGATGGCTGATTGCTTACGAAGCTTGCGCCGCAGCGCCACGAGCGGTTATAATAACAGAGTCGACATGGGAGTGGATGGGGCCCGGTGGCTTTCGCGGTCTTCAAAACCGTTGCGAGGCAAGCAGCCTTGTCTTGGGAGGGTTCGACTCCCTCGCACTCCCGCCAGTTCTCACGCTCATCCGGCGCCAAACTTCGGGGTTTTCCCTCGTTCTTCTCGCCGTGGTTCGCCTCTGGAATGTAGCAGTGTAGCAATTCTTCTGCTACATTTCTGCTACACGGCCAGCCGTGCAAGCCTTTGTGTCCCCCAAAGCAACAGCCCGTCGAGACGGTTGTCCCAACGGGCTGTTCGTGGTAAACTTATCCCGTCAAGTCAGCCGCTCTGACTTGGCCACGCCTTGGGATGTTCGCAGCATCGCCAGGGCATCTCTTCTTTTGTTAAGGTGTCCTCATGGTATCACGCCTGTCAAGTGACGCCTGCATGGGCGCCGTTATCCGATGGTGGAAAATTACCACCGTCGGCCACGTGCAACCCCACCTGCATGGGCGCCGTAGATTGTCACGCCGGCGTGACAAATCTACCCTGTCTGCAAACATCACCCCTCCCTTGTGACTTGGGAGAAGTCCACTCGCTCGGCTATCTTCCGCTCGGCTTCGAGCGCATAGCTCCGGCAATAGCGGATCGCCTCAGCACGCCCGATGTACATAACAAGCGCTCGCTATGCTTGTATAGTTAGGCAGGGAGTAGGGACAGATATATACCAGCAGGGAAGGCTAAACTACCGGGCGGCTTCCGTCTCGCCAGTATTGGCTTGATGCCAGCGCCGCAGATCGCTGCCTAGCACCCGCCACTTTTTGCCATACCGCACGCCGGGGATGTCGCCTTTTGCGAGTAGCCCTAGCACAATGCGCTTGCTCAGCCTCAGCAGTTCTTCGACTTCGGCCACCGTGTAAAACCGGTCGTCTTCCAGTCTCATCTTCTCCTCCTATGCGTGCGGACTAGAGCCCCGGACTGCCAAAACCGCCGGCCAGGGACTGGCAAAACACGCTCTTTTCGACAGTCCCTAGCCGTAAACGCCCAGGACTGGATCACACTATGATTGTTATGTCATGTTAGGTTCTTCTCGGTTATTCTAGGCATATCATACCACGCCATCAACAAGGCTGTCAAGAAGCCGTCGCTACAGCCATTCAGAGGCATGTACAGGCGAAACGAGGGGCAAGACGTGGTAAACCAGCCCTGCCCTGGAATATTTTTGATTGACGCAGACGATGCACGGAACATGGTTATTTTCGTGTTTTCGCCGCTTTTTCCTTATCGCCGGGAACGTGTTCCGTCGCCCACTCAATGGCCTCATTCGCCAGGAGCCTTGTCAGTCTGAGCATGCTTTTATGCGTTCGGGTATCGGCGTCGAGTT
>JACPQF010000102.1 GCA_016190625.1 Chloroflexota bacterium | reverse complement strand
GGGGGGCAACAGCAGGTCTGGCAAACAATTCAGACCTCCTAGTGGGGACAGAATTCGCGGGTCTCTGCATATTGCCAGTTTTCGGCTGCATTTCTAGCTCTGCGTAGGCTTTTCGCAGGGCTTCTTCGGCCTCCCTGCGCTCTCGCCGCACCACCGCATCCCGCAGCTCCGCTCGACGGCAGGCACGAGCCGCCCGAGATTTCCTTTGGAGACGAAGCCACCGGCGCCAGCCTTGATCGCCGTTACGACCGTCTCTTCGTTGATTAGTCCGGAAACGAGGATGAACGGCAGGTCGAAACCTTTGGACTTCACTAGCTCCGAAGCAGCCAGGCCGCTGAAGGCAGGCATCACGTAATCGGCGATCACGATGTCCCAACGCTGCTTTTCCATTGCCTCGTCCATGGCCGCGGCCGTGTCCACTCGCTCGAACGCGGGTTCGTAGCCCCCCCGCCGCAGCTCGCGCAGCAGCAACAAGGCATCGTCCTCGGAATCCTCGACGATCAGAACGCGAAGGTGTCTATCCACTGCCAGACCCCTTTCTCCGACATGGTAGGTAGTCCATGCGGGACCTTGCCGCAGTGTCTGCAATTTCAATGCCTTATGCTATGCCAGAGCCCAACATCTGCGAAATCCAACAATCTGATGAATCTGCGGTTGAGACTACTTCTGCAAGTCCTTCAGCGCCTCCAGCACAGCCTGAGACATGCCGGCATCGCGGTAGAGGGAGGCGACTCCGGGCAGGAGGGGAATGTCCACATTGTAGCTGTGCCAGGCGGTTTCCCAGTCTCGCAGGCTGGAGACGGCCGCCCGCCGGGCGGCGTCGTTCGCTTTGCCGCCGTCGCGCCAGCGGTAGTACTGGAAGAGGCCGGTCAGGTAAGTGTCGAAGACTTCGAGAAGGGATCTCTCATATTGGAGACTCGACCAGGCGGCTTGCGCCAGGTCAGCGTCGGCGATCGCCGGCATGGCCGCCTTGAAATCCTCGATCATGGAATCGGCGATGCGCAGGGCCTCTTTCCTCTCTCCGAGGGCGAGGGCGAAGTCCTCCTTGGCGGTCGAGGCGCGATACAGCTCGGTCGCGGCGTCGCCGCCCCTAATGATATCGTCCCTGTTCCAAAGAAGATTAGGCGCCCAGGGGCCGGAACCGCGGGCGTAGGGCTCGACGTAGAATCCCTTCAGCACGGCGTTGTCGGACTTGAGCAGCAGCCAGGCGATCTTGGGAGCGGCCGTCTTCCCAAACCGGAGCGAAGCCCACTGCAGGGCGAGGGTCGTGGGCGACAGGTCGGGATTCCACAGCAGATGGCTGATGGCGTACTGGTTCGCGTCCAACCAGATGCCGGCCTTGAGCTCGGGGCCGTCCCAGCCACCTCCCTTGGCCCAGACCCAGGCGGCCCGCACGCCCCGATCGTAGGCGTACTTCACACCCCCGGCAGGCTGGACTTCCTGCCCGCCGGAGGCGAAGATCTCGCCCATGTAGTTGGGGAAGGCGCCTTTCCCCTCGAACTCCCTCGCCACCTGGTATTCGACCATTTGACCTATCTTTCCCCGGCCGATGTTGGGGTTGACGGCATTGTAGCGCCAGAAGTCGGTCTCGGTGTGCTTGAAGGATAGAATAAACCTCTCCTGCGGCGGGATCCCCTCGACTACGGAGGCGAGTGTATCGGGATCGGAGTGGAGGCCGCCTACCTGCAGGTTCCAGGCCCGATGGACATAGGTCTTGCCGTGGACCTCAACTACCTGATGACGGACGGCGTCTAACACCAGGCGCAGGCGACCGGCCGGTAATAGCTCCCGGTTGGCGGCGCATTTACCATCCAACGGAGTGTTGCCGGATATAGGGCCGTCGGCGTAGTTCTCCCCCGTGCGAACCATGATGATGTCGATGCCGGGAAAATCGCGCAATACCTCGTCGAGAGCCCCTTCGAGTAGTTGCATGGTCTTGGGTTTGGCGGCGCAGTAGCGGCCCGGGTCATCATCCGCTGCCACCTCGTCCTTGAATACGGCGAGGGTGGACGAGGGGAAGCTGACGACGTCTCCCATAGCAAACACTTTGAGGTGCAATCTCTTGGCTGCCTCTATCTGCTTCCTCGCCCTCTCCCGGCTCGCTTCCACCCAGGCCCGCTCGCCGGGGAAACGAGCCGGATCGAGGATGCCTGGGGCGACGCCGTCGTAGAGGGGAAGGCGGGTCCACGGCTCGACGGCCACGGCGTTGTAGCCCCAGCGCAGAGCGTCCTCCGGCGTGGGATACGTGACGCCGGGCGGCGTAGGCGAAGATACGAGGCGGAGGTTGATCTTCGGTTCGGCGACCACGTTCAGCGAGCCGAACAGCGTGCCCGGGTCGAGCTTGAGACGCTCGACGAGGTTGAACAGGCCGTAGACGCTGCCCAGCTCACCCCTGCCGCTTACCACCAGCAGCGGCGCCATTCTCCACCGGACCGACCTGATGACGTAGCCTTCGTCGCCAACCGACAGGGGGTCCAGCACGCCTTCTTTGACGAAACCGGCGATCCAGCGGTTCCTCTCGTCGCCGACCAGCACAGAGTACGGAGACAGGCTATCCAGTTGGTCGTCGGCCACTACCCTTCCCCGGACACCGACGGCGGCCATGGCGTCGAGAAGGTCGCCGAGGGCGAGGGCGAGGGCGGCGTCGCGCTGCAACGAAGCGGGAGTCACGATGTCGATGTTTCTGGCCGGGAAGGGTCTGGCCCGGGCGGTCCAGCCCAGGCTCTCGGCCGGCATTATGAGGACGGCGAACACCATGATCGCCGCGGCCAGCGACCAGAAGCTGCTGTGGCGGTGAAACTGCAAAGCACCATTCCCGGGCGGCTAGACTTGCGGTACTATAGCACAAACGCGGATGGAGATGCAATCGGGTACGCGGGACGTCTGCGCCCCTTCCCCCTTATTTCCCCTTTTCCACTTTTCTCCTTTTGCCCTCTTGCCCCCTCGTAATCCCCCAACAGACCGCCACAAACACCGCCTCGCCCGCGGAGAACACCACTCTGTTCAAGATACTGGCGGCCAGAGCGACGGGGGCGCCGACGATGGGCGCGAGGAGAACGGCGATCGCCCCCTCGCGTACCCCAAGTCCGCTGGGAGCGAAGACGGCGAAGAAGCCCAGCACCCAACCGAAAGTGTAGGCGCCCTCGAAGGCGGGAAACTGGCCTGGCGACACCGGTCCCACCGCCGCGGCCGACAGGTAGAGGCTCAGCGCCGCCAGCAAGTTCGGCAGCGCGTACAACGCGGCAACCTTTAGCACCGACCGGAAGGCCGGCGGTGAAAAGGACTCGACTGCCAAAGCCGGGGCGCCTATTCTTCCAGCCTTTCTTCCCGCGAATCGAAGGGCAATCCCGCCTAGACGCCGGAGGACCGCCGGGTGAACCGTGGCGGCCAGCGGCAGAACGAGGAGCAACGCCGGCGTGAAACGGGCGTAGTCGGTATCCCAAAACGGCAGGCTGATAAGAAGAAGCAGAAGAGAGGTGATGAGACAGAGGATCTGTTCCATCACGGTGCTGACCAACACGGCGGCCCGCGATTCGCCGGCTTCCTGCGCCAGGTAGACGCGGCCGGCAATGTGCCACATGCCGCCGGGAAGGTAACGGGCAAGCATCGACGTGGCCCAGAGGCGGGCGGCCGCGCGCAACCCTAGACGTCCTCCCGAGGCGATCAGCACCCTCTGCCAGATGACGACCAGCGTCGCCCAGAAGACGAGCACCACGAGGAATGACAGCGCCAGCCAGTAGTAGTTAACCTGCCAATCGTGAGACCATAGGCTGTCCCCGTTTCGCCAGAGATAGATTCCCCAAAAGGCGAGCACCAGGCAGACGACTCCCCAGCGAATGACCGTCCGCGTTCTCCCCTGATAGACCGCTAGCACCCCGGACAATGCGCCCATCCTATCTTGCCCTCAGACGTAACAAGTTCAACATAGTGCCATCCCCATTCAGTTCGGCGGCAAGGTCCTCGCTAAGATCCGGACGCAGGCGAAGGCTGGCGTCATTTGGATCCGCGCCCGACCTCACGCCGATGAGGACGTCCACTGCCGGCACGCCCTGCAGCGGCACGCGCAGGACTTCGACCGGCACGATCTCGCCCACCGGCCATTCGTGCGTCGGATGCCAGAGCAGGGTCGGTTGATAGGCGCTGGTGAAGATGATCGCCTGCGAAGCTGCAACCTGCACCGTAACCCATAGGTCCTTTTGCAGCGGCTTGACCACTTCCCAGTAGAGGGTCATCTGGGCGTAAGCATCGCGGCCGCTGAGCTTCGTGCTCTTCGGATGGAGATCGTAACCAAGAAAGCGGAGACTGTTGCCGAAGGTAACCTTCCTGCTGTTGTCGATTTGGGGCTTCCGGGTCTCGGTGAAGGTGAAAAACTCCTCTGGCAATTGCGTGGTGGTCGCCTCCCTGCTCAGGAGCAAATAGCCGTCCTTGGCCGCTTCCACGCCCCACTTGCCACTGCGCAGCAGCTTCTGGATCTCCGTATACTGGCTGCCCTCATCCTTGGGATGGGGACTCGCCGTCACGTCGAGGAAGACGTAATCGGCATCGTCGAGGCCGTCGGGGAACAGGTAGAGCCGCTCGCGCTGGCTCACGTGGGGATTCAGGGTCGATCCGGCGGAGACTCCCTTGTCCTGAGGAATACGCTTGATGAACTCTTGCGCCAGCCGGTTGTGAGACGTCACCACCGGGAAGTGGTCCGATAGTGGCAGCACGACGCCCTGGTAATAGCCAGAAATGCTGAGGATGAGCACCAAACCAGACAGAACATATGTGATGGGCTGAGCCAGCGCCTCAGAGAAGGCGCGGACGAATCGCTGCGCGTTGGCGAGGCCGAGTATGGCAGAGATGATCACGGCGGGGATGACAGCCGAGCTATAATGGGCCCCTCCCGAGTACATCTGCTGGAAGTTGCTGAGCAGGTTGATACCGAGGTCAGGGATGGCGAGGGCAAAGCTGGTCGGACTGAGCAGCGACAGATAGAGGACGGGCTGCAACATGGTGCGCAGGTAGTCCAGCTTCATAGGATCTGCGAGAGTCTCGATCGTCTTTCCGGGATTGAACACGAAGTCGAAGAGAATTTGACGGGGGCTGCTCCCCATATAGTCGTAGCGGGTGAGGTAGGGCGACGCCTTCAGCGGGTTGAAGTGGGGAATGATAACGAAGAAGGCTACGATGAACCAAATGAAGGAAAACCCGGCGATCGCCCAGCCCAAACGCGGCTTCTTCTGGGCAAACACGACGTAGAGGCCCATGACGAGTACGACGAGAGGAATCTCCTCTTTGGTGGACATGGCGAAGAGCGCGAAGACGGAGAACAGGACATAACGCCGCTGATCGACGAAATAGAAGGCAAATAAGAGGAAGGCCGCGCTGAGGGAGACGGCATGGAAGTCGGCGAGATTGGCCGCCTCCAGCTCCGGGGCCAGCAGGTAGGCCGAGGCAAAGGTCACGGCGGCGAAGTCGTTGGCCAGCTTCTTCCTCGCCAGCCAGAACGCGGGCAGGGCTCCCAGCGATATCACCACCGATTGCAGCACCAGCAGGGTCTTGGGGCTGCTGGCAACCATGTACAGGAGCGAGATCGGCAAGAGGATAGGCTCCACATGGGCGGCGAGCCGGGAATGTCCCCCCTGCCAGTTGGTGAAGTGAAACCAGCGACCGTTGGCCGTATTCCACACCGCCTGATCCATGTTTCCCAGGTCGAAGGCGTTGGTGCCGAAGCCGTCGTGCTGTTGGATGCTGAGCAAGGCAAAGGTAAGAGCGTAGAGGCCAATTATGAGGTAGGTTAGGCGTGCTACCAGCGCCGACCGGCGCCCGTGGTCCTTCGGCTGAGGGACATCGCCCTCAGGTTTGGCCTTTAGCGGCCGGCGATTCCCGCCCCTCTTAAGCTGGCGCCAACCCTGGTGGCCTATCGGCTCCGTTCTCTTCATAGCTGCCCAAGTATCTATGAGCAGGCATGGGGTGTCAAGTATTGGGGTCAATGGGGCTCTGTAGTGGCCGTCCCTCCGTGGCGGCCACGGGGAGCGGGGGTGGGATCCCACCGCCTCTTGCTCCGAACCCGGGGTATGGGGCGGGCAGCCTTCCGCCGAAGGACGCCGCCCCTACGAACAATGTCCGTCACTTGCGGCACACGACTACTGCCCAGGGAAATGGATATTCCACGCGCTCGATTTGCAGACTGCCTGATACCAGCTTCAAGAATCTTGCCCCCGTCCAGTGGTGCAGATGCTCGGGGTCCTCGCCCAGCGTGCGGATGTTCTTGGCACGCAGGAAGTTGGCCGCGGCGAAGAAGGGCTGGTTGGGGACGCTGACGATGATGTGTCCACAGCATACCCTGCCTAGCTCCTCGATGGCGAGCTGTGGCTGGTCGAGGTGCTCGAGCACCTCGAGACAGAGGACCAGGGGAAAGGCTCCGTCGCCAAAGGGTAGACTGGCGGCGGATCCGACAAGCCGATCGACCTTGGCTTCCACCGCCTGTGCGAACGCCGCGCGGTCGGCGTCCATCCCGACCAATCTGGCGCCGATGCCTCTGCCCTGAAGAAAATCGAGGACGAATCCCTCGCCACTGCCGACGTCCAGGACCTTCGATTCAGCCCCCCAATTCCCCATCTCCTGAACGAGGCCGGCGACACAGGTATGAAAACGGCGCAGCAGCCAGCGATGGAGCGGGTTCGCGTTGGTGTGCTTCTGGTAGTTACGGCGCACGGCTGGACTCGGGTTCCGCTTCCGCCGCCTCGGGTTCTCTAACCTCGTAGAGACCCTCCTCCTCCTGCCTGTGGGAGAGCATCAGATCGGCGAGGAGACCCATGCTGAAGAACTGGAGACCCACCACCATCAGCAGGACGCCCAGTTGGAGGAGCGGTCTCGTGCCGATAGCCTGGCCGGCGATCTTGATGGCCGTCAGATAGAGGTTGATAGCCAGCCCAACGCCCAGGAAAAGGACGCCCATCGAGCCGAAGAGGTGCAGTGGCTTGCGGTTGAAGCGGGTCAGAAACAGGACGGTGAAAAGGTCGAGAAAGCCCGACAAGAAGCGTCTGGCGCCAAACTTCGACCGCCCGAACTTACGGCTGTGGTGGCGAACGCCGACCTCCGTGACCCGGAAACCCCGCCAGTAGGCGAGGGCAGGGATGAAACGGTGAAGCTCGCCGTAAATGCGGAGGTGATCTACCAGACGTCGCCGGTAAGCTTTGAACCCGCAGTTGAAATCGTGGAGCTCAATGCCCGTCACCGCGGCGGTGACCCGGTTGAACAGCAGGGACGGCAGAGTCTTGGTAATGGGGTCCTGCCTATCTACCTTCCAGCCGCTAACCAGATCGTAGCCTTGGTCCAGAGTGGCGACAAGGCGCGGTATCTCCGCCGGATCGTCTTGCAGGTCGGCGTCCATGGTGATGACGATCTCGCCGCGCGACACTCTAAAACCGGCGTCCAGGGCGGATGATTTGCCGAAGTTGCGCCCAAAGCGAACGACGCGCGTTCGGCCATCGGTCAGGCGCAGCCGCTCCATCGCCGCGAATGAGCCATCGGTGCTGCCGTCGTCGACGAAGATTACCTCGTATTCCTCGCCAACCAGCACCTCGGCCAACCGCCTGTGCAGAATTGAAACGCTCTCTTCCTCGTTGAACACAGGGACGATCACAGAGAGCATGGGCTTCGATTCGCCTCCGATGCAGCGCGTCACAATCGACCTCCCATCCGACGCCTCATGATAGAGGAAATGGGAAGTAGTGTCAATTGTGAGCAGGTAGTCTATGGGTGGCATGGAAGTTGCTTTTCCAGGGTGGGAGCCTAGAGGCGGAGGATTCCGCCAATAAGGAGGCCCGGGTCGATGGGGAGCATCAGCCCGGGCGATAGCACCAGGTGGGGCGGACCACACTGTGCATTAACAGTATAGCACCCGAACGAAGGGTTTTCAATACTCGGCAGAAACACCAGACAAAACCCACGCGCACGCATCGGGACAATACGTAAACGCATTGAGAGCGATCTCTAATTACTGTGGCCACGCCCTGTCTCTACGACGGAGGCAGGCATGGATTTCCAAGTTAAGCAGCAGGAGGTAATGACGCGCCGGGACAAAGCTGTCTACGCCGCGCTTCTGCTCGTATATCTTGCCTCGGTTTTCTACTACTCTCTCTGGTGGTTTCAGCCCCGGCATCTTCCCCTGAACTGGCCCAACCTGGGGAACCTCGGCCTAGCCCTGGACACGCTGCTGTTCGTCAGCCTTTCCATCGTCATCTGGCGGGGCGTGCTCTTGAATCTCTACACCTACTGGGCCGTTTCCACCATGAAGGTTCCGGTGTACGAGCCGCCGCCGTCCGGGCTAAGGGTGTCCATGCTCACTTGTTTCGTACCTGGCAAGGAACCCTATAGCTTGCTTGAGAAGACGCAAGCGGCCATGACCCAGGACAGATATCCCAACGACACCTGGGACCTGGACGAGGGGGACGACCCGGTGGCGAAGTCGATGTGCCGGCGGCTAGGGGTGAAGCATTTTTCCCGCAAAGGCATTCCCGAGTACAACCAGCCCAGCGGGAAGTACAGAACCCGCATCAAGGGCGGCAACATCAACGCTTGGGTCGACCGGCACGGCCAGGAATACGACGTGGCGGCGGAGATGGACGTAGACTTCGTGCCGCGACCCGAGTTTCTCGAAAAGACATTGGGGTATTTCCGGGATCCCAAAGTGGCCTTCGTGGGCGCCCCTCAGATCCACGGCAATCAGGGGAAGAGTTGGGTGGCGAGGGGCGCGGCAGAGCAAGTTTTTCTCTTTTACGGGCCGATGCAGAAGGGGTTTTACGGCAAAGGCATGCAGATGCTCATCGGAGGTCTCCACGCTTTCCGGATCGAGGCGTGGCTCGACATCGATGGCTATTCGGATTCGATTACCGAAGATCACGTCACCGGCATGAAGGTCTACGCTCGCGGTTGGAAGAGCGTCTACGTGCCCGAGATTCTCTGCGTAGGCGAAGTGCCGGAGGACATGCTGACCTATCTCGGCCAACAGATGCGCTGGGCCTATGGCTTAACTGACATCCTTATCAAGTACACTCCCCGGCTCTTGGGCAAGCTGAGCTGGACTCTCAGGTTGGGATATCCTCTCTTACAGACGCACTATTTCTTCGGTCTGGCGCAGTTCATCGGCATTGTTCTCATCTCGCTGTACCTGATGTTCGGCATTACGCCGGCGAAAATGGGGTTCAGCGACTGGCTGCTTCATTCTGCCCCCCCGTTCTTCTTGAACCTCGTGGGCTTCCGCTGGCTGCAGAAGTTCAACATCGATCCTGAGCGGGAGCCGGTGCTGGGGATTCGGGGAATCGTCCTGTTCTTCGCCGCCTGGCCGGCCTTCGCCCTGGGCCTCTACTACGCCTTTATCAGGCAAAGGCTGCCCTACAACATCACCCGTAAGGGCCCGGCAGGACAAAGCGAAGCGTCTAGCCCCAACCTGCGTATTCTCACGCCTTATCTGCTGTCGTCGGTCATTTCGTCGGCGGGGCTGGTCGTATCTCAGGTCTCGGGTTTCGCGTTTCCGCCAATAGTGTTTTGGGCGGCTTTCAATCTGTTTGCGATGATCGTGGTTGTGTTTACCATATGGCAACCCACTGTTCCCATGCCTGCCCGCTTACGCCTTGGCTCTCTGCGGCGAGCCTTTCCAGTGTCGATGGCGACGGCCACCACGGCTATCGTCGTATTCGGCTCGATCAACGCCTCGGCCATGCTGGGCGTCTCACCAATTGGCAGTCAGCTTATTCTCCGAAGCCAGGCGGGAAAGCAGCAGCCCGTTGAAGCGCGGTTTCTCCAGCCAGGGTCACGGGGCGTCGCCATCGGCACCGTGGCCGACAGTGGAGACGAGTTGGAGCCGATTTCCAAGATATCAAATGTCTTCATCAACTGGCAGCCCGACCATTTGAAGCTGATGGCCTACGAAATCGACAAGGCGGCGGCAAGCAATAAGATTGCCATGATAACCTGGCAGCCTACGCTGCTATACGCTCCCGAGCCGAATCCTTCTCCCACCGGACCTGAAAGGGCGATTCTGCGTCGAATTGTGGCAGGCGAGTTCGACGCCTACATTGCCGACACCGCCTCCATCCTGAGAGATACCGGACAGCCCGTGCTGGTGCGCTTTGGGCATGAAATGGACATCCCCGACGATGGCATTCACCCCTGGTCGCAACAGCAACCAGAGCTCTACATTGCTGCCTACCGGCACGTACACGATATCTTTGCCCGCAAACGGGCCGACAACGTGGTCTGGGTTTGGTCGCCAGCCGGCCACTGGGTGGACGATAGATTCATTTCCCTCGATTGGTATCCGGGCGACAAGTACGTGGACATGGTGGGCCTAACCGCTCTCATTTACTGGCAATGGGAGGAATGGAACGACCAGAGAAAAGCGGACCACCTCTACCGGTCTCCGGAAGAGAAGATCGGCTGGGCCTACGACCAGGTGGCGCCGTTGGGAAAGCCGGTAGTTTTGGCTGAAGTTGGTGTAGATCTTTATCCCGAGCGGGACGCCGAACAACAGGAATGGTTGCGCGCGATGTTCGAGCTGGTCAAGCAAGACCTATACGCCAACATCGTCGCCGTGGTCTTCTTTAACTCGCACGCGCCCTTCGGCTGGGAGGCGGATTGGCGAATGAGCGATGAGGAGATGGGGCTGGTCCTTAGCACAATCGAGTCTGACGAGTTCTTCGAGCTCTCGTCGAGCACTAATGCCGGCGGCCGAGTGAACTAAAGCTTGGCAACAGAGGTAGACATGAGTGATCGAGTTCAACAACGTGACGTAATGACAAGGCGAGACAAGGCGGCCTTCACCACCCTGGTCATAGTATATATTGCCTCCGTTCTGTATTACGCCCTCTGGTGGTTTGAGCCTCAGCACATTGCCAGGAACTGGCCCAACCTGGGCACTCTTGGCCTGGCTCTGGACACTGCGGTATTTTTCGCTCTCTCTTTCGTAATCTGGCGCGGTGTTATCCAAAACTTGTTCACCTATTGGGTAGTCTCCACGATGAAGGCTCCCGTTTATCTGCCACCCCAGCGAGGGCTCAAGGTGGCCATGATAACCTGCTTCGTGCCTGGCAAAGAGCCCTACGGCATGCTGGAGAAGACGCTGGAGGCGATGACCAGAGTCAAATACTCCCACGATACCTGGGTGCTCGACGAAGGCGACGATCCGACGGTAAAGGCCATCTGCCGGCGGCTTGGCGTAAAGCATTTCTCCCGCAAGGGCATTCCGGAGTATAATCAGCCTACCGGCAAGTTCAAGGCTCGCACCAAGGCGGGCAATCATAACGCCTGGCACGACAGGCATGGGGATGAGTACGAGATCGTCGCTCAGATGGACGTGGACTATATTCCCAAACTGGATTTCCTCGAGAGGACCTTGGGCTACTTCCGCGATCCCAAAGTGGCTTTTGTCGGATCGCCTCAGATATATGGCAACCAATCGGAGAGCTGGATCGCCAGGGGAGCAGCAGAACAGGCCTTCATTTTCTATGGCCCGATGCAAAAAGGACTGTTCGGCAAGGGGATGCAGTTGTTCATCGGGGCGAATCACGTGATCCGGTCGGCGGCGCTCCGGGACATCGACGGCTACTCCGGGCACATAGTGGAGGACCACCTTACCGGCATGAGGATCTATACCAAAGGCTGGAAGAGCGTTTACGTGCCAGAGATCCTCTGCGTTGGTGAGGGGCCACCGGATATGCCCGCCTACCTCAGCCAGCAGATGCGATGGTCTTACGGTTTGCTCGATATTCTGTTCAGGCACACGCCGCGCCTGTTCGGTCGGCTGAGATGGGCGCACCGGTTCGGTTACGTGTTCCTGCAATTGTTCTACTTCTTTGGCTTGGCTCAACTTACGGGCGTTATCCTAACCACAGCCTATCTGCTATTGGGCATGACGGCAGCTTCGATGGGGTTTACGGAATGGATCATCCACGCCACGCCGCCCTTCCTGATTAACATTGCCGTATTCCGCTGGCTCCAGAAGTTCAATATCGATCCGGAGACGGAGAACGGACAGGGCGTGAGAGGCATCCTGCTGATGTTCGCGGCCTGGCCCATTTACGCTCTCGCTTCCTTCTACGTCTTTCTGGGGCGAAAGCTGACCTATGCGGTCACTCCCAAGGGTTCGGTCAGGAGTGGTGGACCGAATCGACCGAGGCTTCGTGGCTTCATCCCCCACTTCGTTTGCCTGGCAATCTCGTTGATTGGGCTGGTGCTGTTCCCTATTACTGGCTTCGTCTGGCCCCCCCTGATCTTCTGGGCCAGCCTCAACCTGACCGCCATGTTCGGGGTTCTCGCAGCCACGTGGTTGCCATTGCTCCCGACTCCCGCCAGCGCCCCGGCCCGCTACCGGCCGCTGGGATTCCCGGTGGCTCTGGGTAGTGCAGCCACAGCCATGGTGCTGTTCGTGGCTGTCAACGTGCCTGGCATGCTCAGCGCTGCCGACATAACCTTGCCCAACCCCAACGTGGTCGCCGCCACGAGAAGCATCAAGGTGGTCCCGCGAGCTGAGGCCAGCTTCCTCGAGCCTGGCCCATCCCAGGTTGCCATCGGCTCCCTAACCAACAGTGACGAGCTGCAATCGATCTCCAAGATCTCTCACGTATTCGTCACCTGGCGGCCCGAAGACCTCCGCTCAATGGCTAGCGCCGTCCAGAAGGCAGCAGAAAACAACCAGGTCGCCATGATAAGCTGGGAGCCAAGGCTGGCCAATAGGCCGGATAGCTCTCCGACCCGGTCCGACAGGTCTATCCTACAGCGAATCGCCAGGGGAGACTTCGATAGCTACGTGGCGGACGTGGCCAAGATCCTCAAAAGCACTCAGCAGCCCACTATCCTCCGCTTCGCCCATGAAATGGACCTGCCCGACGACGGCCTCCATCCCTGGTCTTTCCAGGAACCGGGCGTCTACATCGCCGCCTACCGGCATATCTACGATCTTTTTAGGGAACAGCAGGTTGACAACGTGCTCTGGCTCTGGTCGCCCGGTGGAAGGTACGACACAGTGACGGGTCAGTTTACGTCGCTCAACTGGTATCCCGGCGACAGCTACGTGGATATGGTTGGCCTATCGCTGTTCGTCTACTGGCAATGGGAAGAAAGGGAAGTCCGCAACAAGCAGAACCATTCCTACCGTATGCCAGAAGACGCTCTTGCCCCGCCCTATGACGAGGTCAAGAAGCTGGGCAAGCCAATCGTCCTAGCCGAAGTGGGGGTCGACTTGCACCCAAGCCGGCAGTCGGAGCGGCGATTCTGGCTGCTGTCGCTTCTAGACCTGGTCAAACAAGAACGCTACGCTTCCATCGTGGCTGTGGTCTTCTACAATGCCCGGCACCCGGCAGGAGATTATGACGCCGATTGGCGGCTAAACTCACGAGAAATGGGTCCGGTCATCAGCGCCATCAAGGCCGATGACTTCTTCGAGGTGGGATCGGCGCCGGTCGAGAAGGGCTTCACTTGGCCTTGGGATTGATTGAGCGGGGATGGATACGATAGGTTCCCTCGCCCCGCTGGGAGAGGGTTAGGGTGAGGGGATCACAAGGAGGCATGACTGAGAATGAGGGACCAGACCCGTACACTTGCGGCTAAGAAGAGGCATACCTTACTAGCAATTGCCCTAGCAGCCATGTTTGTAAGCTATCTGTTCGCCACCCAGAGCACGCGTTCCGACTATCCCGACCACGGGAACTGGAGCATAGACATGGAGCAAACCATCGCGGCGCGCGCCTTTGCCTCGTTCGGTTTCTCCTCCCTCGACTTCGGCGCAACGCGAGACAACGGACCTGAGGTTTCGCTCGCGCCCTATTACTACACCCATTACTCGCCGTTTCCGGCGATAGCTCTGGGCTACCTCTACAGCCTGGGGTTGACGATTACGCAGGCCCATATCCTCCCCCTGTTGGTTTCAGGCTCAGCCCTGCTGGCTATCTATCTCCTGGCCCGCCGGGTATTGGGTGATTGGCGAGCCGGGGTTGTGGCGGTATTGGCCCTGGCTTCCTCAGCGCCGTTTCACCTTCTAGCCGATTCGTTCGCCAATCCCGCCTACGATTTCGCCGCCAAAACCTGGACGATGTTGTTTACCACTTTAGGTTGCCTGGCTGAGGGCAAGCGACGATGGGCCTGGTTTGCCGGATCGGGAATCGGAGCCCTGGCCACGGTTTCCCTTTCGGGCATCGAGATGGCGCCGGCCATCGCCGCTTACGCCGTGCTATTCCCGGCCTTCTCGACTACTGGTTCGAGACGGCAGGGGTGCGGCCGCTTGGCGGCATTGTCAGGGCTATGGATTGGCGCCGGTCTGCTGGGAGGTATGTTGCTTTGGTTGATCCATAACGCCATCTTGCTCGGTAGCCTGAATGTGGCCCTCACCGACTTTGCCAATATGATTGCCTACTACTTTCGGCCGGTAATCGACTCCCCTTGGGGAGACCAAAACTATGCCAAGTTTCCCCAGGATGATACGGTTGACTATGTCTCCATGCTGGTATATCGGGCCGTGGGCTACTTCCCTATCCACCTTGTCGGGATTGCCCTCGCTCTGAGCATCGGCGGCATCATGGCAAGCGCTCTGCATCGCGACTGGGATTGGCGGCCCTACAAGTGGTTAGGAATCTTGTTCGTCTCGGAGCTTCTTTGGCTGCTGATCTTTCGCGGGCACACCGCCGTAAACGCTTATACCATCTACCAGTTGTCTCTGTCGATAAGTCTCGCCACGGCAATCACCTTGACGATGGCCTGGAGAGTGGCGGGCACATCGGCGTCGGGTCGGTATCTAGCGGCGTTGGCAGGAGCGGCCTTGTTTGCGGCTTCCCTGGCCTACCTCGGCGTTCAGCCAAGGGGCAATCTACAAGTCCAGGTCGACCTGTCGGAGAAGAAACAGCAGTTCGAAGCTTTTGCCAGTCCGATTCCGGTCAATGGCGTCGTCCTGTTCGATATTGGGGAGACGGACCCCAGCCCCCAATTCTTTATCGACCGCACCTTCGTCCGGCGGGAATGGCTAAATCGGCTGGACAATGCAGGGACGCGCCCCTGGTTCCTTCTGACCCGGCCGAATATCTATGACGAGGGATACAAGCAGGCGCTGTCCACGAACCTCCTGTTGAAGAAAACCACTGATTACGCCCTGTTCGACATGAATTCGAGCCAAAGTCGCACCAGCTCGAAAACCGAGGGAGCCGGCAACCCAGGGCAAGGAGGACTCCAGCGGTGAAGGTCACCGCACCTTATCGCGTTTTGACCGCCGAGCGCAAATCCCATTGTCTGATATGTCATGGCCCTCGGCTCTCAGGCGAGTTCAAGATATACGGGTACAAGTTAGGTCGTTGCAGGCGGGCTGCCGATCAGCCAAAGTACGGGTTAGCCGCCGCCTGAGCGTAAGCGGAAAGCGAGACCGCCGAAGACTCGATCCGCCAATCGGCGCTTCCCCAATAAGGGTCGGTCCAGGTCTGATTGAACCAGACGAAAGCTTTGATGCGGGGAAAGTTCAGCGGCAGTTGGGCGAGCAGAGCATCGGTTATCCAGGCGGCCTTGCTTCCTCCCTGCTCGACGGAGGCTGTCTCGGCGATCATTATCGGCTTCTGGCTGAGCTGGGTCAGGGTCTGATAGTAGACGCCAAAGATGTCGGAGAAGGACAGCCAGCCTCCCCAAGCCAGAGCGCTGCCCCCATTGTAGCCGTCGAGGCCCATCCAGTCGACATAGCCATCGCCTGGATACATATCGGCCAGCGGCACGTTAAAGCCGACGTTGGGTGACCAAACCCAGATGGCGTTGGTGGCGCCCACTCTGGTGAAGATATCATGGACGTAGCGCCAAGCTGCCACGTATGACTGGGCCGTGTTCCCGTTGATGCCTATGCCCCAGGGATAGGCGGTGTTGTTCCCCTCGTGGGCGAAGCGCAGATAGATGGGCTTGCCGTAATTCTTCACACTTTGAGCATAGGAGGTGATGAACGAGTCAAAGTTGCCGGCGAGGATCTTCGTGGTGCTGTACGCTGGCTGATTGGGTCCAGCCGTCCAATCCCAGGGCTCCCAAGTGACGAGAGGTGTCGATCCCTGATTGGCAACCGCCTGGGCTGCGGCCTGATTAAACAGGTTCTGGCTGGACCATCCTTCGTACCACATGACGATGGACATCCGCTTCCCCACCATGTTCTGAAAGGTGGTGAGAGCGGACATATTGTTGGGAAGGCCAGGGACCCAGGCGCCGAGATAGGCACCGGGCGGAGGGCTTTGGGCCTTGCTAACCACCGGAAGAAACACCCGTTTACTGAGCGAGCCGGTGGCCGAAGAGGCGGATACCGCTTTGGTAGATCGCCCTCCCAAATCGAGACGCATTGAAGAAGCAGCCAAGACGACTCCCGCGACAAGACCTGTGACGACGAGATATCTGGCTATTATTCTAACCCCTGGATGGACAGATCGCAATTGGCTTCCTTTCGCCGGGTGCGGTTCGAGTTTGCGTGGCATCCTAGCCGCAATCGCTTGGAGAAGTGGCCTGTTCAAAAAGCGAGCGGCTCGAAGCTGGAGGTTGAGGCTTCAGCCGGTTGCGTTAATCGAGCCACCATGTTCATCTGACGTCACCGGCTAAAGCCTCAACGTCCAGGCGTGCCATATCTCGGTTGCAATGCTACCAGGCCCCCAAGCTGGCTCGCGCGCTGAAGGCTGATAGCCGACAGCTAGCTGCTACCGATAATATGAATTGGCTGCGGCGTTGGCGAAAGCAGTCAGCGAGGTCGACGACGATTCGATCCGCCAATCTGCCTCTCCCGCTCGGTTCTCGCCAAACCAGATGAAGGCCCTTATTCCGGGGAAGTTTTGCGGCAGTTGGGTTAGCATAGCATCGGTAATCCAGCCTGCCTTGCTGCCTCCCTGTTCCACCGAGGCCGACTCGGCGATCATGATGGGCTTACCACTGAGCACGCGCAGATCCTGATAGGAGGCGGTGAAGATCTGGGAGAACGATTGCCAGCCTCCCCAGGGCAAAGCGGTGCCTCCGTTATAGCCGTCGAGAGCTAGCCAGTCGACATAGGCATCGCCGGGATAGACGTTAGCGAAGGGGGTCGTTCCGGCATACTTCACATTGGGAGACCAGACCCATTGAACGTTGTTAGCGCCAACTCCAGCGAAGATGTCGTGGACTCGACGCCAGGCGGCAACGTAAGACTGGGGCGTGTTGCCGTTGACGCCGGCTGCCCACGGATAGCGGGAGGGGACATTCATCTCATGGGCAAAGCGAAGGTAAACGGGCCGGCCAAAACTCTTCACGCTCTGGGCGTAGGACGTGATGAAGCCATCCCAGTTTCCAGCAATAATGCTGGCGTTGCTGTAGGCTGGCTGGTTAGGCCCGCCGTTGGTCCAATCCCAGGGTTCCCAACTGACCAAAGGGGTTGATCCCTGATTGGCGACGGTCTGAGCTGCTCCCTGGTTAAGCAGGCTACGATCGACCCAGCCCTGATACCACATGACGATGCCCATCTTCTTGCCCACCATGTTTTGGAACGAGGTCAAGGCAGCCATATTATTGGGAACCCCCGGCACCCAGGCGCCGAGAGCCACGCTGGCAGCCGGCGCTGGTGGCGGTGGAGGCGGCGGCGCTGGCGTTGGTGGCCGTGGCGTCGCCGTGGGCGGCACCGGCGCTGGTGGTGGCGGCGTCGCCGTGGGCGGCACCGGCGTTGGTGGTAGCGGCGTCGTGGGGGTGGGCAGGACCCGGGTCGGTGACATGGTGGGGGAGGGCGGAATCCCGGTCGACGTCGGCGACGGTATCGCCGGTGTAGGCGGTGGCGCCGTAGCGGAGGAGATGACTTCCACTAGCTTGAGAGCCGTGGACGAAGGCGCGACTTCGGTTGACGTTAGCTGCACGCTGGCCAGAGCCTCTTCCGCTGGCTGCGATGCTGTTCGGGAGATCAGCGTGATCGAAGAAGCAGCGAGAACGACGGCGACGACAGCAACGAGGAGCAGGTGGTGCCGAACCGCCTCTAGGATCTTGTCTTTGATCGTCTGCAAATTCACATCCTTTCGACACCCGACCGGCGAGAGTGTTGGATACTGGAGTCAGGAAGGTGGTGATCTCGACTCTTATAACATGGGAACAAGAGGAGTTCAATAGGAAAAAAGGCGGACCGGCCTGCTGCTTAGGTCTAGCTGAACGCACTATTGGGACTTGATATGGGCTTATGGCAGTGCCACATGCGAGACAAGACCAACAACCTATTTGACTATGAACACATCGATAACCTGGCCATCTGCTCGGGGGCCTAGCGAGTTGGCGACGGCCAGAAATATGGGGTGGCCGCTGCCCGAGAGAAGGCCGCCAGGGAGCCCGGCGATGATTCGATCCGCCAGTCCGCCTCTCTCTGTTGGTCGTCACGCCAGCGCTCATTGAACCAGATGAAGGCACGCACCCGGGGAAAGCTTTGGGGAAGTTGGGTCAGCATGACGTCGGCAATCCACGCTGCCTTATCGCCCCCTTGCTCCACCGCGCCCGTCTCGGCGATCATCAGGGGCTTCTGGCTGAGCCGGGTCAGCTCCTCATAGGAGGCAACGAACAGATTCTCGGAGCTCCGCCAGCCGCCCCAGGGCAGAGCGGTTCCGCCGTTGTAGCCGTCGAGAGCAATCCAATCGACGTAGCTGTCGCCGGGATAGACGTCGGCGAAGGGAACGGTGCCGCTATCCTTGACGGTGGGTGACCAAACCCAGAGCACGTTGTTGGCGCCGACGCCAGTGAAGATATCGTGAACGCGTCGCCAGGCGGCGAGGTAAGACTGCGGACTGTTGCCGTTGGCATTCGCCGACCAGGGATAGACGTAAGCGTTCATCTCGTGGGCGAAGCGCAGGAAGACCGGCTTGCCGTAGCTCATGAGGCCGCGCGCCCAGGACTCTACGTAATCGTCAAAGTGGCCGGCGGCGATGTTGGCCACGCTGTAAGCGGGTTGGTCGATGCCTTTGGTATAGTCCCACGGCTCCCAGGTAATGAGGGGCATCGCCCCATGGTCGGCCACCGCCTTCACGACGTTCGGGTCGAAGGGGGCATTGGTAGCGCCCCAGCCCTGATACCACATGACAATGGCCATCTTTCTGTCCACCCGGCTTTCGAAGGCGGCCAGCTCTGCCATGTTCCAGGGCGCGCCCGGCTGCCAGACACCGAGGTAAACCCCATTGGGGGCGGCCTCCGTCGAAGGCAGACTCGATCCCCCCGGCGTCGAGCCCGCCGCGGCGACCAATCCCATTACGAGAGCCATGAACAGGAGGCTTCTGAAAGCCGTCCTTGCTCTAAGAATGATCCGCTGCAATTGTCTCCTCTCGCCATCTACCGTGGGGAAGCGAGCCTGGCCACTGTAGCAGGACAGTGGTGGCCAGAGCACTTATAGCATGGGAAGATGAATAAACGCAAGGTGGAATGGAAAGATCGGTCCCTCGGTTGACCCGAGCCTGGCGAGGCTATAAGCCTCGCTTTGCAAACCTGTGTGATCCCCAAGGAACTATTATCACTGTGGATATCTGCCATCTAGGGGGGAAAAGCATCTTGACACCGGCCGCCAATATGCTATGATTATGGATAGTAAATCCTATATCTTGTGTCGCCATCGCGGCTACACACTATATGTTGTATGGGCGGGGCTGAAAGGCCCCGTAGTTTTCTCTAATTCACTAGGCGCTCAGGGAGGTTCTTCGATATGGTTTCTATCCTTTCCCCCAACGCAATGACGGTCCTCGAAAAACGGTATCTCAAAAAGGTTGACGGTAAGATAGTAGAAACGCCTGAGGAGATGTTCCGCCGGGTGGCGGCCAACGTGGCGGCGGTGGAGACCGAGGTCTACGGCGCCGAGCCTCGCGTGGCGCTAGACTGGCAGGAGCGTTTCTATGCCTTGATGAGCGATCTGGAGTTCATGCCCAACTCGCCCACGCTCATGAATGCCGGCCGGGAGCTACAGCAGTTGGCGGCTTGCTTTGTTCTGCCGGTGGAGGATTCCATCGAGGGCATCTTCGAGTCGGTCAAGAACGCCGCGCTGATCCACAAGAGCGGCGGCGGCACCGGCTTCTCCTTTTCGCGGTTGCGACCAGCCAATGATACGGTTCTCAGCACTGGCGGTGTGGCCAGTGGACCGGTCAGCTTCATGGAGGTGTTCAACTCCGCTACCGAGGCCGTGAAACAGGGAGGCACCAGACGAGGGGCCAACATGGGCATCCTCCGCGTGGACCATCCCGACGTCCTCGAGTTCGTCGACTGCAAGAGCGACAACAAGCGCCTGACCAACTTCAACATCAGCGTGGCCCTCACCGACGACTTCATGTCCGCCCTGAAGATGGGACGGGACTACGATCTAGTCAATCCTCGAGACGGATCGAGGGTAAAGCGGCTGAGCGCCCAGACCGTGTTCGACCGGATCGTCGAGGCGGCCTGGCGCAACGGCGAGCCGGGCATCATCTTCATCGACCGCATCAACGCCGCCAATCCGACTCCGGCCGTGGGGGATATCGAGAGCACCAATCCCTGCGGCGAGCAGCCGCTCCTCCCTTATGAGGCTTGTAACCTCGGCTCGATCAACCTGGCCAGGATGGTGAACACGCGCGACGGCCAGCCAGCAGTCGACGGCGAAAGACTGAAGTACGTGGTTTGGGTGGCGGTCCGCTTCCTCGACGATGTGATCGACGCCAGCCTCTATCCCCTGGTGCGGATCGACGAGATGGTCAAGGCCAATCGCAAGATCGGGCTGGGCGTGATGGGCTTCGCCGACATGCTCATCCAACTGGGCATCCCCTTCAACAGCGAACGGGCCGTCGAATTGGCAGACGAAGTCATGGGAACTATTCAGACGGCAGCTCACCTTTGCTCGGAGGAGCTAGCTGAGGAGCGGGGAGCCTTCCCCAACTTCGAGCGCAGCGTTTTCCACCGCTTGGGAATGCGACCGCGGCGGAACTCCACCACGACTACTATCGCTCCCACCGGGACCGTCTCGCTCATCGCCGGCTGCTCCAGCGGCATCGAGCCACTGTTTGCCGTCTGCTTCGAGCGAAACGTGCTCGACAACAACCGGTTGGTGGAGGTCAATCCTCAGTTCGAGGCCATCGCCAAGGCCGACGGTTTCTACAACGAGGGTCTTGTGCAGCAGGTCGCCGAGAAGGGATCGCTGCACGGCATTGCTGCCGTGCCCCAACGCTTCCAGCGGCTGTTTGTCACTGCCCACGAGGTCGATGCTGACTGGCATGTACGAATTCAGGCGGCCTTCCAGAAATACACAGACAACGCCGTATCCAAGACCATCAATTTTCGCCAGAGCGCCACGAAAGAGGAGATGCGGTCGGCCTACCTGCTGGCCCACGAGCTGGGCTGCAAGGGCGTCACCGTCTACCGTGACGGTAGCCGGGAGCAGCAGGTTCTGACGACTGGGGCGACCAAGGTCGAAGGGAAACGGGACACCGCGGGACGACTGGACCTGACGCCGCGGCCCCGCCCGGAGGAGACGGTCGGCATCACCAAGAAATATAAGATCGGCGGGTGCGGCAATCTCTACGTGACGGTGAACAAGGACCAGTACGGCATCTGCGAGGTATTCACCAACACCGGCGAGAAGGGCTGTGCGCCTCTCTCGGAGACGCTGAGCCGCCTCATTAGCCTGGCCCTTCGCTCGGGAGTGGACGTCGACTCCATTCTCCGCCAACTGCGGGGGCGGATCTGCACGGGCTGTATCATCGACAAAGATGAGACGAAGGTTCTGTCCTGTCCGGACGCCATTGGCAAGACCATCGAAAAGCACCTCAACGGCTTCAACCGCTTCGAGGTCAACCCCCTCGGGGGGCCGCGAAGCGTGGAGATCTGCCCCGAGCCCGGTTGTGGCGGCCTGATGGTCCACGAGAACGGCTGCGTCAAGTGCCTCAACTGCGGCCATTCGCGGTGTGGATAAGGGGCCGCAGGCAAAGGGTCAAGGATAGTCCTCGGGATTGAGCGTGGGCAATCCCGCCCACTTGGCAGCAACCAGCAGCGCCCGGTCGGCCGTGACGAAGCTCCCGGTGGTTGCGCCATGCCTGCGGGCGCGCCCAAGTGCCAGCCGGGCCGATGCGAGGTGTAACGTATCCAGCGCCCGCAGGCGCACGTTCGGCGGAGCGGTGAGCAGCAGCACCGCGGCTTGCTGGGCGATCTCCTGGTTTGGCTCGACCACCGTGAATGTTCCCACATCGCGAAGAAAGGCCCTGAACAGCATGTCGCCTTGCTGAGCACTGAGCACGCCTTCTCGCGCGTGGCGTGCCAGAGCCGACGCCAGTTCAGGGACAGCAACTAGCGAGATCACCACGGTTTCCTGCTGACAGAGGCGGGCTACCCACGCCGAGCCAACTTCGGGCAGGTACCGCTTGACCAGAGCGCTTGTATCGAGATAGGCGAGAGCCACGAGCAGAGACCTCGCCTTCAGACGCGGTCTTCGCGGTCAGCGATGATTGTGGCCGAGAGGGGTGGATCTAGCGCTGGCATTGACTGTCTAAGGGTGTCAGTATCCGCCAGGTCCTCGCTCGGACGCAGGTGTGGAGGGAAGTGGCGCATGTCTACCTCCACGGCCAGATCACCTAGAATGCGCCGGATGTGCCGAACCCGCTCCATCCGCGAGCTTTCGCTCTGCTCGGGGGCCCCGGCTCGCGCCAGAGCATCCTTGAGTGCCGCAACTATCACTTGATTCAGCGACGACCCGGTTCGCTGAGATTCCAAGTGGAGACAGCGGTGCAGATCCTCAGGCAGCCGCAAGGTGATTCGGGCCATAACATCCTCCCTCTTACTCATGACACTATGGTGTCATGAGTACTTTAGCACATCGGTTGGCAAGAAACAACCCCATCACCACAACACAGCCGCAGTGCCCGCCCGCCCGCACTACCGTCTTGACATCCACGCCGCTTGGGTTATAATCAGCATATAGAGGCAGTAGCACGTGCGATCGACCCCGTAGTTGACGGAGGGAGAGGAGTGGCGATCCATCCACCGCTGTTTGCTGCCATAGTTCTTGTCGCCCTAACGGCGATATCTGCCCCGGCCTGCACGGGCAAGCCGGCGAGGGTGTTGGTTGCGCCAAGCGCTACCGCTTTGCCGGCGTCAGGGCCAAGGCTGGTAACCGATGATCTAAGCCGGCGGGTCAACTTGACCGGCACCCCGCAAAGGATCGTGGCCTTGAGCCCGGCCACCGTGGAGATTCTTTTCGCCCTGGGGGTTGCCCCCGTCGGCCGTCCCACCGGCGCCGATTATCCTGAAGCGGCAAAGCAGGTGTCGCTCATCGGCACGATTCAACGGCCTAATTACGATCAGATCGCCGAGCTGAAGCCAGACCTCGTGGTCGGCAACGCCGAGCCCAACGACCCCAGGCTTCCGCAACTGGAGAAACTCGGCGTTCCTGTCGTGCTATACAACACTGCCAGCTACACCAACGTCCTGAGAAGCGCCAAGACCATCGGCCAGATCGTCAGCCGGGAATCTGAGGCCGACAGGGCGATCAGGGTGGTCGAGGACAGGTTGGCGTCCATCAAGGCCAAGCTTCCACAGAAGAGGCCTACCCTACTGGTCCTTATGGGAAGCGGCAAGACCTTCTATATCGCCCTTCCCAATTCCTACGTGGGCGGGCTGGTCAAGGAGCTGGGCGCCACCAACGTTGCCGTAGGGCCCGAGGACAAGCGATATCGGGGGTTCACCCAATGCAGCCTGGAGAAGCTATTGGAGAAGGACCCCGAGGTCGTCATCGCCATCCGACCGACCAACAATCCGGCGCGGGCGCCCTCTTTGCTGCCGACGCTCGCGGCCGACCAGCGCTGGCAAGAGTGGAAGGCGGTCAACGACCGAAGAATCTATGAGGTCTCTCCCCTGCTCTTTCTCCAAAATCCCGGGCTCAAGATGGGAGATGCGCTGGCCGACCTCGCCGCCATTCTGTACCCTCAGTCGTTTCCGAAAGACGGACAACGGCGGTAAGCAAGCACAGAAACAGGAAAGAACACTAGGAGGACCTACTTGGAATACGAAGATATCGTCCTGGCGAAAAAGGATGGCATCGCCACGATCACCCTTGACCGTCCGGAGAGAATGAACGCTTTTACGGCTGGCATGAAAGAGAGCCTGCCTCTGGCCATCGACGAGGTGAGGCGAAATGACGACCTGAAAGTGCTAGTGCTGACGGGCGCTGGCAGGGGCTTCTGCACGGGTGCCGACGTAGGCGACCTTGGATCGAGGGCAGTGGGCAGCGCGTCCACTCCCTACGACCGGCGCAACTATATTCTCGGCGTCCAGAGGCTCGTCCTGGCTCTTCGTGGTTTGGACAAGCCTACCATCGCCATGGTCAACGGCCCTGCAGTGGGCGCCGGCTGCGATCTGGCCCTGGGCTGCGATATGCGCATCGCCTCGGAGAACGCCCGCTTTGGCGAAGTCTACATTAAGCTGGGCGTCGTTCCCGGCAACGGCGGGATGTACTTCCTGCCCCGACTGGCTGGGGTGGCCAAGGCCTGTGAGCTCATCTTCACCGGCGAGATCATCGACGCCCGTGAGGCCGAGCGGATCGGCTTGGTCAACAAAGTCGTGCCGGCCGCCGAGCTGGAGGCGGAGACGATGAGGCTAGCGGCCAGGATCGCCGCGGGACCGCCGATCGCCATGCGTCTGGCCAAGATCGGCATCTATGAATGTCTGACGCGCGACCTCGCCTCCAGCCTCGATTACTCCGCTCTGGCCATGGGCATCGCCCAGTCCACCGAAGATCATCGCGAGGGCACGACGGCCTTCAAAGAGAAGAGACCGCCGGTCTTCCGCGGGCGCTGACGGCTGTCCTTCCGAAGAAGGACTGGTCGCACACCGCTACTTAGCTCTGGCGACTGGCAGACGGCTTGTTGGTCTACGGACCCTCGATTATTCCCTTGGCGAAATTCCCTAGCCTCATGATCTCCTCGCCGTCGACGTAGATACTGCAGCCCGTGGGCACTACGTCGAGGTGGGCGTCGGAGCGCCAATTGGCGCCGGTCTCGTCGGGGTAGGGGTTGCCGAAGGCCACGTGGACGCCGGGGAACTTCTCATCCTGCAGCAAGTTTCCCACGAGGCGGGTAAGGCCGACATTGGTGCCGATGGCGAACTCGCCAACCCGGTCCCCGTTTTCCGTGCCAAAGAGGTAGCCCTTGAGATCCTGCTCCACGGCCTTGCCGACGCAGGCCACGTCGATCACTCGCGAATCGAGGACCGTGAACACCGCCGGATATTCGAGCAAGCCGTACTTCTCGCTAAAATAGTCGCCCAGAACATCCGCCACGATCACGCCGTTTGCCGATACCGGGCTGGTGAACAGCTCACCCTCCGGCAGATTGCCCCACTGGCCTGGCGAATCATAGATGCCCGGGCAGGCCTTCCAGCGGAGATGCTGGGGGTCGAGGATGGCCGTGAAATCCGAGCCTTTGGCCGACGTAAAGCGTATCTCCTTGGCGTTCTCCACCTTGTCGAATACCCGCTGCGTGACCGCAGATATGACATCATAGTCGGCGCGCATGCCCTCTTTCATGAGCTGTGCGGAGATGCCGACCATATGCCCGTGCCTGACCCTCAGTTGATTGACCAAGAATTCACGCATGGGAATCCGGAACTTCAGCTCCCCGGGCTGCCCGCCTGCCGCGTAAAAAGTTACCGTGGGGCCAAAAGCTTTCACGTCATCGACAAATCCATCGGGCAGAGCGAGGAATGGCCTTTGCCCGTAATCCTCGAGCAGCACCAGCCTTCTCTCGGCTCCAGCACGCCTGCTTTCCGCGAGGAGAGTTTCGCCGATGCGCAGTCTATCCCGGTCGGCGATCACAAACACGCGGTCTCCAGGCTTCACCCTCATGCACGATAGAACCGCGTTTCGCGCCCCCTCCCGGAGGGCGCCTTCATCTGTCGATTGCCAAGTCATGCGGCACCTCCTGTTCCACGCCTGTTGTTGCTTCGTTAGCAAAGCGGCTAACAACTATAGATCGAATGCGATTTGGAGACTACCGGCGATCTCTCTAAGCGAATCTATCACCTCTGGATGCAGGGGAATGCCCTTCTTCTTGTTCTCCTCCTCCGCCTCGAACTCGATCTCGCCGTGGATGTAGATGCGGTCCTGGCCCGGCGCTTTGGGCGATGCCCTGATCGCCCTTATCATGTCGTCCATCATTTCCTTGAACTCATCCACCGGACGAAAGCCATCGACCCTGAGGGCGCCAAAGAAGTGGCCGACCTTCAGCCCCTTGATCGTGGCACCGGGACCCCATCCCGACAGGATGCCTGAGAGGATGTCCACAACCAGCGCCAGGCCGTAGCCCTTGTGCCCTCCCGTCTCGGTGAGGCCACCGAGTGGCAGATTGGCGCGGCTCTCCATGGCCTCCCGGGCATCGGTGGTCGGATTTCCGACCTTGTCCAGCGCCCAGCCCAGAGGGATGGGCCGCTTCTCCCGCGCCGCCACCTCCAGCTTCCCTCGGGCGACTACGCTGGTGGCCATGTCGAGGACAAACGGGCGCTCTTCCCTAGTGGGTACGGCCACGCTTATCGGATTGGTTCCGAGCATGGGCTGCCTGCCGAAAGTGGGGACCACGCGGGCGTTGGCCTGTGTGAGCGATATACCGACCATGTCCTGGGGAAGAGCCATCATGGCGTAATAGGCGGCGACGCCGAAATGGTTGCTGTTGCGGACGGAGACGAAAGCAGCGCCTGACTGCTTAGCTTTCCGAATGCAATAGTTCATGGCTTTGGCTCCGACGACCATGCCGAGGCCGCCGCCGCCGTCGATGAGAGCCGTAGCCGGCGTTTCTTTCACCAATTTGATCTCGGGACGGGGATTCATGATGCCCATTTGCAGGCCCGCCACGTAGTACTTTCCCAGTCGGGCCACGCCGTGCGAGTCCACTCCCCGCAAATCGGCCTGAACGAGGACGTCGGCGGCGGTCTCCGCATCTTCGCTGGGTACGTTCATCTTCTCGAAGACCCGCACCACGAACTCGTGCAGCGCCTCGGCATCCACTCTAACCGGCGACCTTTCCACGGCTCTGTCTTCACCCCCTAGGGTCTACGGTATGATGATATCCTGGCTCGCCACCTTCACGTTGAGTGTGGAGGGTTGAGGGTGCAGGGGAGGCCCCTCTACCCTCTACCCTCAACCCTCCTACTGCAGGTTCTCGAATATCGTCGTTATTCCCTGTCCGCCGCCGATGCAGAGCGTTGCCAGGCCGTACTTGCCCCCAGTTCGGGCCATTTCGTACATCAGCTTCACCGTCAGAATGGCTCCCGTGGCCCCGACCGGATGGCCGAGACCCACGCCGCCGCCGTTGGGGTTCACCTTGCTCCAGTCGAAGCCGAGCAGCCGCCCTGCCGCCAGAGCCTGGGCCGCGAAAGCCTCGTTGGCCTCGACGAGGTCCATCTGGTCGAGGCGGAGTCCAGCCTGTCGCAGCGCCTTGGGCGTCGAGAATGCGGGGCCAATGCCCATGATGGAGGGATCGACACCCGCCACGGCCTGGCAAACAAACCGCAGCTTCGGCTTGATGCCCAGCTCGCTTGCCTTCTTGGCAGACATCAGAACCACTGCCGCCGCCGCATCGTTGATTCCCGAAGCGTTGCCTGCCGTGACTGTGCCGCCCGGCTTGAAGGCCGGCGCCAACTTTGCCAGCTTCTCCAGACTCGTATCAGCCCGCGGATGCTCGTCCGTGTCCACCACCTTTGGCTCGGCCTTGCCCTGCGGCACGGTTACCGGCACGATCTGCTCCTTGAACCGACCAGCCTTGATGGCGGCCACGGCCTTTTGGTGGCTCTCCAATGCATACCGGTCCTGATCTTCTCTGGCAATACCGTAAGTCACGCTCAGGTTCTCGGCCGTCACGCCCATGTGATAGTGATTGAAGGGACAGTTCAGCGTGGAGACGAGCCCATCCTCGAATACGCCGCTGCCCATACGCAATCCCCAGCGGGCCCCTCGCACGAAGTAAAGATACCGGCTCATGGCCTCGACGCCGCCGGCTACCACTATCTCGGCGGCGCCGCTTATTATCTCCTGCGCTCCACAGCCGATGGCCTGCAGCCCCGAGCCGCAGAGCCGGTTGACGGTGAAGGCGGGAACCTCCTTGGGAATGCCCGCCGCGAAGGCGCTGGTGCGAGCAACGTAAGCATCTTCTGCCACCTGCCCTACGCAGCCCATCACCACGTCTTCGACCATATCCGGCGCCACGCCGGCCCGCTCCAGCGCCGCCTTGATGGCAATAGAGCCTATGGTAGGCGCGGAAACATCGCGGAAGGACCCTCCATAAGTCCCGATTGCCGTCCTCGCCCCGCTTACCACTACAACCTCGACCATTCGGTGGAAAACCTCCTTCTATGCTCGGACGATACATGCTCGACGGCGAACTCCAGCCCGAGCTCGCAAAGCTTGTCGGGCGATGGCCGACCATTGCCAGTCCCATTCCAAGGCTAATGACATCTCGCCCTGCGCGAATCATAACAAAGGCAAAGGGGCAAGTCAAGGCATCGGGTGCAGGATCTCTTCGGGGGTGAAAAGCGAGACGCCTTCCTCTCCTGCCGCTGCTCGCAATCTTGTCGTAAAGCCGGAGAGGGAAAACAGAGCGTAGCGAACGGTGTTCGGCGCGCCCATGTATGCCGCCTTGCGCCTTAGGCTATTCAGGACGTCGAAATCTACCGGCTGCGCGGACCACTTGCACTCTCCCAGAAGGACCGGACCGGACCCTTCCATCGCCACAACATCCACCTGCTCGTTGGCATCCCACCAGGAACCAAGCCGGCTGAAAGCTACTGGTAACCGACCGGCCGCCGCGAGGTTGGCAACGAACTCGCTGCACACCATCTCGAAACGCTGCGACACAAACTCGTCAAGACGGGGCAGTATCTTGTGGCTGAGCACGTAATCGTCCCCGCCAAAACCGAGGTAGCTTTCAGCGGGCAGAATGAATCAGCATCATATTAATTGTCAAGAGGCTGATGCAGCGCCGAATCTACGTGCCTCCAGAAGACAAGGCAGCGACAACGCAGATGCCAGGCGATAAGTCAATAGATCGATCGCTCGATGTTGTCCAGAAAGGTCCCCAGAATATTGCCGAGATCTTGGAGACGGCTGGCAGTGGAGAGCATGTCCTCTGCCGACTGGATGTATCTGCCTGGAACTATCTCGTCGCGGCAATTCTGCACCAGTAGCTTCACGCTCTCCGGCGACGATTCGAGATGGAACTGCAGTCCGACGACCCCCTTGCCGTGCTGGAAAGCCTGATTCCGGCAGGCCTCGCTCTCGGCTAGCCTGATACAGCCAGCAGGTAAGTCAAACGTGTCGCCGTGCCAGTGAAACGCGGTGAACCTCTCGGGCAGCCCCCTGAACACGGACGACCCTCTGGCTTCTGGGGTCAACGAGACCGGGTGCCACCCAATCTCCTTATAGACGTTCTTGTAGACAGCGGCGCCAAGAACCTCGGCGACGATCTGGGCGCCAAGGCAAACGCCGAGAACGGCTTTACCTGCTGCGATTGCCTCATGGACCAGTTTCTTCTCGGCGAGGAGCCAGGGATACTCCTTCTCCTCGTAGACGCTCATCGGTCCCCCCATCACTACCAGCCAATCAAAAGCGCCGATATCCGGCAGACCCTCGCCGGCGAAGAATGAGGAAGCCGAGACTACGTGGCCTCTCGCCCTCGCCCAGGTGGCGATGTTGGCGGGACCCTCAAACGCGGCGTGCTGCAAGCAATGCAATCTCAAGACGGTCGCTCCTTCCTTTCGGTCCGTGTCTTCCGGGTTCGTCTACCATCGTAGTTCACAACGGGGCCTCCCGTCAGTGACAAGAGTCACAGCGTCTCTTCGACCAACAGCAACCGCCGGGCGATAGATAGGCGATGCGCCCACCTTGACAGGGAGCCGTTCTTCCACTATTCTTAATATGGTGGCTCGTTGGTCAGACGGCAAGCAAGCCCGGAAGGAAGAGTGGCATGATGGACAGCGACTTCGGCGTCAATATTCGTGAGATCATTAGGAATATCGACTCTTCAGACGTCCTCACCATTTACTTTCCTATCATCAGGAAGACTCTGCTCGTCGATACCCGTGCCGACTCCGTAGAGGGTCCTCTGGTTAGAGTTGTTCCCATGGTCAACAGCGTGGAGGAACGATTTCGTAGCTTGAAGAAGCTAAGACCCCAATTCCCCAGGCCGGAGAGTATCACCCTGGTGCCCTGGCCCAAGTACATTCGCAGCATGGAAAGCCTCGGCATTTGGGAAAAGATTGTCGGCAGGCTCGCCCGCATGGGCTATCCCCGGGCGGTGGAGGACTGTCAGCGGTCTCTCAAAGAGCTTCTAGACTACGAGAAGCTGGAGCATAGGGCGGCGATCAAAGGCGATGGGTATCAGGCGCTGTGGGAGAGAAGCCACTGAAGCCCCGGCCGCGCTCGTAGGACCTAGAAATGCAGCCGAAAACTGGCAATATGCAGAGACCCGCGAATTCTGTCCCCACTAGGAGGTCTGAATTGTTTGCCAGACCTGCTGTTGCCCCCCACATAGTGCCAAAAAGCGGATGCGATTCCCCACCGCTTTTT
>JACPQF010000101.1 GCA_016190625.1 Chloroflexota bacterium | reverse complement strand
CCGACCACGAGATCGGCGGACTGATCGCCGAGGTCTTGGAGAAGGTTGGCATGGACGGCGTGATCACCGTCGAGGATTCCAAGGGTCTCCGGTTCGAGACCGAGTACGTAGAAGGCTGCCAGTTCGACCGCGGCTACATCAGCGCTTACTTCGTCACCAGCGCCGAGAGGATGGACGCCGTCCTCGACGATCCCTACATTCTCATCACCGACAAGAAGATCACCGCCGTGGCCGACATTCTTCCGGCCCTCGAGAAGGTCCTGCAGGTGACCAAGAACCTGGTCATCATCTCCGAAGACATCGAGGGTGAGGCGCTCGCCACCCTGGTCGTCAACAAGCTACGTGGCACCTTGAACTGTCTGGCCGTCAAGGCTCCCGGCTTTGGCGATCGCCGCAAGGCCATGCTCGAGGACATCGCCGTGCTGACGGGCGGCAAGGTCATCACGGAGGAAATGGGGCGCAAGCTCGATTCCGCCACCGTCGCCGACTTCGGCCGAGCCCGCCGTGTCAGCTCCGACAAGGACACCACCACCATCATCGAGGGGCGGGGCACCGACGACGCCATCCAGACCCGGATCAAGCAGATCAAGGCCCAGATTCAGGAGTCAACCTCGGACTTCGACCGCGAGAAACTTCAGGAGAGACTAGCCAAGCTGGCCGGTGGCGTGGCCGTCATCAAGGTCGGCGCCGCCACCGAGGTCGAGCTGAAAGAGAAGAAGCACCGCGTTGAGGATGCGCTCTCGGCGACGCGGGCAGCCGTCGAGGAAGGCATCGTTCCCGGCGGCGGCGTAGCTTTCATCAACGTAATCGACAGCCTCGACAAGACTCAGGTCAGCGGTGACGAGGCCACCGGCGTCGCCATTCTCCGACGGGCCCTCGAGGAGCCCCTCCGCCGCATAGCCATCAACGCCGGCCAGGAGGGCTCCGTGGTCGTCCAGGCCGTAAAGGGCCTCAAGCCCGGCGAGGGTTACGATGCTCTCCTGGGCGACTATGGTGATATGTTCGCCAAGGGCATCATCGACCCGGCTAAGGTAACCAGATCGGCCCTCGAGAACGCTGCCAGCATCGCCGCCATGGTTCTCACCACCGAGACCCTGGTCACCGACATCCCCGAGAAGGAGAAAATGCCAATGATGCCTCCGGGAGGCGGAATGGGCGGCATGGAGTACTAGGTAGCCATCGGCGATCAGTCCTTCTCTGGAAGGACTATCAATTCAGTCGTTGCAGAGGCCCCGGAACTGTCTGGGGCCTCTTCGTTTGCCGGTTAAGGACCCCGGTTATTGCTTCGGTTCGGCGCGAGTAGGGGCGATCGGCTGTTCGCCCCTACGGTGACCGTGACCTCGATTACTACTACCCTCAAAATGTACCTTCGTGCACGCCAGGTGGTATGAATTTTGCATTCTGCGGTTCCGACATTTATTAAATGGCGACAAGCAGGCGGCGTTCGGTCGAACAGGAGAACCGGAGACGCATAGCTCCGCTGACGGGTGAATGCTGAATGCTGACAGCAAACCGAGGAAACAACATGAAGCCAGCGTTACTTCCCTGCGAGTTCGACGTTCACGGACGGGCCATGCAACTGTTGAACGACGCCGAGATACCCTATGTCGTCGCCGGCGCCTATGCCATGTACCAGTACACCGGCATTTGGCGATTCACCAAAGACCTCGACTTGTTTCTCGTGCCCAACAACGTTCAACGAGCGATGGACCTGCTGAAGCATGCCGGTTACCATACGAAGTTTGAGGCCAAGCACTGGCTAGCGAAGGCCATAATGGGCGATTGCTGGGTGGATATCATTTACGGCTTCGGGAACTGGATGGCGCCGATCGACGAGATATGGATCGAGCGATCGAGCGCCGCAAGAATCCTGGATATCCCCGTTCGCGTCGCTCCCCTCGAAGAGGTGCTCTGGATGAAAGCGTATGTGGCCCATTGGGAGCGCTACGACCTGGCGGACGTGCTTCATCTTATTCAGGCAGTTAGGGGGCAGTTGGATTGGGCTCATCTCGTCTCGCGGTTCGGGGATCACTTTGATGTCTTGCTTTACTACCTAACGCTTTTCACCTACGTCTATCCTGCGGACCGAGACTACATTCCGGGCTGGGTTTTGACTCATCTCTTGACCAGACTGGAAGAGCGCCAGAAGCAGGCGCCAATGGCGGATCGCCTCTGCTGGGGCGGGCTGCTCGACAGATACCAATACCTGGGAGACATCGAGGAGCAGGCCTACAAAGATGTGCGAGAGCGATTTGCCGTTCAGCAAGGGTACACGGTCGAAGGTGTGAAGAAGGATAGGCAGGCGGCAGAGAAGCTGCTGAGAGCCGGAAGAGTTCGCGCTCGACCCTTCTAGCAAGGCGAGGAAGGAGCAGAAGAATGGTTCAACGGCAAAGGGACAGGGAGATGATAAGGTCCTCGGCTCGCTTCGCCCGTAGCGACGAAAATCCTCACGCATAGGCGCAATGTAAGGCTATCAAGCAGCACGGCGTCCTTATGATTTGCATGGATGCTAAGTAAGTCCTAACCCTGAGGCACAGCCATGAGAAGGTCGGCATGGTTTGCGCCTTTGCGTGAGCCTGCGCCGGTCAAGCCCCGAAGAGGGCGCTGATGGATTCGTTGCGATTCAGACGGCGAACGGTCTCCGCCAGAAGGTCGGCCAGAGTCAGCACTCTTATCTTGTCCAGCCTTTTCTCTTTTGGCAGAGGAATGGAGTCGGTGACGATTACTTCGGTGATCGCCTCATTCTTCAGATAGTCCAGAGCCGGCCCCAGCAACAGGGCGTGAGTCACGGCAACTCGCACCTCAGGCTTGGCCCCAGCGTCCAGCAAGGCTTTGACGGATTCGTTGATAGTCCGCCCCGTGGTGATCATGTCGTCGACTATGATGGGAGCCTTGTCTTTGACGTCGCCGATCACCAGACCGATTTCGGCCAGCTCGGGAGCAGGTCGCCGCTTGTGCAACACCACCAGGGGTAGACCGAGCGCCCGGGAGAACTTGTCCGCCAGCTTGACGCGTCCCACATCCGGCGACACGACTACCGCATCGGACCGCCGGACCGACCTCAGGTATTCGGTCAGAAGGGAAAGCGCGCTGAGGTGGTCCATCCAGATATCGAAGAAGCCTTGAATGGCGGGGGTGTGCAAGTCGACGCTCACCACCCTATCTGCCCGGGCTGCCGTCAGCAGATTTGCCACGAGCTTGGCCGATATCGGCTCTCTGCCGGTGGCTTTTTTCTCCTGGCGGGAGTAGCCGTAATAGGGAAGAATGGTGGTAATGCGCACGGCGGAGGCGCGATGGAAGGCATCGATCATGACCAGTAGTTCCATGAGGTTCTCATTCACGGGGGGACAGGTCGATTGAATGATGTAGACGTCGCGGCCGCGAATGCTCTCCTCGATTTGCACATGAACCTCGCCGTCGGCGAAACGACGCAGGATAAGCCTTCCCACCGGCAGACCCAACCGCCGGGCCACCGCTTCTGTAAGCCCAGGATTCGCCGAGCCACAGAAGAGACTAACCCCCGCCGAACAAGAATTACTCACTCGGGTCACTCACACCCCTTGGACCAATCGGTCCGATGCCATCTGATGGCTGACTGCTGACGGCTGAAAGCGGGCTAGCGGCCAGCCGCCATCGCTCGTATGGGCGTAGAAATGCGCCGCAGCAAATCCGCCACGGCCGCGTCGTCGCCCAAATGGAAAGCAAGGTCGCCAAGAGAGATCATTCCCACCAGCTTGCCGCCCTCGACCACGGGTAGGCGGCGGACCTGTTCTCTGCCCATCAGCTCGGCAGCTTCCCGCAGATCCAGGCCCGGATGTACCGCGAGAGGACTGACGGTCATGAACTCCTTCACCTCACACTTCTGGGGGTCGAGACCGGACGACGCGCACTCGATGGCAATATCGCGATCGGTGATTATGCCAATCAGCCGGCCGTTGTCGCACACCGGGATCGCTCCCACGTTGTGCCGCTTCATCGCTTGCGCGATGTCGCTGAGTTTCTCGCCAGGACTGGCGCAGTGGAACTCCGTAACCATTATGTCACGAACGTACATTCTGAACCCTCCCGTTTCATTAGTGCAGGTTCGTCCCCGAATCCCCGCACGCGCAACCGCGATTTGCAAGATACATGCCGGAAGCGGGTTCACGGCACCGTTTGGGCATGACATGAATCGGAGTGCCCCCATCGTAGGGGCGAACGGCCGTTCGCCCCTACGATGTCCCGACCGCCGCCACGAATTCCTCCTTCAAACATTGCCCTCCATCGGGCACTAACCAGGAAGGTAATGGCACAAATCCTGCCCTTGCTCGACTCTGAGTCGTGCAAAACTCTTGACGACGGAAGAGGAGGGGGCACCTGTTGGCCAAGATCCGCGTCGCCGCCGTCGGCTGCATCCACGTCCACGAACAGACCGCCGGCCACTTCGCCACGCTGATGGAGAAGGTCAACGACGAGGCCGACATTCTGCTTCTGGCCGGTGACCTGACCATCTCGGGATCGATGGACGAAGCTCTGGCCCTGGTCAAGGAGCTGACGCTGGTCAAGATTCCCACCGTCGCCGTTCTCGGCAACCACGACCACGAGTCGAGCCTATCAGAAGAGGTCGCTGAGCTCCTTCGCAGCAATCACATCCCAGTTCTGGACGGCACCTGCCTGACTTATGAGATCGATGGGAAGAAAGTGGGCATCGCCGGCACCAAGGGATTTGCGGGGGGATTCGAGGGGCACGTGGTGGCGCCCTTCGGCGAGAAGGCGCTCAAGGATTTCGTCCACGCCGGGCAGCGCGAATGCCAGAAGATCGAGGAGGCCCTAACCGATCTGGAGCGCGTCGACTACAAGGTGGTGCTACTCCACTACTCGCCAGTCCGCGACACGGTGGTGGGCGAGCCCGCCGAGATCTATCCCTTCCTCGGCAATTCCCACCTGGCAGTGCCAATCGATAGGCTGGGAGCCGCGGTCATCTTCCACGCCCACGCCCACTACGGCACTCATGCCGGCCGCACGCCCGGCGGGATTCCCGTCTTCAACGTAGCGAGAACGTTGGTGCACAATTACATGGTGTACGAGCTGGAGTAGCCGATAGCTGTCAGCGTTCAGCCGTCAGCTATCAGCCTGCGGATTTCATACAGGTTAGCAAATAGAGCAAGTATTGGCCGTAGGGGCGGTGCCTCCGTGCCCGCCCCCGTCCCCCAATAGCCGCCACAGAGGGTCGGCCAGGGAGAAACCAGGTTATTTTGATAACTTTCGTGCATCCGCAGGGTTCCGCCACGCCTCAGGCTGACGGCCAAAAGCTGACCGCTGATGCCTGATTGCTGTCCTGCTACCCCCCACCCATCATGCGCACAACTTCGATATGATCCCCGTCGTGGATGATGGTGCAATCGTATTCGTGGCGGTGGACGATCTCGCCTCGGAGCTCCACCACCACTATTTCCGCCGGCACCGAGCCCAACTCGAGGAAACGGCTCACGCTCATGTCTTCGGGCAGCTCTCTTCGCTTGCCATTGGCGACCACGGTTATCACTGCTTCTCCCCTCCCTCGATTGCTCGTCTGAGTCTTCGCGCCGCCTCTCCCGGATCCGCGTCTGCCAGAATGGCGCTCACTACGACTGCTCCTTGCGCTCCGGCGCCAATGACCTCGGCGATATTCTCCGCCACAATCCCGCCGATGGCGAAAACCGGAATGCTGACTCTCGCTGCTACCTCCCGCACGAGGGACGGCCCACTGCCGGCAAAGCCGGGGTGAGAGCGACTCGGGTAGATGGTGCCCAGAACGAGGTAATCGGCCCCCGCCTGCTCTGCCCGCACGGCCTCCTCCACCCCGTGGACCGAGGCCCCGATGGCCAGTCGGGGGCCGACAAGCGCCCGGACGGCGGTCACCGGAAGGCTCCGACCGCCCAACTGCACGGCATCGGCGCCAGCCGCCAACGCGACGTCGAGCCGGTCGTTTATCACCAGAGCGGCGCCGACGCCAGCAGACTCCCTCAGCGCCAACGCCAGCCTCAGAATGTCGTGGGCATCGAGCCCGGGCTCCCGGAGATGTACGACGTCTACACCGCCGCGTACGGCGGCCGCCGCTGCCGCGGGAAGACCGCCCTGGCAGAGCTGGCGGTCTGTAACCAGATGAAGGCGGCTGGACCGTATCAGCTCCAGGCGGGCATTCGGCCGGGCCATTACCGCACAATCCCTTCGAGGGGGCTGCTGGCAGACGCGTAGGCTTTCTTGGGAATCCGCCCGGCAACGTAGGCTTTCCGGCCCGCTTCGACTCCCAGCTTGAAGGCCTCGGCCATCAAGGCCGGGTCTGTGGCCTGGGCGATGGCGGTGTTCACCAGCACGGCGCTGGCGCCGATCTCGATGGCCAGGGAGGCGTCAGAGGGCGCTCCTAGTCCAGCGTCCACCACCACGGGCACGTTCGCCTGCTCGATGATGATCTTTATCTGCTCGAAGTTGACTACGCCCTGCCCCGAGCCGATGGGTGATCCGAGCGGCATGACGGTCGCCGTGCCCACCTCTTCCAATCGCCTTGCCAGAACCGGGTCGTCGTTGATGTAGGGCAGGACGGCGAAGCCGAGGCCCACGAGGACTCTCGCCGCTTCGAGCGTCCCCACCGGGTCAGGCAGCAGATACTTGGCGTCGGGAATGACCTCCAGCTTGACCCAGTTGGAGCCGGTGAGCTCACGCCCGAGCTTGGCCACCCTAATGGCCTCCTCCGCCGTTTGGCATCCCGCAGTGTTGGGCAGAATCGTGTAGCGACCCCAGTCGATGTCGTCGAGCAAGGTCTTCCTGGTCGGGTTGTCGAGGTCGAGCCGCCGGATGGCGACCGTGACGATCTCCGCCCCCGACGCGTCCAGGGCAGCCTGCATCTCCTCCACCGAACGGTATTTCCCGGTCCCCAGAAACAGCCGTGATCTGAGTACTTTCCCTGCGATTTGTAGTGGCCCATCCGTTTGTTCTGTCAAACTTCCAACCTCCTGCGAGTCCAACTCTCCTTATTGAATCATTAACAAACGCAAATGCTCACCGCTGATCAGTGCTTGGCGGCGGGAAACCGTAGGGGCCAAGCATTTGCGACAGGTTTCGGACAGGTCAAAAGGCTCTATTGCAAATGCTTCGCCCGCCCAACGTTTGCTATGCGACCAAGCCTGAACGAGGCCCGCACTGAAGCAGCCCTTGTCCATGAACAAACATGCTGCCAACACCGACCGGGCGGGCGAAGCATTCGCAAACATCCTTGAAATCCCAGATTGAGCTGGTTGTGCGAATGCTTCGCCCCTACACGGTTAATACCCCGTCGCGGTCGCGACATAGCAACTACCCTAGCATATCGCTGGCATTGGGGCACCCAGGTATTCGCTGACGAACTTCATCGCGCAGAAGTCGCCGCACATGCTGCAGCCCTGGACGGCGGTCGACGGTCGCTCGGCGCGGAGTTGCCTGGCCTTTCGGGGATCGAGGCATAGCTCGGCTTGCCTCTCCCAGTCGATTGATTTCCTCGCCTGAGCCATCGCCAGGTCTCGCTCGCGCGCTCCTTTTACGCCCTTGACGATGTCGGCGGCGTGGCCGGCTATTCGCGACGCCATCACTCCGTCCCACACGTCTTGATTGCTGGGCAGGCCGAGGTGCTCGGCTGGCGTGACGTAGCAGAGGAAATCGGCGCCGTGCATAGCGGCGATGGCTCCACCAATGGCGGCCGTGATGTGATCGTAACCGGTCCCCACGTCGGTCACCAGAGGACCGAGGACGTAGAAGGGAGCGCCCTTGCAGATCCGCTTTTGCAGTTGGATGTTAGCGGCGATCTGGTCCAGGGGAACGTGGCCCGGCCCTTCGACCATCACTTGAACGCCCGCCGCCCACGCCCTCTCGACCAACTCGCCCAGCATCAGCAACTCGTGGATCTGGCCGCGGTCGGTGGCGTCTGCCAGGCAGCCCGGCCTCAGCGAGTCGCCGAGACTCAAGATCATATCGTACTCGTGGGCGATCTCCAGGAGACGGTCGTAGTGCTGGTAGAGCGGGTTTTCCCTGCCATTGTGCAGCATCCAGCCGGTTATGAATGAGCCACCGCGCGAGACGATGTCGGCCACGCGGCCCTCCTGCCTGATGAGGCGGATGCCCTCCAGGGTGATGCCACAATGCACCGTGGCGAACTCCACCCCGTCTCTGGCGTGCGCCTCGATGGCGTCGAACAGGTCGTCGACCGTCATCTCCACGATCGACCCCCGGCGTCCCACGGCCTGTAGGGCGGCCTGATAGACCGGAACCGTTCCCACCATCACCTTGCTGCGGTCCAGCACCAGCTTCCTGATGGCGTCGAGGTCACCCCCGGTGCTCAGGTCCATCACCGAATCGGCGCCGGCCGCCACCGCGGCGTCGACCTTTTCTAGCTCGACCTCGATCTTCCGATAGTCGGTTGACGTTCCGACGTTGGCGTTTACCTTGGTGCGCAGCCCCCGGCCAACGCCAAAAGGCCTGGCGCCCCTATGCGCCAGATTGCCCGACAGCACGATGGTGCCCTCGGCGACGCCGGCGCGAATGATCTCCCGCTCCAACCCCTCCGCCTCGGCCACAAACGCCACTTGCTCGCTGACCTTCCCCAGCCTGGCCATCTCAACTTGGGTCACGTCCTTTTTCCTCCCCCTTGGCGAGGGTGGGGGG
>JACPQF010000100.1 GCA_016190625.1 Chloroflexota bacterium | reverse complement strand
GAAAAAGCGGTGGGGAATCGCATCCGCTTTTTGGCACTATGTGGGGGGCAACAGCAGGTCTGGCAAACAATTCAGACCTCCTAGTGGGGACAGAATTCGCGGGTCTCTGCATATTGCCAGTTTTCGGCTGCATTTCTAGCTGGGTGAGACGTCGTAACAATCCCCCATCTCAGGCGTTAATGTAATGGTGTACTGGGAAGAGAAACTTGGGGCCAGGTCGGGGCCGGCAGATGAAGTGGCAGAGCACCTGCTGATCGACGCCGCCATCGGCGGCGGCGTCCAACCATTTGCCACCCTATATGATCGATACGTGGACCGGGTTTATAGTTACGTTTACCACCGGCTTGGCAATCAGGCGGAAACCGAAGACCTCACGCAGCAGGTATTTTTGCAGGCATGGCGGGCGATTGGTCGCTACCAGCAAAAGGCGACTCCGTTTGCTGCCTGGTTGCTCCGGATCGCTCACAACTTGGTGGTGAGCCACTACCGGCGGGCCAGAGAGAATATCTACCTGGATCTGGAACCGGAGAGCGAGGCACGCTGGGCCGATCCGGAGGCTGAGGCCTTCGCCGAGGTAGACCGGGAGGCAGTTCGACAGGCCATCCGGCGGCTCAAGCCGCAGCAGCAGCAGGTGATAGTGATGCGGTTCATGGAACATTTCGATTATGCCGAGATAGCGTCGATATTGGGCAAATCCGAGGGCAATGTTCGTGTCATGCAGCATCGAGCCCTTTCGGAATTACGTCGTTTATTGTCTTCCGAGGTTGAGAGATGAAGGGGAAAATTACTCCCGATCTACTAGCTGATTGCCTGGCCGACATTCGGGCCGGCCGCGCCACCGTCGAGGAATGCGCTGCTGCCCATCCGTCGGCGGGCGAGGAGCTTCGTGCGCTTCTCACCGTGGCGCTGGCTATTCCCACTCTTCCGGCTGTCACTCCTGATCTGTCCTTCCGCGTGCGTGGGAGGGCGAGTTTGATTGCCGCCATCAACGCCGAGAAGAACACTGTAACAGGTTCGTCCTCCCAACGTTATGGTAGTTTGAGAATCGGCGGCTGGGTGCTGCCGATGCAACCTTTACTTAGGAGGATGGAAATGCCAGCATTGGTCATCGCCATTGTCATCGCCTTTACCGCCGCCACCGGAGGTGGCGCCGCCTTTGCCTCGCAAGGAGCTCTGCCGGGGGAGGCCCTCTATCCCGTCAAGACAGCCGTCGAACAGATTCAAACCGCCTTGGCCTTCGGCGACGAGGCCAAGGCGGAAACCCACATCGCCCTTGCCGAAAAGCGGGCAAGCGAGATCGAGAAAGCCCTCCAGAGGCAGAACACCGCCGCCAGCGACACGGCGGCCGAGGCCTTCGTCAAGGAGGTCGCCGAAGCAGATCAGCGTCTGACCACAGCGGCCGGCTCCGGCAAGGATGTCTCGAAGCTTCTCGCTCGGCTAAAGGATAATTTGGCCCGCCACGAGAAGGTTCTGGCCGGAATTGGGGGGCGCGCTCCTGAACAGGCAAGAGACGCCTTGGCTCGAGCAGCAGCCGCGACCGAGAAAGGCCTGAAAAACGCCAGCACCCGTGTGCAAGGCGAGGCCAGGGAAAGTTCTGGGGACAGCGCTAACGCAGCTTCAGGCGCTGGCAAAGGGACGGCCCGGCCTGCTGAGACCGCGGAAGGGAAACTGCCCTCCGCCACGCTCGATGTGACGAGCACTGCCTCGGTCGCCGTATCAATAGCCTTGACCCAGGCTATCTCGGATGTCCAGAAGCTAGCTACCGACCGCAATGTGTCGGGACAAAACTACGAAGGGCTGCTCGCCAAGCTTCATGCCGCCCGCGAGGCCATCGACCGCGGTCAGACCGAGGTGGCAGTCAGGGTTCTCGACGCCTTCCTGAACGAAATGAACGCTTTCCGGAGCGCCGGTCATATCAGCGCCGAGAACTACAACACCCTCTATTCAAACTATTCGAGCCTGGTCAAGAGCCTGGGAGGGTCGCCCAAGTTTCGAGCCGGCGCTGAATCGACGCAACCTGGCGGCACATCACAACCAACGGCCACGCCCAGCGCGGGGCGGCTGGAACCGACCAACCCGCCCAGAGGTAGGAAGTAGAAGCATCTTGGACTCAAGCAGGACGGCGTGATCCTGTGGGAAAGGACGGTCCTTCTGAGAAGGGCCGTCCTCCTCCGATTCGTCTGGCTGCCGGGACGCGTCGAGCCACCTTCCCAGGCCTCGCAGGTCAGATCCTACCCCGTCGACAACTGTACAGACCAGGGTTTCCCCTGCTATCGCCATGATTAGCGATAGACAATGACGGGCTACTGCCATGCAGGTAGACGTCCAGGCCTCACGGTCGACGGCACTGCCAGGTTTGTGCAAGGGCGAGGTGTCGAGCCCCGCGTCCGTCAACCTCATCTCGTCCAGAAGCGGCCAATCCGGAGTTGCCTCCAAGACCGCCTGGCCGAAGAGAGACCGCGCTCCTTCCGGACCAGCCATCGCCGCCAACTGGCGCCACATGGCCCCCAGCAGCCAGTCGCAGTAGCGCAATTTATCCCCTGCCTCCGCCAAAGGCTGGTCTGTCGTAAACAGTCGCTCCGCGCATTGAGCTAGGAAACGAGAAGATCGCGTCTCCATAGTAACCTCATGAAAGCAAGTTTTGGTGATTCAGGGGCAGGCTGAAGCAAAAGGTACTCCCCTCGCCGGGCTCGCTCTCCACCCACATCCGGCCGCCATGAAGGGCGACGGTCTGATAACTGATGTAGAGACCGAGGCCGAGGCCGCTCGGCCTCTCCTTCCCCGCCTGCGCTCGGTAGAAGCGCTGGAATAGTCTCTTCTGGTCCTCTCTTGGGATTCCTATGCCATGATCTCTCACGGAAACCTGGGCCTCGTGGTCTATCCGATGTATGCCAATTTCGATGGGACCTCCCTTGGGGGAGTATTTGATGGCGTTGTCCAGCAAGTTGATGAGGACCTGCTGGATGCGAGCCCTATCGCAGTTGGCGACCAGTTCCCGGAGATCCGTGTGAACCTGCAGTTGATGGAGAGTGGTGGTTACCTGCTGCTGCTCGGCTACCCGCCGGACTAGCGATACGACGTCCACGGGCTCGCGCATCACCTCGAGCTTTCCCGTCTGTATACGAGAAACGTCGAGTAGTCGCTCCACGAGGGCAGAGAGGCGGCTCGACTGGTCGTCTATCGCCTGCAGCCACTTCAGTTGTTCGGCGGGCGCTCCTGGCGTCCGGCGCTGGAGTAGCTGGGCATACCCCCGGATGACTGTTAGCGGGCTTTTCAGCTCGTGAGAGGTAATGGAGATGAACTCGTCCTTGAGGCGGTCGAGGTTCTTCATCTCCGAGATGTCCCGAAAAACTCCCACGCCACCGGCGATCCTTCCCTCGCCATCCCGCATCGGCGCGCTGCTGAACAAGATGGTGATCGAGATGCCATCCGGCCTCTTGACGAGGATCTCCTTGGTGTCGGGCTGACCGAGTACTATCGACCGGTAGAGCGGCAGCTCCTCCTCACGAAAGAGGCTGCCTTCCGGGTGATACAGCCGATAAATTTGGACCTGTTCGTGCAGGTCGGCTCTGGGGTCGATCCGCCGCCCCAACAGCGCTTCGCCCGCCGTGTTGGCCAACGTGATCCGCCCCTCCGGCGCCCCAGCCACCACGATGCCTGCCGGTATGGTCTCGATGATCGTCCTTAGGCGAAGGCCGCTTTGGATCAACTGCTGGTTGGCAGTCTTGATCTGCTGTTGGAGCCTCGCGTTGTCGATGGCGACGGCCGCCTCGCTCGCTATGGCCCTTACGCGCGAGACCTCCTCCTGGGTAAACAGCCGCGCCCTGCCAACGTCGAAGAAGACGAGAACGCCCGAGCAGCGGCCGTAGGCGGATAAGGGGACCACGAGGGCAGCGCGGAATCTGGCGTCCCTACCCAGCAGAATCACCGGATCGGGAGACAACTCGGGCGCGAGCAGGTCCGGGACCTGCTGCCATTCGCACCGTTTAGCCGCCCGGCCAAGGACCGACGGCCGGTCATCCAAGGGCCACAATTGACCGACCAGGTCAGGTGGGACCGGCCCCACGGTTTTGGCTACCCGCAAGGTGTCTTCAGTTTCGGCGATCAGCCCCAGAGCAGCCTCCACGCCAATCAGGCGAGCGGATGTGCTCAGGGCCAGGCGGATGGCTTCCCCTGCGTCCAGCGCGCTTGCCAGGGCCATGCCCACGTCGTCACAGGTGAGCCTGAGAGATTGCGATACATTTTCCAGATTATCCCGCTCCTGCCTGAAGCGCTCGGCCAGGGAGTTCACGCCGCGGGCGATTGTCCCCATCTCATCGGAGCTGGCCAGCTCAGCCCGCCTCTCCAGGTCGCCCGCTCCCATCGCTCGCACCACGTCGGCGAGACTTGCCAATCTGTCTGCCAGAAGATTCCCCACGACGTAGGCTGCCGCCACGGCGAAGATGAATGTTACCCCAAATACGACCATAATGCCGAATGCCGTGCGCGCCATCGTCGTCGACAGCGCCGACGAAGGATAAGCCGAAACGACTCCCAAGCCACTCAAAGAGGCTTGTTTGTAAACCGCAATCATTCCTGTACGCTCGATAGGGTCGGGATACTCTACGATGCCTTCTTCTCCGCCAAGCAATTCGCGGATCGGCTGGACCCCGCTGAAGTCCTTCAGGGAGCGGGCGTATTCCGGACTGGGATGGGCGATGGCCTGCCCGGCGCGGTCGACGACATACTGGTAGCTGCCATCGGGCTGCGGGCCAAGGCTGACCAGCCGCTGGATCTCGCCGAGGCTCAGCTCAGCTACCAGCGCCCCGATGAGTCTTCCCCCGTGGTCTCTGACAGGAACGGCAAGGGGCAGCACCGGCTGGCCCGCCACACGCCCGAATTGCGCCTGCTCCGCCCGGCCCACATACGGCTGCTCGGTCCTCATCACCGCTTTGAACAGCTCGCTGTCGGCCAGAGACCCTTCGCCAGCCGGTCTGGGGAAGGTCGAGGCGGTCCGGGTACCCCGAACGTCGATCAGGTAGAAGTTGTTCTCCAGGGGATGGTGCTCCAGCATATCGGACAACACTAGGCCGATCTCCACCGCGTCCCCCTCCTCCAAGGTTGGGAGCTCACCGATGGTGCGCAAGACCGTGGTTTCTTCCTGCACAATGGCGGAGGCCGTTTCTACCACCCGAGTTGCTCTTGCCTCGAGTTGATCGACCAGTCGTTGCTTCTCTCCCATCGTTGCGTCTCTGACCCAGAGAAGACCGAGCACGACGAAGGGAGCGAGGATGGCGACGTGGTGGAAGAACAGCTTGCCCCGTACACTCCGGAAAGGATGAATAGTCCGTACTGCCATCGGACTTACTCCCAGCCCTCCGCATGCGGCAATGGGAACGCCAAATCTTTCTCACGAAGGAATCTGCCTTTGACAGGACGACCGGGTTCTTTAGATCGATGAAGCTGCGGCCTTGACCTTGTTCCCGACCAGTTTGGAGGCCTTTTGGCCAAATAGGTGCAAGAACAGGGCCACGTGTCAGGCGATTGTATCACGAAACTCCCATCATCACGGGCGGCCTTAGTGGCCAACGCTGGCCCCTGTCAAAGCGGTAGTCTGCCCCGGAAAGTCGGGCGGCTAGGAAGCGGGCCAGCTATGAAGAGCATTAGTCCAGCGCGCATCGTGAGCAGCTCGGACTGGTCAGGGACCAAGCCAGCCATGATACCGATTGGTTGCTCTGTCGAGCAGTCTAGGGAGTTCCGGCCGCATTCGCCGCCCTTCCGTTCAATTCAATCCGATCCTGAATCTGTTTGCAGCAAATTCAGCCGGGCTGGATGAACGGTGTGGAACCTTTACAGCCACCCAAGCGCGTTGTCGCGCTCGTGCAGTTGACACGTTATGTGGACGGTGGTATTCTGAGTTGGACCAACAGCCAGGGGAGAACGCAACGAGTGAGCGCTGAGCTAAGGGGCGTACGGTCAGGGCGTGCCATACGTGCCTTCGAGAAGATTGGCTATTGGGTTGATCGAATCAGTGGAGGACACTACGTGCTGAAGCACCAAACCAAGCCTCCGATTGTTCTTCCCTACCACGGTGTGGTTAAGGTTGGGCTACTGATGAGCAAGATTAAGGATGCAGGGCTGACTATCGAGGAGTTTGAGAAGCTACTCAGGTGACAGGTTGGGGTGTCGACGCTGTGAGATATACGGTCATTATACACGAGGCTGAAGAAGGTGGGTTCTGGACTGAGGTGCCGGCTCTCCCTGGCGCTGGGTCTCAGGGCGAGACTTTTGACGAAGCGCTGGCAAGTACACAGGAGGCAATAGAACTCTGGATCGAGGCTGCCAAGACCCAGGGCCGGCCAGTCCCAGCCGACGACCAGGTGGTTCGCACGATCGAAGTGGCTGCCTGATGGCATCCGCTGCGAGCCTAGGTTAGACCACGACCTTCCTCAAGCGTCCGTAATCGGGAAGGGGGCTGCCGATTAGGGGGCGGGCGTAGGTCAGGAAAGCCTCGGTCACGAAGTTGCCCGCCGGGTTGATGTAATCGGGGGGAAGGCGCCTCTCGGAATTGGCTATGGCCTCCAGATCGGCCAGGCCGGTGGTGCAGCGATAGACGTCACCTTGCTCTCTGACCAAGATCACCATCTTGTCCGACTCTCCCGCCACGGCGTACTCGACGGCCGCCTTTCCCAGCAGGTAGGCCTCCTCGAGGTCGGTCTCCGATACGTGGCTCATGTCCATTCTCTGGATGGTGCCCGGCTTGTCGTATCTGGCCTTTAACCCCAGTTGCTGATCGACCAGGCGGCAGAGATAGCTTGCCGGCCCCTCGTGGTAGGCGTGGCCGAAGGAGTCGACGAACAGCGCGTCGCCTCCTCCAACCAACTCGCCGGTCTCGTCCTTGACTCTTTCGCAGACCACCACCATGGCGTAGCCTATCCGGTCGCATACCGCCTGCACGTCGTCAAGGAATCGCTTCCGGTCGAAGACCAGCTCGGGGAAGTAGATCAGTTGAGGGGCGTCGAGGTCGCTCTTCTTGGCCAGCGCCGAGGCGCCCGCCACCCAGCCGGAGTTTCGACCCATCACCTGAATTATCTTCACGGGATGAACCATCGGCAGCGCCTCGGTGTCGCGCCCGGCGTCACGGGTCACACTGGCCACGTAGCGGGCGATGCTGCCATAGCCAGGGCAATGGTCAGTATACATGAGGTCGTTGTCCACCGTCTTGGGAATCCCGACGACGCGCAGAGGATAGCCAAGGTCCGCCGCCCGCCGGGCTATCCGATGGGCCGTGTCCGCCGAGTCGTTGCCGCCGATGTAGAGGAAGTAGCGGACGTCGTGCTGCTGGAGGATCGCTACCAGCCGGTCTAGGTCCTGAGCCATCAGATGGTAGCGGCAGGACCCCAGGGCCGCCGAGGGCGTGCGAAAGACGAGGTCCAAAGTCGACCGATCCTCTCGCCGGAGGTCCACAATCTTGTTTTGGAGCAAACCCTCCACGCCGTGTAGGGCCCCGAAAATGCCCTCGACCTCGGGACGACTCAGAGCAGCGTCGATGGCCCCTAACAGGCTGCCGTTTATGACGGCCGTAGGTCCGCCCGATTGGCCGACGATCAGATTTCCTCTCACTCTCTCAGGGCTGCCTTGCCAGCGAGAATCCCATGTCTGGACAGGAGCTCCCGGGCCTTCCGCGCGCTGGTGCCGACCAGATGGGGCCCCATCAGGTTCCAATTGGGCCGCTCACGATAGTCCAGGTGATACACCACGTTGTCCTCTTGCACGATGCACTTGCGCCCCAGTTGGGCAAACAACTGGCTGAGAAAGGCGATCTCCCATACTTTATCGCTGGCCTTGCGTTTGTCCAGAACGTCCACCGTGGTGCTGTAGTACTCCAGTAGAACGTCTCGCACCAACTGATCCTGATAAAAAACACCCCCCGGCGAGTAGCGATCGCTTCCCACCAATCGTTGGGAGGCGGCCCCCGTGTTTTTGCAATATGGTGCAATATAGCCGTAGATGCCGTTCTCCTGAATGAGGGCTGCCAGCCGCCGGAAAGTCGAAGATGGCAAGACGATGTCGTCGTCCACGAAGCAGGTGTGAGGCCCTTTCAGGGCCTCTAGCAGCTTGAGTCGTCCCATGCTGAAAGCCCGTCTCTTCTCGCGACTGACCTCATACTCACAGCTAATGCTCCGATCGAAGGCGAGCCTTAGGGCAAAGGCCACATCGTCGCGCTTGATGACCGGGTTTTCACTGGTATCGACAATGTGGATGCGAAGGTTTGCGTTGTCTTGAAGAAGCAGACTGGTGAGCATCATGCTCAGAGTCGGCTTGCCCGAGGTAAGAATACCCACCTCGACGCAGAGGTCAGATCCCGGCCCTGTCACCGGCTCCTGCCCAATGCCAGAACTGGAGGCAGAAAACGTCATCCACCAAACCCCCATTCCACGCCGTTTGCGCCGCTTGCGTAGGGGCGAATCCTTCGGCGAAAGGATTCGCCCCTGCGATCGCTGGAACATCACTCAAGCAGCTTGAGCCTATTATACACGAGGTGGCCATGTAAGACAATCGGTGTGAGAACTTTCGGCGCGTATTTCCATTCACTGCGGGCTGGCGTAGGGAAATCCCTGCGCCAGCCAACAGATTCCTGTCATGCCACAATCTCACACTGGCTAGTGCCTCTCCATCAAGGGCATGTTGAGCACCAAGAGGTTGAATATCGACCAGAGTACCATCATGACCAACACCGGCGCCAGACCCCGTAGAAAGCCAGAGGCGTTAGCGCCGAAGAGTTTGCGGGCGATACGGTAAGCCACATATACGGCGAAACCCTGCCCTACAAGGATCAAGCCAAACTGCAGGTTGGTCAGTAGGCCCTTAGAGAAGAACGAGGAAAGCTGTAGGTTGGCCGTACCAAAGAGGTCCCAGCCGAAACCGAATGGGTCAGAGAGCACTGGTACGAGGATCTGACTCTCGCCAAACAGGTGCTTCACATTATGGGCCAAGTGCATCAATAGCCCGAGCGGCACGAAGGCGTAGGCAAAATTGATGAACAGGCGGCGGTACGATACTTGTTCCTTGCCGGCCAGCAATCTGAAAACCAGAATCGTCCCGGCAAACAAACCTAGAGGAATGGCCAGCGCGCCAATCAGGAAGACCACGCCGAATACGATCGGCAAAGGCAACCCGCTAAACTGCACCAGAGCCTGCATCCATCCTTCCCATGGGGCAATCATGACTATCGTTTGTAAGGTCGGCAGTCCAAGCAAGACGACCGCCAGAATAGACATGTCGAGCCCCAGGCGCTTCTCATTGAGATTGACAAGGTCGTGTGCGAAGGGACGAACATTGACGGCAATGTTGTCTTTGGGACAGGTCTTGATGCACTCGGTGCAAAGGGTGCAGGAGTAGTTGTTGTCCATTTCGCCAGGATACTCTCGCACCGGACAGCCATAGCCAGCTTCTCCCCGGCCAAGCAGGCAGTTCTTATCCTTGTGCTGACGGCAGGCATTCCTGTCGACCACTCGCAGCTCTGCACTGGCGAACAAGGAGTAGGTGCCGATCAGTCCACCAATCGGGCATACATAACGGCAGAAAGTGCGGCGCTCGAACAGCAAGCCCACAACCACCGCGGCTGCGAGGATTATCAACACAAAGTAGGCTGTATAGAGCGGGCTACTCACCAGTCCGAACTGGTGGTCTGCGCAAGTTAGGATCAAGAACATCACGGTGGCCAGATAGAGGTTGCGCAACTGGAAGGGCCACTTCCAGTTGAATCCGAAGCTCTCGCGTTTTACCGTCCATAGGGCCAAACGCTGTAACCACTCGGCCATTGCCGAGAAGGGGCACATCAAGCACCATAGACGACCAAAGAATACGAAGGTGAAAACAATCGCTGCCCACCAAACAATCCAGGTGATGACCGTCGCGAAGTTGTCCGTGCTGACCTGAGTCCCATAGAGCCCGGTGAGAATTACCAGAATGTAGACCAGCACATTCGGCAACTGTATACTGAATTGAAAGCCTCGCCACTGCAGCAATCGCTTCACTGGCCCTGCCCGCAGTATATTGAGTCCGGCAGGGCTCGTAGCTGTTACGACGGAGTATTCAGCTTCTGCCGGGCAGGCAGCAGAATTGATTTGGTCAGACTTGGTTACCGGTTTCTTCTTACCGATACTAGCTTGACCTCACTTGCTGCTTGACTGGCTCGCGCTGTCGAAAGAAAGCAACCATTGCAATGGTAAGGGCCGTGACGCCAAGAAGAGATCCGATAAACCAGGGGTTTGGGCGGCCTAGCTCAGCCTGGTGTTCACCAGCGCCCTCGACTTCAAGGGGAATCGCTACTACTTCCCGCTGGTTCGCCTCGAGCCTGACCAGAAGAAGATAGGATCCCTCCTCACCGAAGTTATGGCGCACACTATAACGACCGGGGTTGCCTTCTTGCTGTGCGGCGAGGATAGCCGGCATGACGCCACCTTCGTCATGTTCGACCGCCTTTTCTCCTCCATGTTCTCCGCTCTCAGCCTTCGGCAAGTGTACGGGGATTAGCTCTATCGGTAACCCTGAGATCGGAGCGCTGGAATTGCGATCGGTAACCTGGAGGGTAAGAATGCTTTCCTCCCCGGCCTTGACAGGGCTATCCATCGAGACGTCCAATGCATACTTGCCGATGGTACGAGTGATGCTCAAGCGGGCTTCTTTGCCAACTCCCCTAGCAGAATCGGACTTCTCGGATGAGGTTGCGTGATCTCCCGTTATTCTCACGACCCGGCGACTGGCTTCCGCGCTGAACTCGGTCCTATCCACGCCATGGATAGCTGTTATTTTCCACTTGCCATCGGAGGTCAGTTTCAGACTGGCTGTATAATCGCCAGGTTGTGCACCAGCCTTGGCCTGAACACTAACAATCGTAGGGCCACCATGAGCGCTACCGTGTCCGCCAGACTGGGCGAGGTGTTCGGCAATAATAGTAACGGGTATGTTGGAAACCGGGCTATGGTCCTTGTCCTGAATCGAGAGGATAAAGCGCGTTTCCCCTGAAGGGACCGCCCGATCGTTGGCAACCTTGATTGTCACCTTAGGCCCGACGCCCCCATCTTCGGCGCGGACAGGATAAGGTGCGAGGAGTAGGAACGCGAAACCAATCAGAAACAGAGAACTGCCAATGAACTTCATCGTTTTGACCATTGTCGCTGGAATGCAACCTCCATATTGTCGATTTGATATAAGGATTGACTATACACGGGAAAGATTAGGCCTACATTAAGATGGGCTAAGGACCTCAGGTAATTCCACCCTGTGCGACTGGTCGTGCTCTCTGATATGAGGGAGCACGCATGAAGACAAAGTATATCACGAATATGAAGAATGTGGGGAGGCGGTATGGGCAACCAGGCGTATTGTGATGGGCCTCCTGGTATGCTATAATCGGAGATATGAATTACGGTCGCTTGCTTCGAGACGCGTGGATCATTACCTGGCGGCACCGGTTTCTCTGGCTCCTGGGACTCTTCGCCGGCAGCAGCGCCGGCACCTGTTCCGGCTCCCGCTTCAACTTCAGCTTCCCCGGCCAGTTCAGCGCGGGCAGAGGTAGCAACGGGGGAAGGAGTGAGGTTCCCGATTTCCAACCCGTTACCCAGTGGCTAACCGACAACCTCCCTCTGCTAGTCACGGTCGTTCTCGTCGCCGCCGCGGTCATTATCCTCCTCTGGCTGATATTTAAGGTCGTATCGCTCACCGCGCAGGGAGGTATGATCAGGGCAACGACAGACCTTGCCGCTGGCCGGACCAGCTCTCTCGCCTCGGCCACATGGGCGGGCCTCGGCTACTTCTGGCGATTCGGCGGGCTGTGGCTTCTGTTGGTCGCCCTCACCATCGCCATCGCCCTATCCGTCGGTGGGTCCGTCGTCGTGGCCGTCGTCCTCATCTCCCTCGTCAACGGAACCATTCGCGTATTGATGACGTTGCTGGCGATCATGCTGGGAGCAGCCGTTCTGCTGATGCTCATCGCCGCCCTCATCCTTTTCAACATCGTCGTGGCCTATGCCCAACGGGCCATGGTAGTCGAGGATTTCGGTCCCATCGCCGCCATCAGGGCAGGGGCGGCACTTCTTCGGGCCAACCTGTGGCCGAGCCTGTTGTTATGGTTGATCAATGTGGCCGCCGGAATCGCCGCCGGCCTGATAGTGCTCGCAGTTTTTGTGGCGACCGCTGTCCCTCTCGCCCTCTTCGGGATCCTGGTCGGTCTGGCGGTCGGCTTCGGCGGTCCCCTCATCGCCTACGCCGGCTCGGCCCTGTTGGTAGTAATGGCCGTTCTCTGGGCCCTGTCGGCCGTCGTCAACACCTACTTCTGGAGCTATTGGACCATCGCCTACTTGCGTCTCACGGGCCGGCAGGTAGCGGTATAGGTAGCCGTCAGCCGGTTCTCCTAAAGGGCCGGATTCAGGAAGATGACCTGCGTGCTGGCCGGCAGGCTCTCCTTGCTGAGCTCGATCTGGCTGCCACCGGTTTTCTTCACGTTTACCTTGCCGGCCAGGAAATCCTCCGGCTTGGCCAGGGGAAAGCCGCACTTCGGGGTCTTGAAGTGCATGGGAATGACTACCTTGGGCTTGAGCGCCTCCAGCACTTGAGAAGCGCCGGCCGGATCCACCGTGAACAAGCCGCCCACCGGTAGAAACAGAACATCCACCGGGCCGATGGCGGATCGCTGGAGTCTATTGGGCTGATGTCCGAGGTCGCCAGCGTGGCAGACGTTGATGCCGTCGAACTTGAAGCACATCACCGTATTGGGCCCGCGCTCGGCGCCCTCCTTGTCGTCATGAAAGGTGGCGACGCCGTTGATTTCGACTCCCTTCACCTTGTGGCGACCGGGGCCCTTCACCACCTCGGGAGAGCCCGGCACCGCCGCGGCGTAATTATGGTCTTCGTGCTCGTGGCTAACGGTGACGATGTCGGCCGGCTCCGAGGGCTTGCCGTACCCCACGGCGCCGTCATAGCCTCCCGGCTCGTAGGGATCGGTCACGATGGAAACGCCGTCCTTATTGGTGATACGAAAGGCCGCGTGGCCCAAGTACTCGATCTTCATCTTCTCCTCCCTTATTTCGACTGATATTCTTCCGCTAGGTTCAAGACGAAGTTTGTCAGAGTGCGCACTCCCACGCCCGTGGCGAACTTGACGTGGTAGCCTCTGTCCTTGTCGGTCCGCACCGTGCCGGCGATATCCATGTGCAGCCAGGGGGTCTCGCCCACAAAATTGGACAGGAACAGAGCGGCCGTAATCGAGGTGGCGGCCCTCCCGCCCGAGTTCTTCAAGTCGGCATAGTCTCCCTTGATGATTTCGTTGTACTCGTCGTAGAGCGGCAGTGGCCACACTTTCTCGCCTGCTTGAGCGCCAGCCCGGCTGATCTTGTCCACCAGGTCCTGATGCTTACTGAAAACGCCAGTAACCAGATTGCCGAGGGCCGTGACGATGCCGCCGGTTAGAGTAGCAACGTCGACGATGGGCGAGAGCCCCTGCTGGACGGCGTAGGATAGCCCGTCGGCGAGAACAAGTCTCCCCTCGGCATCGGTGCTGTGGATCTCCGCCGTCTTGCCGTTCATGAAACGAACCACGTCTCCCGGTTTCAGGGCCGTGCCACTGGGCATGTTCTCGACCGCCGGCACGATGGCTGTAACGCTGAGGGGAGACTTTAGCGCCGCCAGCGCGCGCAGGGCGGCTATGACCGTGGCTCCCCCGGCCATGTCATTTCTCATGTCGCCCATTCCGGCCTCCGGCTTGATGGAAATGCCTCCCGAATCGAAGCAGACTCCCTTGCCCACCAGACCCACGGCCGGCCGACCGGTGATCGTGCCCTTGTGGCTCAACACGATGAACTTGGGCGGCTGGGCGCTCCCTTTGGCCACGCCGAGAACGCCGCCCATTCCCAGGCGCTCTATATCCTCCCGCTCGAAAATCTGGCAGCTCAAGCCATAGGTCTGGGCTACCTCTTCAGCCTTGGCGGCGAGGTCGGGAGGAGTCATGAAGTTGGAAGGCTCGTTGATAAGGTCACGGGCGAAACTGGTTGCGTCCGCCAGGATGCGACCAGTGGAAATGCCCCGCTCGAGCGCAGGTAGCTTGGCGGGATCGCGTTCGATAAGAGTCAGCGTTTCCAAGTCGCCTTCCTCGGTCTTGGAGAGGTGGCGCCGAAAGCCATACAGGCCGAGAATGGCACCTTCGACAAGAGCCTGAGAGGCCTGCTCTACCGCGAGGCCGCCTATTCCGGCGCCGTGGACGATAGTCGCCGCTTGCTTGACTCCCGCACGCTTCAAAGTCCGGCAAACGTCTGCCGAAACTCTGCGCACCCGGTCTAGGTCGAAATCCGCCGCCTTGCCAAGCCCGGCCACCGCCACCCGTGGCGCGGCCAGCTTACCAAGGGTATGGATGATGGTGACCTCGCTTGACTTGCCCTTGATCTCGCCGTCGGCGATCAGTTGGCTGATGGCGCCGCCCAGAGCTGCGTCGATGGCGCCTGTGGCTCCCCCGGGCGTCTTCACCCCTTCGAAAAGATTCACCACCACCGCATCCGCCTTCCAGCCGGACACTTCTCCCACGATGGCCTTTATTTCCAATGCTCTCTCCTTGTCGAGGTTAAGTAATAGTCTACCATACGGCCAACAGCTTCGCAAGGCGATGAAAGCTCTCAAGCTCTCGGGTGCGGTTCAGCTTTCCGCGGCAGTCTGGCAGGAATTGTCCAACCCATCGGCGCTGTGAGAAGATGTGAGCAAAATTACTTCTGGACAGTGAGGCTTTAGCCGGTAGTCTCAGTCGAGCCACCAGGCTCATCTGGCATTACTGGCCAAAGCCTCACTGTCCGGGCGTGCTATGGATTGCTAATAGCGCGAGGATCTGAACCGCACCCAAAGTTCTCGCAGAAAGTCGCGAAGGCGCAAACTCGGTATGCGCCTTCGCGTGAGAACCTACCGCTAGATTGGCCGAAACGCCTGTGCGACCACCTCACGGCCGAGGCTATCCTCGCAGATCTTGAGGAGGCCCAGCTCCACCTCCATCCCCGGACGCAGATCCTCGGGATGGCAGCCGCTTACCACTGCCTGCAGCTCGATTCCCTCAAACAACGTAACAGTGCCGACGGCGTAAGGCATCGGTCCTCGGTAACCCGGCAGGGCCCCTCGAACGATGGTGAAGGACTGTAGCCGTCCCTTTGCGCTCAGGTGCACGGCGCCTAAATCGCCAAGTATGCAGCGGGGGCAGATTCGCTGATCGAGAGCCTTAGACTGGTTGCAGCCGCTACAGAAGCCGCCGGTCAATCGAAACAGCCGGGAAGAGGAACACCGGGCGCTCGCCGGACCGTGGTCCGGTTGACGCTCAGACAGCCGATCCCCCCCACCGTCAATGGGAGCGCTTTCGTCACCCGCCAGCACCAAAGGGCTCCTTTCGGGAAAACCGCCGTCACCTAATGCCGGGCAACGGCTCGCTTATTACGATTGTAGCAGCTTTCCGTCGTAAATTCTATTGACCTTTAGATCGATTTTAGAACAACCGTGGTGTGTGCGGTGAATACACCGAAAGATCTATATGCGGCGGACTCGGCTATCGACGTCCAACTTGAGAAGCTAGTGCTCCTCCCGAACGAGGTCGTTTTCGAGAGCCCATTTGGTCGCCTGAACGCGGTTGGTCAGGCGCAGCTTGTTGAGGATGCTGTGCACGTGGGACTTGACCGTGGTCTCTGTTATGCGCAGGTTGTTGGCGATCTCTTTGTTGGTCCGACCCTGCGCCAAAAGGCCTAGCAACTGTGTCTCCCGCTCGGTGAGGCTGCAGTCGCCAGCGGGGCGCGGTCTGGCCTCCTCCTCGCCGGCGGCGCCCAACTCTGCCACTAGTTTGGGGGTCATGAGGGGATGAATCACGGCGTGTCCGCCCGTTATCAAATGGATGGAGCGAATCAGGTCTGATGGCTCGACGCTTTTCAGGAGGTAGCCCTTCGCTCCCGCCTTCATCGCCGCCAAGAGGTCCTCGTCCTCGTCTGACATGGTCAGGACCAGAACACCAGTGGAGGGCATCTCCCGGTGAATGATTCGTGTCGCCTCGACGCCGTTGGTACCCGGCATTTTCAAGTCCATGAGCACTAGATCGGGATGCAGCTCTCTGGCCTTGTTCACCGCTTCAAGGCCACTGGCAGCCAGTCCCACCACCTCTATGCCTTCCTGACTTGCCAACATGTCGGCCAGCAAACGGCGGACAAGATTATGATCATCTGCTATCAGGACCTTTGTCTTTTCCATCGTCCCATCCTTTCAAAGCATTTGTCCGGACTTGGCCTCCAAAGAAGTAGGGGCCGACCCTCCGTGGCGGCCACGGAGGGCGGGCGGGCATCCTTCCGCCGAAGGACGCCGCCCCCACGACAACGAATCCCCCCGTGGTGGCCGCCCCTACAAGGGCTATTTACATCGGAACCTCTGCTTCCACGCGCGTGCCTCCCTCCGGAATGGATAGGATCGCGCAGGTGCCGCAAACTCCCGCCGCCCTCTCCCGCATATTGGTGAGGCCGCAATGATCGCCCTGCGTGCTGTCGACATCTCTGAGATTGAATCCTCTGCCATCATCCGCGACCACCAGTCGGAGCAAGGCAGGGGTGAAGTCGATGAATACCTCCACCAGCTTTGCCTGCGCATGCTTCGCCGCGTTGGCCAGGCTCTCCTGAACAATACGAAAGGCGGCGTTCTCGGTCTCCGCATGCAGGCGATGAGCCTCCCCGCTAACGTACAGAGAGACTCGCGGTATCCTGTAGGTCTCCCGCAGCATGATCAAGTGACTGTAAACCGCGAACACCAGGCCGGTCTCCGTCAGATCCGGAGGACACAGACCGCGTGAAATGCCCCGCAAATCGGTGAGCGCCTGCTCCAACACCAGCTCAACGCGGTTCAAACGCTTGGACATAGCGTCGGGGACCGGTCCTGCTCCCTGAACCAGTCTGGCCTCCAACTGGGCGGCGCCGATCAGCTGGAGCACGCCGTCGTGGATGCTCATGGCGATGCGTCGCCGCTCCTCCTCGCGGGCTTCCAATGCCATTTTGGTCATTGTCTCCAGTTTCCTGGCCCGAACCGCCAGCTCCTCCTTGACACCCGCCAACTCGTTGGAGGTCTGTGTGAGGGTGTCGCAGATCCCGTTGAAGACCCGTGCCAGTTGATGGAGATCGTCGAGGTCGGCGTGAGATGGCTTCTCGCCGTCGCCGGAAGGTGCGGCTAAAGCCAGCCGCCCGGCAAGACGACGGAATGGCTGAGCTATCCGGTTAGCTGAGAAGGAGGCCAGAGCCAACGCCAGAGCCAGAGATCCCACCAGATAAAAGGACCATCTGAGAAGGCTGGAGTACATAGGCGCGTTGACGGCGGTCACCGGGTATTTTATGGCCACCGCCCAGGGCGCCTTGGTTAGAGGCTGATAGGACCACAGCCAGTTGCCGCCGCCAAGCGGGTCGGCATGCTCGGTCGTGCCCCGTTTCCCCCCGAGGGCCAGGCCGACTGGCGCCAGCGATTTCAAGTTGGTCTCCACCTCCATGTACTGCCAGTCGGGGTGACTGAGGACCACCCCATCCGATCCCACCACGATGGCGTCCCCTGCTCCCTGCCCTATCCGATCCAAAAGCGCCTGAATCTGCCTCAAGGAAGCGCCAGCAGCAACCGCTCCAGTTACACGGCCTTCTCCGTCCTTGATGGGTGTAGCCGCCACAAACACCGGTTGGCCCGTCGATCTACCGATCAGTCTGTCGGAGACCACGGGCTTTCCTGTCCTAAGAAGCACGCGGAAATAGGGCCGGTCCGACACGTTAAACGATGAAGAATCTCCGCTCGAAACTCCGGTGACGATCTGTCCCTCCTCGTCCACAGCGGCCAAGGTCGTGATGAAATTCGAGTAGAGCGGGAAGACGGCCGTGAGTATCTGCTGCGACCCCGCCTTATCCCCGCTTTTGATCGGCGGCATCTGAGCTAGATTATCGAGAAACCTCAACCACGTATCGATCAGCTCATCTAGGGCTAGCTGCGCCAAATTGGCCTGACTGTCGATTCTGTCGAGACTCTGCTGTTTGACGTAAGACGAGTTTTCGTCTACGAGAAAATAGGCAAACAGGACTACGGGCGAGACGGCAAGTAGGCAGTAGACCACGATCTTCTGCCTTAAGGTGAGCCTGAGCTTGGACAGCATCGGTTGTCTTTGTTTCCACCTGTCTCCCTCTCCCCGGCAGTGAGAGGGCTGGGGGTTAGGGTCGGCTGCTAGAACTAATATCACTTTTGCAGCTAAATGTCAATGCCGTTTTCTGAAAACAATGAACAGCCAAACGGCCGGTCACTTCGTCAAGGCATCTTTGCCCCGCGGGTAGGGGCGAACGGCCGTTCGCCCCTACGATAGTAACACCGCGGCGCTCAACGGATTTGGCGGATGCACCACTAGGGCATCAGGCCAAATAGACGGTACCAGCGTCGGAATACTCTTCCGATAGAAGTAGGGGCGAACGGCCGTTCGCCCCAGCGACTGGCAATCGAGCGTCCAACGTAGTACCGACGGCTCCAAGGCGCTCAGGCGTCGCTTGAGAGCACCGAGCGGTGAGCGTAGTTGCGGCGATAGTAGTCCATGAACTCGCCCGACTTGATCTTTCGCCACCACCACTCGTTATGTTGGTACCAGGATATGGTTTCCTCCATGGCGCTGTCGAAGTCATGGCGCGGCTCCCAGCCAAGGCCTTTCAGCTTGTCACAGTTGAGGGAGTAGCGGCGGTCGTGGCCTGGCCTGTCTGTGACGTGCTGGAGAAGGCTGCTGGGCTTGCCGAGATAGGCGAGTATCTTCCCGGCGACATCGATGTTGTATCGTTCGTTGCCCCCACCGACGTTGTATACCTCGCCGACCTCGCCCCGACGGAGCACGGTGTCGATGCCCTCGCAGTGGTCCAGAACGTAGATCCAGTCTCTGACCTGCTTCCCATCGCCGTAAACAGGGAGGGGGAGGTCGTCGATAGCGTTGGTGATAAACAGGGGAATGAACTTCTCGGGGTACTGGAAGGGGCCGTAGTTGTTGGAGCCCCGGGTAATTGTCACCGGGAGGCCAAAGCTGACGAAATAGGCCCTGACCATCAGATCGCCGCCAGCCTTGCTGGCTGCATAAGGGCTCCTGGGCATGATGTGGTCGCCCTCCGTGGAGGAGCCCTCCGCCACCTCGCCGTAGACCTCGTCGGTGCTCACCTGCAGATACCTTTCCACACCAAACCGCTTGGCTGCCTCGAGGAGGACGTAGGTGCCGAAAACGTCGGTTGTGATGAAGGCGCCCGGCTCGATTAGCGAACGGTCTACGTGGGTCTCGGCGGCGAAATTGACGATGGCGTCGATCGCGTGCTCTCGCATAGCCCCATCGACGGCCGCCGCGTCGCAGATGTCACCCTGGACGAAGGCGAAGCGAGCGTTTCCTGCCAGGTCCTTCAGGTTGTCCAAGTTGCCGGCGTAAGTGAGCTTGTCGAGGACGACGATGCGGCAACTGTCGTATTTGTTCAGCAGGTAGCGGGCGAAGTTGCTGCCAATGAATCCCGCGCCGCCGGTTACCAGAATGTTCTTCACAGGAGTCCCACCTTGCTGTGGTCCCCCAGCATGAGTCTGTAGGACTTGGGCTTGCAGGGTGACCGGTTGATCTCCACGTTTCTGCCGATGAGACTATCGGCTATGCGATGGTCGAGGTCCCGAATCACGCTGTTCTCGAGGACGATGCTGTGCTCAACCTCGCTATTGGTCACCAGACAGTCGTGGTAGATGGAGGAGAAGGGTCCGATAAAGCTGTCCACGATCCGCGTCCGCTCGCCAATAATGACCGGCCCGCGGATCACGCTGCGGATTACCTCTGCCCCTCTCTCTATCACAACCTTGCCGTCGAGGCGGGAATCGGCGTCCACCTTGCCTAGGACGCGAGTATCGAAGGTCTCGAGAATGAGACGGTTGGCTTCGAGCATGTCTTCCATCTTGCCGGTATCTATCCACCAGCCGGTCAGCTCGGGCGCGGCCACTTTCAAGCCCCCGTCGATGAGATACTGGATGGTTTCCGTGATCTCCAGCTCTCCCCTGGCCGAAGGCTTGATGGCGTTCACCGCCTGGAAGACGTGGTGGTCGAACATATATATACCAATCACTGCCAGGTTGCTCTTGGGCTCCCTGGGCTTCTCCACGAGACGGACAACCCGGTCACCCAAGACTTCGGCCACGCCGAAGTCTTGGGGGTTGGGAACCCACTTCAGTATAATGAGGGAGTGGGAGTCCTCCGCTCGGAAGCGGTCGACCAGTGGGACGATGCCATCGCGAATGAAGTTGTCGCCGAGGAAGAGAACGAACCTCTCCCGCCCGATGAAGGGCTCCGCTATTTTCACGCCATGGGCGATGCCCAGAGGCTGGTCCTGCTGGATGTAGGTGACTCGGGCTCCGAACCTGCTCCCATCGCCGACGGCGGCCATTATCTGGTCAGCCGTGTTACCCACCACGATGCCGATGTCCCTGATATCTGCGTCGACGAGGTCTTCGATGGCGTAAAACAGCACTGGCTTGTTCGCCACGGGCACCAGTTGCTTGGCCCCTGTATAGGTGAGCGGACGGAGGCGCGTTCCTTTTCCACCGGCGAGGATCAATCCTTTCAAGAACTTGTCCCCCTTTCTATCTCCCCCAGAAAGCCCAGGCGCGGCGCCTGGCCTCCAGCGGAGGCTCCACTTTGAACTCTCGATTATCCAGAATGGCTGCAGGAATAGCCGCTACCATGGCCTTCGCCCGCTCTTCCCCTATAATTGAAGCGGCCTCGGCCACGCCGGCAGAGAGAATTGGGGAACGGTGGCCGGCTGGCGAATGAGCGTCCGAAGCGATAACGTGGACCAGATTGCGCTGGAGAAGCAGCCTGGCGGTTTCACGCGTTCGGGACCCGAAGCCGCCGCTCAGACTGGCGGCCGTGACCTGCCCCAGCGCGCCCCTTTCGACGAGTACCTGCAACTTTTGGGGATCCTTCTGGATGCCCGCATTACGCTCCGGATGAGCCACTATGGGCACTAGCCCCCGCAATTGCAGCTCGAAAATGGCCTGCTCGGCGTAGATCGGGAACTGATTCAGCGGCATCTCCACAAGAATGTAGCGACCGCCATTGAGCGGAAAAGCGCTGCCTTCCTCGAGCTGCGTCGCCAACCCCGGCGCAAGGTAGACCTCGAGGCCGGGGGCCACCTTCACATTCACGCCTGACCTATCCAACTCCGTTTGGAGGGCCTTCACCCGCCCGACAACCTCTGGCCAATTGCAGCCCGTGCTCCATTCGCTACCATGGGGTGTGGCCACAATCGTCCGGACGCCATCTGCCGCCGCTGCCCGCGCCATCTCCAGGGAGTCTTCGAGGCTTTGGGCACCGTCGTCGACGCCAGGCAATATGTGTGTGTGGATATCGATCAATATCGCCCTCTTCCGCGGCGAATGCCGAGGGTAGTATAGCCAGGGCTCCCCTGGGTTGTCAAGAAACAGGTGGCAGGCACAAGTAGGGGCGAATCCTTCCGCCGAAGGACTCGCCCCTACTGTGACGACCTAGTCTCCCCAAGGATACGCTCGACGGCCGCCAACACCTCGGCAACCGTAATATCCGCCATGCACTTGTGGTCCCGATCGCAGATTCTCCGCCCGCAGGGATAACAATCGGGACGCCGCTGGACCACCTGGCAGTTGTTGGCGTAGGGGCGCCAGACGTGGGCCTCGTTTTCGCCGCTGAAAATGGCCACCGCTGGCAGGCCAAGGGCGGCGGCGATGTGCGCGGGAGCGGAGTCGTTGCCGACGAACAAGCGACAATAGGAGAGCAGAGCCGCCATCTGTCTAATACTGAGCTTGCCAGCCGCGATGACCAGTTCCGTCTGGCAGAGCGCCTGCATCCGGTCCACCAGGGCGACGTCGTCAGGGCTGCCGACCACGACGACTCTCGCTCCCCATGTCGTGGCCAGGGCATCAGCCAGCGCCGCGTATTTCTCCTCTCCCCAGCGCTTGGAAGGGTAGCCAGCGCCGATGTGGAAGGCGATCAAAGGAGAAGCCTCCCGACCTCCAAGCGTCTCCCGCAGAAATTCGCATGCCGCCTGCACGTCTTCCGCAAAAACGAACATCTCCGGCCTGGGTCCTTTTTCGGAAGGACCAAAAGCGAGGGCTCCGGCTGTCCTTCCTTGGACGACGTCCAGGCCCTCGGCGTGGGACGTCGAGACTCCAGCCTTAGCCTCACCATCCCTGGACGTCGAGGCTTCAGCCGGTAAGCTCGTCTTTGGCTCCCCGCTAGTTCGGCAGGAGGGATTCCACAAAAGGCGGACGCTCCTGCCCGTCTCGCAACTCGCGGCAGCCTCGTAGACCGCGCTCGCTACTCGCAGGTGAGACACCAGCGCCAAGTTCTTTTCCACTGTATGGGCATTCCAATCGTGCTCGAGCCTGTGAGTCAGAAAGAAGCCACCCCCGTAGATACCGTGGCCCACCCTCGCCGGTATCCTGGCCAGCCACAGGGCCAGATTCTCCTGAAAGAAGGACTTGAAGTTGATGGACAGGTCAAACCGCCCTCCGCGCAGCAGCCGCACCAGGTCGGCGAGCTCGGAAAGGCGCAAGTAAGCGCCATTATCGCGGTCCCACCAACTCGGACGAAACACCATGAGCTCGTCCAGATAGGGGCAAGCTGCCAGCACCTCCTTGCTCCACGGGCCGGCGAGAACTGAAATGTGGGCGCGAGGATGAGCCTCTCGCAGGCCGCGCAGGGCAGGTGTGACCAACAGTAGATCGCCGATGTGAGCGAAGTTGACCAGCAGAATCCGCCGGGGGTCGCCAGGCAGCTTCGCGGGACGTATCGCCCGAATCAAGGCGGCCACGAAGTAGCCGAGGCCATCCACGACGGTGAAGAGCGTCACCAACTGAGGCTTGACAAAGCCGTATCGTCGTTTGCGCGCCATAGACCGGAGGTTCCTCCCGCGTAATTCTACTTTCGCCCCTCCTCTCTGTCAAACGACGTTGACGCCGGAAGTCGTCCTCCCATATACTGTGCCCACGACCTGGCCGACACCGGCCATACGAGTTCACAAACCCTTTGGTCTGGAAAAGACCATCCATTGAGGAGGAGAAATTGGAGAAGACTGAGCAGCCGAAGGGCAAGGCCGAGGAGAGCCAGAGCAGATGCCTCTCCTGTGGCGTCACCAGCGCCAGCCGTCCCCTCGTCCAGCTGGAGTTCAGAGGCGAGGAGCGGTGGGTGTGCGTGCGCTGCCTGCCCATACTGATCCACGGCGGCGGGTAGGACGATGAAACATTGTGCCAGCATGGCGTAGGGGCGAACGGCCGTTCGCCCCTACGATCGCTGCAGGACACCACCCGCCACACCTAACGGGTCTTGAGGAATCCGACGAAGATCAGGATCGCGCCGATAAGCTGGGCGAGGCTGTGGTATTCAGGCCCGCCCAGCTTCGAAAGCCCGCCCCCAGCTCCGATGAATATGGTCCCAACGGCGATGAGGATGTTCCCCCAAGCCCGATCTCCCCTGGCCTTCTTGCGCCAGTAGAACACGGCGCTGTAGATGGCACCGCCGACGAGAGCCAGCGTACCGTAGACATTGAATGGCATGGTGAGGAAGCGAATACCCCCAGGCATGGCCTCGCTGGGTTGTACAGCTCCGGCTTTGGCCAGGATCCCGGTGTCGATGGGGGCGGCGAACACAAGATACGCTACGACTAGTGAAGCGAGAACGAGGATAGCCATAGTCACGTTAGCGAGCCATCTCGGGACCAGTAGGTATAGCGTACCTTGGCCGAGAAAGGCAGCGGTGAAGAAGGCGCCGAACAGCCAGTACAACTGATACGGCACGAGACTCCAGCCCCAGATGGAGGCGACAAGCTGTGACCCGGTGCCGATGCCGAACATGACCAGGGCGATACCCCAGACTAACTGATAGGCTTTGTGACGAGAGAAGAACTGCCACAACACCAGGATGGCAAACACAAAGACGACCGCCGTGGTAATGAATGGTAGGACGACGTTCATCGGTTCCTCCGGTTTCTAGCCTCGCGATTCCATCACGGGTATAGCGTTTGGGGAAAAAGCCTGCCGCGCCGGCGAGAACGCTTCCTCTCTCACCCCCCACTGCACGATGCTGGCGCCCCAGGAAAGCCCGGCCCCGAAGGCGACCATGACTACCCGGCTACCATCCTTCAGCATGCCCCGCTCCACGGCATCGCATAGGGCAATGGGAATCGAGGCCGACGAGGTGTTGCCGTAGACGTCGAGGTTGATGAGCACCTTTTCCAGAGGGATATCGAGAGTCTTGACGGCGGCGCGGATGATGCGATCGTTTGCCTGGTGGAAGACGAACAGATCGACATCGGCCAGCTTCAAGCCTGCCTCCGCCACTATTTGTGAAGTTGCCTCGCAAACGACTTTGACCGCAAACTTGTAGACCTCCCGTCCGTTCATTTCCAGATAAGGGCGACCCTTGTGCGGCCTGCCGCCGGCGGCGCCAAAATAGTTGTGAGCGTAAACGTGCACGCCTCCTGCCCCATCGCTTCCCAGAACAAAGCCCAGCGGGCCGCTGGGAACGTCGCTGGCCTGGAGAACCACGGCGCCGGCGCCATCGCCGAATAGGATGCACGTGTTGCGGTCGCTCCAATCGAGCACCCGGGAGTAGACGTCCGAGCCGACGATGAGCACGTTGCGATAGACGCCATTGGCGATGAACTGGCTGCCGACGGCGAGGGCGCAGAGCCAGCCGGTGCAGGCGGCATTCACGTCGAAGGCCCCGGCGCGCGTGGCGCCCAGCGCGTTCTGAACCAACGAAGCGCAAGCGGGAAAGACGTTGTCCGGCGTAGAGGTCGACACGATAATCAGGTCCAGCTCGTGGGGAAGGACCTCAGCCATTTCCAGCGCCAGTCGGGCCGCCTCCGTCCCCATAGTGGACGCCGACTCCTGCTCGCCGGCGATGCGTCGCTCGCCGATGCCAGTGCGACTGCGAATCCAGTCGTCCGACGTGCTAACCATCTTCTCCAGATCGTAGTTGGTCAGGATCTTCTCCGGCAGGTACTTCCCCCAACCGGTTATGCGGGCATACGTTCGCAAATCCCGCTCCTTTCAACCGCTGGCTCAGGATAGAGGCGTTAGCTCCAGTAGGGCCTGGCCCGTCTGCACTAGCTCTCCACTCCTGGCGAAAATACGAACCACCCTACCCGACCACTCCGCCTTGATCTCGTTGAATACCTTCATGGCCTCCACCATGCCCACTACCTGTCCCTCCTCTATGACATCGCCTGCCTCCACAAAGGGGGGCGATGTCGGCGAAGGGCTCAAGTAGAAAACGCCGGTTAGAGGACTGGTAACTTGTTTGGTGTTCTCCGCTGTTTTTCCGGGAAGAACCGCAATGGCGACCGCCGGGGCCGGCTGCAGCTTCCGTTCCTTCCCCGAGTGACCATTCCCGTTCTTGCGCACGACGATCCGGACGTCCCGGTACTCCAACTCGAACTCCGCGATCTCCATGCGGGAAATCTCAATTAGAAGACCCTTCAATTCGCCGAACAGGGCCTCTCCGCGGGTGTCCAAGGACATTCAAGCCTCGCTATGAGACACGGCGTCAGCGAATAATCAGCGAATAAGCGAATAGGCAATCTGTCCTCATCCGCTTATTCGCTGCTCTCCTTCCACGGGAAGGATTGACGCCGTACCCCCGTTTTTGGTTGTCGTCCCAAGGTCTCACGCTGCCGTCACTGGCAGGTTACTGCTCTTCGCCAGCACGGATCCGCCTGCCCCAGCATGCGAGACGCGCGTTCGCCAGAGGTAGACAAGGGCTCCGGCCACCGAAAGAAGCGCGGCGCCCACCAGCACCTCACGAGGTAGCTCGCCAGAGGATGCGACCTGCACCGGGGGACGGTCCCGGCGACCGGCGAGAGCAAGGCGGAGCCGCAACTCCTGCCTGAAGATAGGCGACGGCTCCACCGGCCTTAGAACGGTCCTCAGACGGCGCACGGTCTTCCCTATCTCCGCATCCTCGACCCGGCCATCGGGCCAGCCAGCAGCGTCTTCGTCCCGGCTTATCCCTTCAATGGATGGTGAGATGCTATGGATGTACATTTTCGTTAACGGCCAGACCCTTTCGCAAAGAGATCAGGGTGCGGTGCAGCAGAGCTTTGACGGCGCCCTCCGACCGACCCATCACCTGCCCAATCTCGGAGTTCGACAGCTCCTCCACGAACTTCAGCACCAATAGATGCTGGCGGTCGGAGGGAAGATTCGCCAGCGCCTTCCTCACCGTAGCCCGTTCCTCCTGCCGCTCCACATCCGGCGGATCTTCGCCCGCCGGCTCCACATCATCCAGCCTTATCGTCCGCCGGCGGCTGTTGTCCCTGTGCCAGTTGGCGACCAGATTATGGGCGATTCTCAATAGCCAAACCGAGAAGGGAATGCCCCGGCTGTCGTATGATCGCATATGGGTGAGCGCCTGAAAGAAGACCTTTTCGGTCAGGTCTTCGGCATCGGGGACGCTACCCGTGCGATTGTACATGTAGCTGTATACTCTCGTGAGGTGACGCTCGTACAGGACTCCGAAAGCCTCGGGGTCCGCTTTGGCGCGCTCTACGAGAATATACTCTGGCTCCGACACCCGAAAAACCCCTCGTCCCTATCCCTCGGGTGCGATCTTTGAAACACCGCGGGGGATCAAAAGATACGGTCTGGACAGACGAAGTTGAGTATAGCAAAAGGTTCCCGGCGCGGTCAACCTGCGAATCATCCACCCAGTCGCGCAGCCGCTTCGCGATCGGCGATGACCGGCCAAATACGGGAATGGCAGGAAGTGAGACAATGGCCTGCGTCAAGGAGGCCAGGCGCCTGGTCAGCCGCCTTAGGCTGAAGCCATAGGCTAATAGTCCTTCCGAGAAGGACGTGCTGAAGCGTGCTGGGGAGCCGCAGATATCGTCCCCCAGCCCGCTTCAGCAGGCTAGGGGGCGATGTCCTCGGCGTCCCGGGGCGCTTCAGCGTCCTTCAGCTATTAGCCTATGGCTTGAGCCTAAGGCGGCTGACCTTAGGCCTGGCT
>JACPQF010000104.1 GCA_016190625.1 Chloroflexota bacterium | reverse complement strand
GTCCCAAGGCCAGCGCGTCCGCGGCGAGGCACAACCGAAGCGCCCGCTCGTCCAATCTATCGGCAAGGGTCTCATATTTCGCATGCAGGGCACTAGCATCCATGACACGTAATGCATAGCAGATGCCCTATGTTGTGTTCAAGTTATTCTGTATAGACTCCTTAGGCGAAAACATACTGACGTAGGCGCCGGAGTCTATGGGCACTTGCTCTACATTGACCCCGATCTTTCGCCAGTAGCCGGCGATCGCCGAAGTGATTGTGCTTTGAAAACCGCCATGTTCCCACATCTTCACGGCGAAGCCGCTGGGATATCCCGCCTCAGCCAGCAGCTTCTTTGCTCCGTCGGCGTCGTAAGGGTCGAGCTTCAGCACGCTTGGGTCGAGGAACGGGGCGTTCTGGTTCACGAACGTCAGGGCGTATTTCCCGCCATTTCCACCGACGAGACTGTCGATGATCTCCTGGTTGTTTATCGCCCACTGTAGGCCCTTCCGTACCTTCACGTTTCCGAGAGGATACTTGTCGGGATTCGCCGTATCCCAGAACAACGTCGCCGCCATTTGCGCGCCCGAGTCGTAGCCCACCGTCTTTACGCCGGCTGCTTTAAGTCCGGCTATCGAATCGAAGGGGACTTCGGCCATGTCCAGTTCCCCGGTCTTCAGCATGGCGATCTTCGCCGCCTCCTCGGCAATGTGCGTGACTACGATGTTCTTGAACTGGGGCTTGCCTCGCCAATGGTTGTCCATAGCCTCGAGCTCGAGAACGGTTCCCGGTTGGTAACGGACTACCTTCCACGGGCCGCTGCCAACCGGATTCTTGGCAAAATTGTCTGCTCCCTTCTCCTCGAAGTACTTCTTGGGCATCACTACCGCGGTGTTGTACTGCATGTCTCCCAGCAGCAAGAACGTGGGCTGCTTCATGCGAAGCACTATGGTGTTAGCATCCTTGACGTCGACGCTGGCTATCTGGCTGGCCCATGTGGTCTTGAAATAGGATAGGGAGTCCGCCCCCATCAAACGTTCAATGCTGAACTTGACGTCGGCTGCGGTGAGATCGTCCCCGTTGCTGAACTTGACTCCCTTCCTGATGTAGAAGGTCTGGCTCAATCCGTCGGGGGCTATCTCCCACTTCTCCACGATCCCAGGTCCGGGCGCACCGTTGGCTTGGACTATTTGAAGAGGGTCGAAGATGGCGTGGCGATAGATGTTGGCAAATGGACCATCGGCACCGAGGACGGGGTCCAGACTACCCCCCGCCCGAAAGTCCACACCGATCTTGATGCTTCCCTGAGGCCTGCCGTCCGGCGTCGCCGTCGCCGGCGCCGAAGTGGGCGCAGTGGTTGGAGCGGACGTCGTCGCCGTCGGAGCAGCGGGCGTCGACGTGCAGGAGGCGAGAATCAGGGCAACCAGCCCTACGAGCGCGAAGGTTACCTGACCGAATCGAAGACGCATTTGCTTGAGACCTCCTTCGTTCATTCTTGATCTCTGGGTTCTTGCTGGCGGTTCTCCTGACTGGCACATCGCCAGCCCGTCAAATTCGTCGCGGGAATACTCGGGTTCTTCTTGTGGAGCTCGTCAATCCGACTTTTCGTCTTCCCTCCTTTGCTGCAAGTAGGGGCGAACGGCCGTTCGCCCCTACAGGTGAGGAGCGCGTCCAGCAATCCCACCGCCTCCAGCGTACTGGTACGTTCGCCCCGTACAGGTACGGAGCGCGTCCTTCGGCCGAAGAACCATCACTCCGAGGCTGACCTCGTGTCTCAATACTCCAAGGGGTCACGGGCTACAGGGCCATTCGCTTGGCAATCGACAGCTTCATGATCTCCGTCGTCCCGCCACCGATGGTTAGCAAGCGCGCATCACGATAGAGCCGGCAGATCTCGAACTCCTCCATGTAGCCGTAGCCGCCGTGCAATTGCACCCCCTGATAGGCAAGTCGATTCAGCATCTCTGTGACCCACCACTTGGCCATCGAGACTCGGGTGACGATATCGTTGCCGTCCAAAAACTCCTGAACCAGGTCGTCCAGGAAGGAGCGCCCGAGGGCGACCTCGGTGGCCATCTCGGCCAGCTTGAACTGATTGTGCTGGAATAAGCCGATCGGCCTGCCGAACGCTACACGCTTCTTGGCATAGTCGAGACTCAGCTCCAGAATGCGTTCGGCCAGGCTCTGGGCCTGGAGCACGATCAGCAAACGCTCTCTCTGTAGGTGCGCCATCAGGTACTTGAAGGCGGCGTTCTCCTCGCCTAGTAAGTTGCTGGCCGGAACGCGGCAGTCCGCAAAAACCAGCTCGGCGTTAGGGTCGCTGTGCATGCCCATCTTGTCGAGCTGGCGGGCCTTCACAAAGCCGGGGGTTCCAGCCTCGACAACGATCAGGCTCAGCGACTTGATCCCGGCGACCTTGTTGTCAGTGCGGCAGGCCACAACCACCAGATCGCAGTCCATACCGTTGGTAATGAAGATCTTCTGGCCGTTGACCACGTAGCTGTCGCCATCGCGCACGGCCGTAGTGGTGACTGCCTGGAGGTCGGAGCCGGCGCCCGGCTCGGTCATGGCGATGGCCGTAATAATGTCGCCGCTAACGCAGCCTGTCAACCATTCCCGTTTCTTTTCCGGCGTGGCGTAGGAATCCAGATAGGGAACGACCACGTCGCTGTGCAAAGTCAGATTGAGAGTCAGGCCAGCGTGGCCGACCTCGTCGAGGATGACGTAGGAATAGCCGAAATCGCCGCCGCCACCACCGTACTCCGGGGAGACCCAGGGGCACAAGAATCCCTGCGCGCCGCAGTCTCGCCAGAAAGATCTGGGCACCCGTCGTTCGTCCTCCCACGCCTTGAAATGGGGCACGACCTCGGTCCGCAAGTAGCGGCGAAACACTTCCCGGAATATCCGATGTTCCTCGGCGAGGAAACGAGCCATTGTTTCTCCCAGCTTTGAAAACAACTATCCCAGTGCTGCCAGGGAGGCCCTCAACCTGACCCTTTCCGCGCCGTCCTTCAGAGGAAGGACAGCCCTTTGGCGAGGTCAGCACCCGGGCGGCCCCCCGCGAGGGCGGCACGGGGGTTCCCCCTCTCCCTTTCGGAAAAGGGAGAGGGTAGGGTGAGGGTTCCCCCACCATCGTCCACTTTGACGATGGTGCGACGCGATGCCTATTTCGGTTGTATTGTCACGCGGTGCTGCTCCTCCCAGTCGAGAAGCCAATTCAGTTCCCTTGGCACGGCGGCGGCGGCCCACTTGCCAACACTTCCATTTTGGTCGTAGGCTGCCATTGCTCCTTCATTGGTCAGGCAATCCAAAGGACACCACATCAGTCTGTTCCACTTGTTTACAAGCCCGGTTTCCTTCGCCGCCTTGAGATGGGCCAGGAACAGTTCCAGATAATACTCATTAGGCGGCATTTTCTTTCGATTTTCTTCGGTAGCATAGGCGGCGCCCGGTGGCAGACGCAAATACAACGTGGTGGGCCATACACCCCGCTTTATCATCCAGTTGATCCCCTCGACCATGGAATCCCTCGATTCTTGCCAGGTCTTCCGCCCATTCTCCGGGATCATGTTGAGGCCGCCGACGAAGCCAACCCCCACATTGCCAACCCCAAACACCTGTACTGCCTCTTCGCAGGCCTCGAGGTAGCGGTCTCGTCCGACGAAATGAGCCTTCCCCGGAACCGTCTCCTCGAACAGGTCGGCGTCCCACATTTCCATTTGGTAGGCGATGCAATCGAGTCCAGCGTCCTTGAGCCTCTGCATGTCCTTCCTACTCGTGGGTACGCCGAGGATGAAGAGGTTGGGCTTCTTGCGGGTAGCGGAGGCGATCTTCTCCAAGAACTTAGCATATATTTTCACGTCCGCCCCGCTCTTCGCGATCGCGCCCATATCGCTGTGGCCCTCGAGAACCGTCACCTCCGCGGCGCGCATCTTGTAGGCCTCGACGGCTTCATCCAAGTTGATGGTGGTGGAGCGCTGGAGGCCGATCGAGGCGGCGTCATCCTGCGAAGGATTGAAGTTGCAGAACTTGCAAGCCATCCCGAGGGTGAAGAACTCGCAAAAGCGAACGGGAATGATCTGAAAGCAACACTTGGTGCTCCAGTGCACGAAGTTCGACGTCGGCTTTCCCGACTTTGTGAGCTGTTCCTTCGCCACGATGTTCGACCCCATAGCGGGCATTTGGTACACCTCATCCACCCTCTCGTCTCCCTGGTAAACGGCGTATTTCCCCGATCCCTCCGCTCTGATCGTCAAATCACTCTTGGTATTCACGGAGGGGGCTGGCATAATATCCGTGCCAGTCTCTGGGAAGACGAAGCGACCCGGTCGGAGAATCATGCCCGGCTTCACTCTCCCCGGCCCCATTTCCACCCATTCCTTGAGGGTTATATCGAGGTCATAGGTCGCGTAGGTTCCTAAGCCTGCGTACCGCGACCAGATGCCAGTCTCTTCCAGATTTCCCCAATCTCTTATGCCATGGACGTTGAAATCCGTCTTGAGGATGACGTACCGCGGGACAGTAGGATACTTCTTCTGCAGTTCGTCCACTCGCGTCATCGCGTTTCCCCCTTTTGTCTGCTGCTTTGGACCAATGATAACCGAGAAACCGTCGCGAAACATCCAGAGAAATCGCTATTTCTTCAAGATGACAAAATGAGACTCAAAGCGGAGAACATCTGGAGAAATAGCTAATTATCGGGCACGCCGACCCAAGGCAGAGGACCGGGCAGATCGGGAGAAACGCTATGTATCAGCGATCCCGACTACGTTCGTGAAGGGGCGAAAGCAGCCCTACCTCAATCACGTAGCGAGTGAGGGCAGCCCGGGAGCCGATACCCAGGCGAGCGTAGATGTGTCCGAGGTGAGCGTTCACGGTTCGCCAACTGAGATTCAGGCGGCTGGCGATCTCGGCCGTGGTCAGGCCTTCGGCGACCAAGCGCGCCACGTCCAGCTCGCGTTCGCTAAGCGGAACTCCCCTGAAGCGAGACCGACCCCTGACAACCGGCAAGACGCCGAGCTCCCTCAACAGCAGTCGAGCACGTTCAGAGTGGATACCAGCGCCGCAGCGATCGAACACCGTCAGGCTTTCCTGGGCAGCCTGCGCTTGACCCTCGAGCTCCGCTTGCTCGAGCAGACATCTGGCAGCCTCGACCGGCATCTCCAGCGACGCGAAGCCCTCGGAGGCGCGAGCCAGGCATTCCAGCGCGGCCTCGCGTTGCCCCAGCGCCCGCCGGGCCAGGCCCTCGACCCGAGCGGCAAGGGCAGTAAAGTACGGGGTACCGGTCGGCCCCAGATCGAAAATCTGGTGGGCAGTTTCCAGTGCGCTCTCTGGATACCCCGCCGCTACCTGGGCTTCGGCAAGCAATGTGAAGCCCATCGGCCTATCTGGCAACTCAAGCGCTGAAGGCTGAGGCGGGCGCCCCCTGGGCGCGATAGAGAGTGGAGGAGACTCCATCCTCAACCCTAAGCCCTCAACCCTAAACCCGCCGGCCACGGCCAGCGCCCGCTCTGCCTGCCCTTGCTCGAGGGCAAGAGCCGTTTCGGCCATATCGATCAGGCCGAAGACATGCCTATCGACCGACCCTTCCTTAGAAGGACTGCCGAAGGATGTTCTTACCTCGGAGACACAGGCTTTGGCCTCCGACGGGTCTCCCTGTAACGCCAGGATGAGCGCCCGTCCAGCCAGCGCATGGGCAAGGTCGCGAGGCTGCCCTAATCGGCGAGCCAGCAACACGGCCTCTGTGCTCCGCCGCTGCGCTTCCTCCCAGACGCCGCCAATGAGGTGGGCAAAAGCCAAGTAGTGGCAAAGATGGATTTCCATGTGTGGCGCCCCAAGTCGCCTGGCCGCCGCTAAGCCCCGCTCGCCATGGTAGCGCATAAAGTGGTGGTCGCCCAGGCACATTCCAGTCATGATCAACCCAATGTGGGCCCGACAGCAGTTCGCTAGGTCAGGACCCCCGGGTATGGATTCGGCTATCGTCAGGGCTCGAAGGCTGTACTGGCGAGCCTGGGCGATATCGTTCTGCCGCAGGCTGAACATGGAGGCGGCCATGTTGGCCTCCGCTTCCGCCCGTGGCGAAGCCAATCGCTGCGCCAGGGATAGAAGCTCCCTCGTGGTCTCACCGACGCCCCCGGTGTCGCCGATGCGAAAGAGGATGTGATACCGCACCCAATGGAGGTCCGCTAATTCCTGACATGGCTCCCGGCCGGCGAGTGCCTTCAATCCAGACTCCACGTGCGCTCTAGCCTCGTCCAAGCGATAGCGATAGAACTCTGCTAGTGCCAGCCGATGGTGCAGACGGGCTATTCTCGCGGCGTCAGCAACGTGTCCCCATGGTTCCGACAGAAGGACCAGCGCCTCTTTCCATGCGTCAATGGCAGCCTCAGGCTTGCCGGTCAGCTCCAACGCCTCACCAAGCCGCTCTAGAACGTGAGAGAGGGTGGAGGGTTGAGGCGGGTGCCCTCTGGGCGCCGTGGAAAGGCCGTCCCCTCCACCCTTGCGAAGCATCGCCAGAGCGGCCTCGAAATACCGAGCCGCCTCCTCGTTGGCATAGAGCTGCAGGGCTCGCTCACCCGCTGCCACCAGCGCTCCCAACGCCCGCTCAGGGTCCGCCTCCGTCCCCGCTCCCAGATAATGACGGGCTAGACGACTCACACCATCCGTACGTCCTTCCGATTGGGCCTCCAACGCCCTTATCGCCGTCAGGTGCGCGCGTCGCCTCTCCATCTCCGGCAATTCAGAATAGGCCACCTCTTGTATCAGCGGGTGGGTGATGCTGTAGGTTACCTCTGACCCATCGACTCCATCCGCCACCAGCCCCGCACCTCTCAGCCGTCGCAAGGCGCCAAGGAGGGGCTCATCCTCGACACCGCTCGCCGCCCGCAAAACGGCATGCGACGTGGTATCGCCCATTATCGCCAGTAGGTCCATCACCCGCCGTTCCAACCCTGCCAGCCGGTCCACTCGCTCCAGTATCAGCCGCCGTACCGTGGGCGGCAGGCTCGCCGTCCCTGCGGCGTCGAATACCCATACGTCGTTCTCACTGGAACCACGCACCAGACTGCCCGATTGGATGAGATTGTCGAGGAGCGCCATGATGAACAGCGGCGTTCCCCTCGCTCGGGCCTCCAGAAGCGAAACGAGTCCCTTCGGCGCTTCTCCCCCAAGAATGCTGCAGACCAGCTTGTCCGTCGCTTCCCCCTTAAGCCGGGACAGCGCCATCTCCTCCGCCAGCCCCACTCGCTGCAGCGGCTCTACCAACTCTCGCAGACGGTGGGAGGTATCCAGCGACTCCCGGCGATAGGCAGCAAACAATAGCGCCGCCTGGTCGGATAAGCCCCGAGCCAAGTAGTGCAGCAGCTCGAGGGTCGCCGCGTCGGCCCAGTGCAGGTCGTCGATGAACAGCGCCACCGGCGCCTCGCAGGTCAACCGCTCGACAAAACGGGCCACCGCCTCAAACAGGCGGGTTTTCTCCAAGGCAGGGTCGTTCAATCCTTCTGATGGAAAGAATGCCGGAGCAAGTCGAAGCCCGTCAAACAAATGGCCGAGGCTCGGTAAATCGCTCACTAGGCGCTGCAGCCGGGCGGAATCGACATTGCGCAGCAGGGGACGAAAGGCATCCACCAGCGGCGCATAGGCCAGCCCCACCTCAAGAGGGTAGGCCCTGCCCCCCAGCACGGTGAAGCCGCGCTCCTTGGCTAGAGCGAGGGTCTCAACGGCAAGGCGGGTCTTGCCAATGCCGGGTTCGCCGGTCAGGAAGACAACGCTCCCTTCGCCCCCGGCGGCGAGGTCCAGCGACGTAGTGAGGCGACGCAGCTCTTCGTCTCGACCGACGAAGGGAGAGGCTGCTTTGGGGCGAACCTGCCTGACGGCTGTAGGACCGGCGATGATGTCTCCTGATCGCTTGACCATCCCACCATCCCCCCGGGCTGGCGCTGTTGCGTGCTTCCTGTCAAGGCATCGGGCCTATCATCGCATCTGCGGCGCCCTCTCTGGCTCGGCAGGCAGATAGACAGCAGTATATTACCATCAGGGAGCGCGCGCGTCAATGCTCTGGCTTCTGGCTGCCATTCGGGGTTTTCTGACGTGGTCTCGCTTAGCTTGTTTAGCCTACAAGCCAAATATCCTCTGGGCGTTGCCCGCCGTCCCGATCCATCCTTTCAAACAGCTTAGCGCCATCGGGGTCGTCCGTGTAAGCCAAGAACCGCCGGCAAACTGAATTCGCTAAAGGCGCGAACGGCTGGCGATTGTGGCCGCGCTCGCAAGTATGCCAGAGAGAACTTCCGCTCCATACCCGGGTTGCTCAGAAATCAGTACTGTAGGTGGCCATCGCGCTTCTTGGGGGAAGCCCTGATTGATCAACGCCATACGTCTCCAATGACGTCTTCCAGCCCCAGTCTTTCCAAAGTGCCTCTCAGTGGCTTCCCTGTTTTCTCATCCCAGCCTAGATGCCGGTAGTATTCCCTCGCCATGCCCTTGAGGTAGGGCTCCATGCTCAGCCCCTTTGCCGGGCCATCCTTTGGCGCCTCGATCACGCGCTTGGGCACGACGAAGTCATCCTCCGGCGTCAGCCCCCGCCTCGCGTTGAACACCCGCTCCAGAGCCAGCACCCTCTCACCGAAAAGACGGACCTCCTCCTCGGTCAGATCCCAGCCCGTCACTGCAGCCACGGCCCTGATGGAAGCCGAAAAGCCCTCGGGGCCTCCGAAGGAGAAATAGCAAGTCCCAGCGGAATCCATCCAGTATTTCCTGATGCTCGCCTCGGCGGTGACCCCGGCCATGCCTTTATGCGTTCGGAGAGGAGGGCGAACGTAAAGGTCCTGCCAGCCACTGCCCCCACCGATGATTTGCCCAAACATGGTTCCCCAGAACCCAGACTTCCAGTTATGGAGATTAAGGCACGAATTCTTGATATGTATCGCCATCTCCGGCGCTCCGCCCCCGATGATCTCCGCCGCCCGGCCCGCCCCCTCCGCCAGAACTCGGCCAATTCCCTCCTTGGCAGCTATCTTCCTCATCAGCTTCTCGACTGCCTCGGCATCTCCCCACCTCAGCTCCAGACCGTCGGTATCTTCTTTGGTCAGTAGCCCCTTCTCATAGCACTCGAAGGCCAGGCCTAGGACAGCGCCTATGCCTCCTCCCTCGAAACCAAGGCGGTCGGCAATGTCAGGCAGATAGAAGGAAGCCCACTCCTCGGCAATGCCCAGATTGCTTCCCAGGGCCTCGAAGGCCTCCAAACCGCCCGAAAGGGTAGCAACATGGCCCTTGTGCGGGCCTTCTAGAATCTCAACATCGTAGCTGCACGCTGCGGGGCAGGCATAACAGGGCCTAGGCTTGAAGCCCTGGCGTGACGACATTCCTGCGGCGTATTCAGGATGGCAGTTGCTCTGCCAGTTCCTGGTTATCACCCCGCCAGCCCACCGCGTCAGAAAGTCTACGTAATTGCGGGCGTAGACCCCGTCTTTCAGGTCGCGCCTGTTGGTCCTTACCAACGCCACCCACTCCTGGCGGATCTCCCGAAATCTCCCCTCGTCGGCTATTACCGGTTTCCCCGTCCCATGAACGGCAATCGCCTTCAGCTTCTTCGAACCCATGATGGCGCCAACGCCCGAATGGGAGAAGGAATGGTTCTTGTCATTCTCGATGAGGGCCATCGAACAAACGCTCTCTCCCGCCGGACCGATAGCTGCCACGCTGGCCTTAGACTCGCCAACTGCCTGCCGTATCAAGTCCTCACTCTCGTGTGTGTCCTGCCCCCAAAACGGGTTGGCTTCTCTTACCTCGGCCTTGCCGTCATGAATCCACAGGTATACAGGAGTCTCCGATGCCCCCTCGATGATGAGTCCATCGTAGCCAGCGAACTTGAGATTGGGACCCCAGAAGCCATGCGAATGCGCCCGACCGGCAGTGTAGCCGGTGGAGGCATTCAGGGTCGCCAGCGTGTTGTTATTGGACATGGGGCTGCCCGTGCCAACCAGGGGGCCGTTCATGAAGATGAGCGGGTTCCTTGGGTCCGTGGCGCTCAGGCCCAAGGGCAAACGGTCGTAGAGAAGCTTGAGGCCAAGGCCCCAGCCACCGATAAACTGCCTCAGCACGCTTTCCGCAGGTAGTGGCTGTTCGCTTATCTTGCCACTACTCAGGTCAACCCGCAGCACTTTGCCCATGTAGCCACCGAGCATGAGCTCACCTCTTTCGTTTGTTGTCTACAAGCTCATTAAACAGGAGTTACGCGGTGCAACCGCATAACTCCTGTTCATTACGGGAACCGTCCTTTGCCCTGTGGACTAGGCACGTTTACCCTGTGGCCTTTCCCTACTTGGGGTGAGTTGCCGTTTCAAAGGAATATCCGAGATACGCCATTCCCTTAGTCAGTTTAATATCACCGACCTTCGAGCTTATGGCGAAAGGCGCCAAAGGATTCAGAAACGTCGGCGTGTCGTACTCCTCCTTTATTAGCACGGCAGCCTGCAGCGCCAGCTTCTTCTT